>JAKJHH010000085.1 GCA_022703965.1 Verrucomicrobiota bacterium
TAAAAGTTGTTGAATGCCATAAACGTACTTGCAGTTCTCGCCGCCGTAAAGGTAACATGGCATTCACTTTGATAGAGTTGCTCGTTGTGATTGCTGTCATTGCTATTTTAACGTCTATGTTACTTCCTGCACTTTCAGCGGCTAAAGGTATTGTCAAACGAAGTTCCTGCACAAGCAACATGCGGCAGATCTACGCAGGTGCGCTTATGTATACATGTGATTTTGAAGGATATACTCCGCTTGTGGGAGACGGGATGAATTCGCTGACTATGAATGAGTATGTGAGAGCAGGCGGCTATGTGACCAGCGACAGCTATAGAACACTTTACGGTGCGCCCAGAGGAGTTTATTTCTGTCCTGCTGTGCCAGCAGCGGGAGAATCTCAATGCTGGCCATCTGGACTTACTCCTAAGAATCTCTATGTTTCAAACTATAAAGCCACACTTAAGTACAGTAGTTCAGAAGGAGGAGGCTGGGGCTATGATGACGGAAGTGGTAATCCGCATCTTGTCAGGCGATTCAATACAATTCTTCCTGGAAGTGTAATAGTCGGAGAAATGAATTTTTCGGAATGTCCGTACAATTTCAATCGTGCTGCTTACTGGAGCATCTACTCGTTTTACACAGGGAATTTTGCGACAGTCAACGCTCCCGCATGGAATCACGCAAGAAGTTCAAATTTTGTTTTTGCTGATGGACATGTGAGGAGCTTTGTCTATACATCTGCGGTGCTCTTTGATTCTGATTTTCGTCCGCTGAAATAAAAATGGAGTTGAGTTATAATGAATTACATGGTCTTGACAGTTTGTTTGGCAGTGATATCACTTTTGTTTTGCAATGGATATGCGCTTGATTTTAATCTGGACTTCTCCAAATTTGCGAACATGGGATTTAAAGATGATCTTGCCGGAGATGGAAAAGGAGGTTGGTCTGATCAGGGGCCCGAGAACGATTTTAATGGATTTGATTTCAGACGCAAGGATTATGATGCAGTCAGTTTTTCTGTCCTGAATCCTGCTGAAAACAGCGGAAAAGCTGTTCTGACTTTTGATAATGAGCATGCAAAAACAGGGCTCAAAGCTGTCTGTATAAAATTGACGGAGCCGCGTCCGCAGGCCAGATTTTTGTATCTTCTCCATGCAAGTTGTTGGAATGTTGAAGCAAAAGGAACGGCAATCGCCTCCATTGAAGTGAATTTTTCTGACGGCAGTTCAGTAAGTAAGGAACTGCGTACCGGTATAGACATTGGAGACTGGTGGAATGCCGGTAGATTGGAGAATGGAAAACCAGCAGTGCTTAAAAGCCACGGGGCTGTCAATGTCGGAGTATACCTCAGCAAGTTTGAAATCTCATCTGTTTCGCGTGAGGTCAGTTCTGTAGAATTCAAATCGAATGGAAAAGTCGTTTGGATTGTGATCGGAGCCACTCTTTCCACTGAAGATCATATCTTTAAGGCAGACGCACCAAGACGTTTTGCCGCTGACACGCAATGGAAGGCTGTTGATATCAAGTCATTGCAGGTTAAAGCTGACTCTGCTTTGGATCTATCTTCGCTAGTTGAGTCAGGACCGGCAGGAAAGCATGGGAGGGTCATTGTCTCCAAGGCAGGACGTCTTGCCTTTGAAGACGCACCTGAAAAGAGCATCAGATTTTTCGGTTTCAACTGGTGGCAAATGTATTCTTCCGCTGGTAAGGCATTTTGGGCAAAACGAAAGCATCTTTCGAATGAAGACATGGAAGCGGTCAAATCACAATTTTCTGTTTTTATCCGTTCCGCCCGACTTCAGGGCTACAATATGATCCGTATAACTCTCTTTGACGGCTTTTTGATGGAGGGAGCCGCTGAGGACTGCATTCCCAATCCTCAGCGCCAGGATTTAATGGACTGGTTCATTGCCAAATGCAAGGAGCAGGGCATATATGTTTATATGTCTCCGGCTCTTCACGGTGCAGGAAAAAAAGATCTTGCGAAGGCATGGAAAGAAAGGAATCTATCTAAAGCGAAAATGTTGATTGGCGATCCGGATGTCAGAAACTGCTGGAGGCGTTTTTCTGAGCATCTGTTAAAGCACGTTAATCCATATACAGGGCTTGCCTGGAAAGATGAGCCTGCAATAGCATTTATAGAATATTATAACGAACTTGATGGAGGAACCAGTAAGGGGGTCCTTGAAAAACTTGATCCGGAGACCAAGACTGCTTATGAGGCCAAATGGCGTCTTTGGCTGGATTCTAAAGTGCCTGGGATACGCCATGTCGCAGATGCTTATGCATTGCCGCTTTCGCAGGAAAATCCTATGTCCAATGAATTCGCTCTTTTCATTGCCAGTCTGGCAAAGGAGAATCTGCTGTGGTTTAAAAAGAATATTGAGGAAATAGGTTATAAAGGGCTTACTGCGCAGTACAATCACTCAAATCTTATGAATTTTGCAGCATTACGTTGGGAAAACAGTGAAACAACGGCTATAAACTGTTATTTTGCGCATCCGACAGGCGATTCTCTGGAGAAAGTTACTCAGGGGAGCAGTCTTCCTGGCTCTTATTGGTATGCTAATAATGCTCTCCGCTTTGCCAACAGTCCATTTCTTGTAACAGAATGGAATCATGGTTTCTGGAATCCATGGCAGCATGAGGGAGGACTGCTTTTTCCTGCCTATTCATCCTTTCAGGACTACTCTGCCTTGATTGTGCATGCAGACCCTGTTTCAATGGATTATGGTGATGCAGCATTAGGGGCTTTTGATGTTTCAAGTTCTCCGGTTGGCAGGGCAAATGAGTTGCTTTCTGCTTTTCTTTTTGCCAGAGTCGATGTGCAGACTGCGAAGAGATCTGTACAGCTTGTTTTTCCGTCAGCTTATTTGAATAAAAATAGGAATGCAAGATCTTTCCCTGCTACTGATGCACAAGGAAAAATCGGTTTGATGACGGGATTCAGCATTGCTTTTTCAGATCTTCCTTCGGCAGCTCAATCCAAGTCTACTGAACCTGAAATCATTTTGCAGCCGGAAGGCGGTTCAGAGGCTATTACAGGCGAATGGTTTTCAAGCACCGTAGTGAAGGAGAATAATTCCGATCTATCGACATTTACAGACATGCTAAAATTCAAAGGCATACTGTCGAGCAATAATATCAGCTCTCCGAAGGATGCGATTTTTCAGAACGAAACCGGAGAGTTGACAATGCGTGCCAAAGAACAGCTTTTGAAAGCCGTCACTCCAAGAACAGAAGCCGTTACAATGAAGGCAGGACGTTCTGAAGTACTTGACTGCTTGACTGTGAACTCTTTAAGTGTCAATGCTCTTGTTGCCGCAGTCGCTCTGGATGGAAGGACGCTATTTGACAGCAAAAGGATTATCCTGATAATTTCTACAGAAACCGCTAATAGCGGAATGGAACTTTCTTCCGATGGGATTAACATGTTGGAGCAGGGGACAACACCAATCCTGATGCGCTGCGGGAACTTTGATTTGTCCCTGAAGCATCGCGGGGCTATGGCTGTCTATGCTCTTGCTTTAGACGGATCCCGTCGTGAGAAACTGGCATCAAGCTTTGAGGATGGGCTATTAAAGATTAATATTGACAGTTCTGTTTTGAAGAATGGCCCAACCCCATTTTTTGAACTGCTTCAAGAGTAATAATCAATAGAGGCTTATGATGTGCAAAAAAAGCCGCAGGACTTGGAGTCACTGCGGCTTTTGGACATTCAATAAGAATGACCGGGCTTATTCTCCGCTCGGGGGGAGGGGCATCAGCTTGGGCAGTTCTACTTTGTTGTAGTTTCTGTCCTTGGGGATGACTGTAAGCCAGGTGCCGGCTTCTTTATCGTAATCGACAACGTAGAATCTCTGTTCGTCGTCGGCTCTGTTGTAGCCGATGACAGTGCCTTTGGGCAGGTGTACGTGCTTGTCGATGATTGTATTTTTAATTCTGCAATGCTCGCCGATGTCAACGCCATTGAGAAGAATCGAGTTCTGAACTGTCGAGTAGCTGTGTACTCTGACGGAGTTGAAGAGAACCGAATTCGTAACAGTACTGCCGGAGACGATACATCCGTCGCAGACAATCGAGTTGATGGCTTTGCCGATTCTGGGAAGACCGTCGCGGTCGACTTCTTCGTTATGAACGAATTTGGCGGGCGGCAGGCTGTAATGGTAGTTGTATATCGGCCAATGGCTGTTGTAAAGATCAAGCAGGGGAGAGGTGTTTCTAAGATCCATGTTGGCATCAAAGAAGGCCTTGATTGTTCCGACATCTCTCCAGTAGGGTTCTTCATTGGGTCTGCTGCCGTATATCTGATTGGTGTGATAATTGTAGGCGTAGAGACGTTTGGTGTCGACGATGGAAGGAAGGATGTCTTTTCCGAAGTCGTGACTGCTGCCCTTCTGGCTGTAGTCCTTCTTGAGAAGCTCGATCATTTCCTTGGAGTTGAAAATGTAGTTGCCCATGGATGCGAGAGCCATTTTCGGGTTATTCGGCATGGGAGTCGGATCTTTGGATTCCGAACTGGTCGGCTTCCTCAATCGGCACAGGGATGGCGGCGACTGTGGCCATGGCGTTGTTCTTTACATGGAAGTTGACCATCTGGCTGATGTCCATTCTGTAGATGTGGTCGCTTCCGAAGACTGCAACATGTTCAGGGTCAAAGTCTTCAATAAGGTGGATGTTCTGGTAGATGGCATCGGCTGTACCGAGATACCAGCTTCTGTCCTGTGTCTGCATCTGAGCGGGCACCGGGATGATGAAGCGGCCTTTCGCGTGGGCGCTTGAGATGTTCCAGCCGTTGATGATGAGTTCCATCAGGCTCTGCGATTTGAACTGTGTTATGACGAAGATACTGTTGATTCCGCTGTTGACAAAGTTACTGAGAACAAAGTCTATGATGCGGTATTTGCCGCCGAACGGAACCGCAGGTTTAGCTCTCTGTTCTGTCAGGGGGAAAAGTCTTGTCCCCTCACCGCCGGCTAAAACCATGCCGAGTACTGATGTTTTCATCTTTTCTTTACTCCTGAATAACTTCACGTTTTTCTTGTTGCGCCTTACAATAGCATCAGGCACGATTCAATCAATAGGATAAAATTAAAGCGGAACAGAATATTAGCGCAATGCTAATCTCTGTTCCGCCTCTTTTGAATAGTTTTTCTCAAAATTACTGAGCGTACCAGTATTTGCTTTCTACCGGTTTTCTGAAGACTTCCAGATGTCCGTCCGTCATGACTGCATTGGTGTAGATGGAGGCATGAGGTGTTTCCGGAGGCATGCCTTCGGACATGCCATTTGAATAATAGAGTCCTGTTTTGTTGTAATTACCGTCTGCGAGCAGCATGATTGAATTCTTAATCCTGCTTAGTTTCAATGAATTGACATTGAAATTATAGCTGTAGTTTTTGCCGTCGCTGTTTGGTGATTTGTAAATGGTTTCGGCCTTCTGGCAGAAGAATATGCTGCCGCCTCTGGCAGCGGGCTTGTCACGGATATCCGGAATTCCGGAGTGTTCCGAGAGTCTGAGAGCCCAGCTGCTCCAGCGGGTCGGAGAGTATTCCGGCGGAGCGTAATCGGCTTTGGGCAGATAGCCTCCGTTTGAGTCGGAGTAGTCTATCAGGACGCTGACAAGCTGTTTCAGGTTTGCCTTGCAGCGCATTGTCTGAGCCTGCTCCCGCGATTTCGCGAGAGCAGGAAGCAGCATTGAGGCAAGTATTGCGATGATCGCAATTACTACCAATAATTCTATCAGCGTGAATTTTGCTTTCTTCTGCTTGTTCATAGTTTTGCTCCAGGTTTAGAAGCCAAGGAGTTTGCCGACTGCTGAGCTCTTTTCCTTGATTTCAAAGAAAGGTGTCGGGCCGTCCTTGAGCTCCGCTGTGTTGATTGAGAATACGAGTTTTCCCCCTGAAACACTGCTTTTGATGAGCTCTTTTCTGCTGCCGTCGAGTCCGAGAGCCCATACTTCAAAGCGCTCTGGATCTTTACAGGCGATTTCAAATTCAAAGAGTCCTGTCTGCATGAGAACCGGAAGTTTGCCGTTGTTTATGACTATGGTTCTGTTTGTATTGTAGACGGAATCGCTGTTGACCGCGTCTGTGGAGATCGCGAGAAGCATTCTGTCCGTTTCGGCAAGAGGCTTTTCAGTTCTGCTCATCAGAGCGATTGAACTAGGAACTGTTACATTTGTAACGGTTAGAGAGGGCAGGGCAAAAGGTTCGGGAGTGACAAAGCTTACACCCTCGAAACGCTTCGTCGAGACTCTCATGATCTTTCTGTTTTTATCGAGAGCTACTTCACCTGTCGAGGTCTCGTAGATTCCCTTCTCGAAATTGCTCTTGTTGGTGCCAGGGAGAATGCGGCTGTTCTTGAGATAGTTGAATGCTGCTGCGCTGTCGTATTCCTTTGCCGATGTTTCAGGAATACTTCTGAGAAGGGGAAGTCTGTTATAGAGCGCGCAGGCTTCGACCTTGTCATTGATTTTTTCGGGAATCTTATCCCAGCAGATGCCGAATCCGGTCATCAGCGCAAGTTCGCTCTGTTTGTCCAGATTCTGCATTGCGTTGCCGTCCTCAAAGACTGACTTGTGGTTGAGGATGACTGCAATCGACTTGTCGGCAGGTTTGACGTCCTGTCTGATGAAGAGGTGCTGTGTTATGACCTGCGAGGCTCTTCCTATCGGGTCTCTTGCAATCCAGAAAGGACGCATCGGATCTTCGACTTTTGTATCCACAGGGGTGGCATGAACCATAAGTCCGTCGAAGCCCTGGAATGAGGAATATGCGCCCATCACAAAGCCTTCTTCGTATCTGTAACGATTCCACTGGACATGGCCATATTCAGTGACAAAGTACGCTTTGCCGAGGTAGCGGGTTCCTGCGAAATGTCTCCAGTAATCGGCTGCTTTCTCAAGCGAGCTTCTCTGGCTCATCGTTGAACCGTTATGGATGAATTTGGATGGATGCGCGTAATATGCGTGCATCACGATGAGATCCATATTGCGCTTTACATAATCCATTTCAAGGCACTTGTTCGCGTCGAACTGGCTTGTGAGCCCCTTGTAACCTGTCTTCTTAAGCGCTGTGTTGAAGAACTTGAGCAGGCTGCTTTCGAGATCGGCAATGAAGAGAGCCGCGTCAATGCTCTTTTGACCTGTTGTGTTTTCCTGAAGATACTGGAACTGGAATTTCTGCTCTTCGAAATCTACGGAATCAAGCTTCCAGGCCTTTGCGAGATTTTCGGGCTTTTCGTACTTGTGTCTCAGCCATTTCTGCCAGGCTGTATCTGTGCCGGGACGGTCGATCTCATCGCGGATGAACGTGATTTCCTGTTCGTTGAAGAAAAGGATTGCGGCGATTGCCGGATCATCAGCGAGCTTGAGTCCTGTATACGGATTCTCTGTTCCGAGCATTGTGTTGAGAACTTTTTCCCAGTGTGCGCGAACTGCGGATTCCGTATAGATTCTGCTCTTTAGGTGCATGTTTTTGGCAGCGTCGCCCCAGCCTGTGCCGGGCATGTAGGCACTCCACGATGTCACTATGTCGAAGTAGAGATAGATTCCTCTGTTTCTCAGACACTTTACAAAGTAGAACATCTTATCCAGAGACTCGGGATCAAGTTCGAGTTCTTTCTTTGCGTTTTTCATGAGGAAAAATTCCGGGAAGTGGAAACGAACCAGATTATAGCCCTGAATTCTGATCTGCTCGGCATATGTCTCTATGCTGTCTTTGTCCATTTTTCCTATGATGTCAAGATGTATGCTGCATCCGATGAAACGGACGGGTTTTGTCGGTTCCTTCTCGAAGGCGAGCTTGCCTTCCGGATTGACGATTACGCGTCCGTTTGAGCCGCATGTTGAGTCGTCGATCATGTCGGATAGATCAAGTGCGGAGCCTTTTTTGACGTTGATGTCGGATGTGTTGACGACTTTCCAGATATCATCAGCCTTGAATGTCACTATGCCTGCTGCGGGCTTGGGATAGTCTTTTGTCGAAGCAGTGAGTCCGAGGACAATCCAGATTCCGCTTCCGCCTTCGCCGATGAGCTTCACGCTTGCAAGCTCTTCCGCTTTATCCGAAATCTTGAATCTTGAGACGTATATGCCGACGCTTGCCTGCTTGTTGTCCTTTTCATAGGCCACAATTGCGTTTGTGAGATCAACCGGTTTCCACCAGTCCGTGATATCGACGCCGTTGACGACATCAAAAGTCTTTTTTGAGCCGTTTTTCAGCGTAACTTCAATTTTGCCCACGAGTTCCTTTTTGTCCTTGAGTCCCCAGCACATTGTATGGAGAATATAAAGGTATGATGCTGAAACTCCGCTTGCGTCGACCTGAGCTTCTTTCAAGCTGATTGTGCTTGAAAGATTCTTGCTGCTGAAGACGAGAACCGCCTTGTCGCTGTTCTTTACAGGATTTATGAGCTTGAAGGGAACGTTGGCAAAGAAATTTCTTTCGATGTCGAGTGTGGCGAAGTCGTTTTCCGGTCCCTGATCGCTCCAGCCGCCCTGGCCGTCTCCTGCTTTTTCATCCTTGAGAGCCATATTCGCAACTTTGCTCAAGTCAAGGAATTTGTCGTCATTTGCATATTTAGCGTCAGGATTATATTTGCGGCAGTTGAACTTCAGTGTCACAGGATGATTGGCCTTGACGAATATTGTCTGCGAGACCGATCTGTTGTGCCATGCCTTTACGGATTTTGAACCCGAAAGAGCTTTGTCGCGTCCGCTGATCTTGTTTTCATCGGACATCGACCAGGCTTTGCCGTCTTCAAACGAGCCGTCTTTGAGTTCAGCTCCTTCGGCGCTTATTTCATCATATTCGATCCATACGGGTTCCTGCTTGCTGTCGTTTGGAATCCATGGGCCAAGGAGCGATAATTTAACAGTTCCGTCTTTATCTGTTTTGAAGGTGATCCATGAACTTGTCCAGATATCTTTTGCGGCAGTCGGGAAGATAGTCAGACGTTGATCTCTGGTTTCGGTGCTGCCCCAGTTCTGCTTTTTGGTTCCGCAGTCCTGTGATTTTTCGAGCACTGTTATTGTGAGTCCGTCTTTTTCCGCGTTGAGATCAATTCTGGCGCAGTCTTCGGAATCTGATGCGTATGCAACAAATCCTCCCGCAATCAGCGGAACCGCGACGAGAATGCTTTTGAAGAATTTACTCAGCATTTCATTCACCTTATTTTGTTATATTGTAATCATTTGATTAGTTTACACGTTTCGCCTTCAAAATGAAGGACTGGAACTATTCGATTCATGTTAAGAATCAGTTTGCCTTGAGCTCTGCTCCTGATGATTTCAGCCGCTTCAGCCGCAAGTTTTTTCATATCCGGCAGCGTTCCGGTAAAATTCTGATGCAGGCACGAAGCTATTTCAGGAAAGAGGTTTATGAAGACAAAGGAACTGTCCTCCGGTATTCTAAGCCCGTTTCTCCATAATACCTGAAGGACTCCGAGTGAAGAATAATCTCCTCCGCTTATCAGAGCCGTGAACTTTCTACCGCTTCCGAGAAGTTTTCCGGCAGCCTCTATTCCGAGTTCCTTTTCCCATGAGTTAGTCGGGAAAAACAGGATGTCCTTCCAGCTCATTCCCGCTTCTTTGAGTGCCTGCTTGTAACCGCGGATGCGGTCATCTATATAGGCTTTACCTTCCGGACCGTCTATTATCGCTATCTGACGATGATTCAGCTCCAGTATTTTTTTCATGACGCCGTAGGCCTCGCCAAAGTGATCCGCGTTTATCTGCGGAACAGAAGGCAGACTGCTTTTTCCAAGCAGACAGAACGGAATTTTTTTCTGTTCCAGCATTTCGACGTCCGCGGGCTGTATCTCATAGCTTGAGAATATGATTCCGTCTTTGTATGAGTCCTCGGATATGCCGCTTTCCTTTATATGTTCTGCAAAAGATGCGCCTTTTTTGAGCTGTATCATGCATACGCAGGTTCCGTCATCTGTAAAGATGTCGCGCAGAGCCCGGAATACTCCCATTGTGAAGAAGCTTTCCTCGACTCTTTCATGAAACGAAGAAAAGACCATTGCGACTATTTTACCTGAATTTCCGTTCTGTTTCCTGCCGCTTTCTGAGCTTATGAAGGTACCGCGTCCCTGTTCGCGACGTATATAACCATCCTTTTCCAGCAGATCCAGAGCCGCCCTGAGAGTGATTCTGGATATATCGTTGGCAATACACAAATCTCTTTCCGGAGGCAGTTTTTCTCCGGCTTTGAGCTGTCCCGATATTATCAGCTCTTTGATTTGTTCTGCTGCCTGACTGTATTTCGGTATACTCATGATTTTTTTATCTTGGTTATATGGTCATAACCAATTATACAAAATCTTTCCCCGATTGTCAATACCCCGACGGAAAATTAATGAATAGCGCTTTTCTTATAAGTTGAGAGTTTGCTTGTATTTCTTTTCTTTTCGGGGCAAATTAAATTAGGAACGGAGTAGAAAATGAATCAGGCAAATTTACATAAAGCTTTGTGGTGGACTTCCGAAGATAACGGCTTTGTCAAATGCGGTCTCTGTCCGAGATATTGCAGAATAGCCGACGGCAAAACAGGTTTCTGTGCGGTCAGGAAAAACGAGGAAGGGGTTCTCTATTCTCTTTCCTATGGATATCCCGTCGCTTTACAGATTGATCCGATTGAGAAGAAGCCGCTTTATCATTTCATGCGCGGAACACGCACGTTTTCACTGGGGACTCTAGGCTGTAATCTATACTGCATTTTCTGCCAGAATCATCATCTCTCACGAGGCTATTACCTCGAAAAGCGACGCTATGAATACTACAGTTCAGAAAAGATTGTCGAGCTGACTTTGCGTCATGGTTGTCAGTCCATTTCCTACACATACAGCGAGCCGACAATTTTCGGCGAATACGTGATGGACATTGCCAGACTTGCCCGCGAGGCAGGACTCAAGAACATACTCGTTTCCAACGGATATATGACGCTCGAAGCAGCTAAAGACATCGCTCCCTTGATGGATGCCGCCAATATCGACATGAAAGGCTTTTCGGAAGACTTCTATATGGAGATGACCAAGGCACATTTGCAGCCTGTACTGGATTTCTGTGAGTATTACAATTCAATCGGAGGTCATCTTGAGCTTGCGAATCTCATAATTCCCGGTAAAAACGATTCGCCAGAGATGCTTGACGCATATCTTAACTGGGTTGAGTCTAAGCTTGGAATAGAAACTCCCTTGCACTTTACAGCATATCATCCCGATTTTGAATATGACGCCAGTCCGAGGACTCCGGCTCCCTTGATCTATTCGATTCAGGAATATGCGGTCTCGCGCGGCTTTCCGCACGTTTACGCTGGAAACGTCTTCTTCGATCCGCGCATGCCCGATCTCAAAGCGTAAGCTTATGCGTTTGCCTTCATGACCGGCAGGAATATGAGGAAGCTTGTGCCTTGTCCCAGTTCGGAGAATATGTCGATGAAGCCTTTGTGCTGACGCACCACGTTGTAGACCATCGCGAGACCAAGTCCTGTACCTTTGTCGCGGTCTTTTGTGGTGAAAAACGGTTCAAAAATTTTAGGAAGGACTTCACGCGGGATTCCGACGCCGCTGTCTCCGACTGTCAGCATCCAGTATTCACCTTCGACAGCCTCAGGAATATAGGCGGAAAGATTGTGTCCTACCGCAATTTTTTCAGTGAAGAGACTTAGCGTACCGCCCTGTCTTTCATTCTCCTTGCGCATGATTGTCATTGCGTGGCAGGCGTTGACTGAAAGATTCAGGAGCATCTGTTCAAGCTGGGTGGGATAGCCCATCAGCATTGCGTTGCCTTCAAAGAGAGTTGATTCTATTTTTACGCTGCGCGGGAAGGTGTTCGCACAGATTTTGGCGACGTTATTTACAACCTGATTGAGATCGACAGGCGAGAAGGGCATTTCCTTGCGTCTTGAGATTGAAAGAAGCTGCTGGATAATGTCCTTTCCGTGATTTATTGATTCATCAATGATCTCCATATCGCTTGTGATTTCACTTTTCAGCGCGGCGAGATCAGAGGCGTTGTCTATGGAATATTTTATGGATGAGAAGGTTCCTTCTATGCCGCCGATGACGTTGTTGAAGTCATGGGCAAGGCCGGAAGCAAGATTACCTACGGAATCCATCTTCTGCGCCTGACGGAGATGTTCATCCTTTTTGACAGTGACAGTTACGTCCTCGATGAAGACGGAGACAAAGGTTTTGCCGTCATCTGTGAAGGGGGAAAAATTTACGTCCATATAATTCACTGTATCGCCGCTTGACCCTGCGACCGGAATCTGGCTGACCTTTTCGACTTGCTGATTGGCGACTGCACGATCAAAAGAAGCTTTGTAGTCATGTATGAAGGCGATGGCCTCCCATACCTTCAAGTTTTCCGCATGAGCGTTTTTTGCGGAGATGAGACTCTGCGCCTTTTCATTCATGTTCAGGATATTGCCTTCTCCGTCAGTGAGGATGAACATGAAGGGAAGTGAACTGAAAACGGCATTATGATTGACTTGAGGAGGCTGATGCTCCGTCTTGTCCTGACTGTCTCCGCCGAATATTGATTTTAATGAGAATGCGGCCATGCAGCCCCCCCGAGCTTAGATTTTTATTCGTCTTGCCATGCTTACGCCATCGAGCTTTGAAAGTTCTCCGATCAGTTCGTCAGTGACTGGAGAGGCAAGTTTGAACATGAACATTGTTCTTTTCCTTGTCTTGCTTTCCGAAAAGTCGATTCGGTTGATGAGCATGGAATGTTTATCAAGTACGCTTGATATGTCCGAAAGTACGCCGAGTTTGTTGTGAGCTCTGACCAGCAGGAAGTTGCCCTCCGGTGCGGCCTCGTAGACATAGCCGTCCACCAGCGTGATGCGCGGATGGGGGCCGGGGAAGACGACTCCGCCGATCTCGAATTCTCTGCCTTCACCTGAGAGCACGAATTTGACCGCTCCTGAGTAGTCGTTGAAAAGCGGATCTTCCACATCGCTCACATGCAGTCCGAGACTTTTTGCTCTGAGTTCCGCGTTGACGTAGCCGACGTATTCCGATGCGTAGCCGAGGTATCCTTTGAGGAATGCCAGACGGAGCAGACGGCAGTCTTTTCCGCTGATGTCGCCTCTGAAAATGCACTTGAGCATGTCTGCTTTGAAGTCCATGAACTGAGCCGCGAATAGTCCCAGTTTTTCGCTGAGGACAACGTAAGATGACATCAGATTGCCTTCGAGCATTCTGATCTGCGGCATGTTGACCGGAGACTCTACTACTCCGCCCCTGAGCGCCTTTGGCAGTTCTGCGGCAAGGAATTCGGCGATTCTGTACTGCGCTTCTTCTGTCGATGCTCCGATGTGCGGAGTCATCACGACGTTGTCCAGTTTGGCGAATGGGTTGTTGACTGGAGGTTCCTCATCCCATGTGTCGATACCGGCGCCGGAGACTTTTCCGTTTTTCAGGAATTCCAGAAGATCGGCTTCGTTGATGATGCCGCCGCGTGCCGCGTTCAGGATTATAACCGAGTCCTTCATTTTAAGGAAGTGCTCGCGCGCGATCATATTAACAGTTTCTTTGTTCTTCGGAACGTGGACTGAAATGATGTCGGAACTTTTGATGAGTGTTTCCAAATCTGTTTTTTCAGCGCGGTTGACTTTAAATGTCTCATCCGGAATATAGGGGTCGTATGCGAGCACCTTCATGTCGAAGCCCTGACAGAATCTTGCCATGCGGTGTCCGACGTTTCCGAGTCCGATGAGGCCGATTGTCTTGCCGGTGAGTTCCCGTCCGTTGAAACGATGTCTGTCCCAGCCGCCGTTGCGCATGTTCTTGTCGGCAAGGTGTATGTTTCTGATGACGGCAAGGAGGAGGCCGAAAGTAAGTTCCGCCGCAGAGTTTGTGTTCTTGGCGGGAGTATTGAAAACCAGAATGCCTTTTTCGGTGGCGTAATCGACATCGATGTTGCCGTAACCGACAGCGGCACGAGCGATAACCTTAAGTTTGGGAGAGCAGTCGATAAGGTCTTTTTTGACAGGTGTTTCGGAACGTGAGACCATGCAGTCGAAATCGGCTGCGATCTTTTTGATTTCGTCCATGGGGAGATCGGGCTTGTAAACCAGATCGATGTCCGGTTCGGCTTTAAGCGAATCGATTGCCAGCGGGTGCAGTGCTCCGGTGATAAGAACCTTGTACATTAAGTTACCTCTCCATGTTCTAATAAGCTATGCTAGAAGATATTCAGAAAGCGGAGCTTTTTCAAGTGCCGTCTTTTAAAAGAAGATTATTAAAAACGAGCTGACTTGAAGAATCATTTTGGATGAACTATATTTAATAAATGGACATTTTGCTGTATCAGGAATGGAGTGGGCAAAGACCCGCTTTTTTTATATACATTTGAAGAACGAAATAACTGGAGCAGGTGCGGAATTATGAACAACGAGTTGCTTACAATACTTGAATACATAGAGCAGGAACGCGGTATTAACCGTGAGGTACTTGTTGATGCTGTCGAAAAGGCACTGCTTTCAGCGTCGAGAAAGAGCATTCACCCTGCCAGCGAACTGGATATCAAGATTGACAGAAAAACAGGCGAAATCAAAGCATGGGCCAGACTCGAAGTAGTCGAATCCATACCCAATAACGACCAGATTGTCATTGACCGTGCCAGGGAGAAATTCCCGAACGTTCAGGTCGGCGAAAAGATTCAGTGGGAAGTTACTCCCAGAAACTTCGGACGAATCGCTGCACAGACAGCCAAACAGGCTATCATGATGCAGTTGCGCAAGGCTGAAAAAGTCATTGTGAAGGAAGAGTTTCAGGAGAAGGTCGGCGAGATCGTCAACGGCGAAATCCGCCGTTTTGAATCAGGCAATATCATTATCGATCTTCATAAAGCTGAAGGTATTATTCCTTCAAGAGAGCGCGTTAACGGCGAACAGTATGTTGTCGGTGACAGAATCAACGCTCTGCTCGTCAAGGTCGATACCGCAGGTTCAGGCCCGAGCCTGATTCTTTCACGTGCGACACCGAACTTCGTAAAGAAGCTGTTCGAGCGTGAAGTTACAGAAATACACGACGGAATAGTTGAGATCATGGGCGTTGCCCGCGATCCCGGAAACCGCAGCAAGATTTCGGTTCGCAGCAAGAATCCGTCCGTTGATCCGATCGGTGCATGCGTAGGAATGCGCGGAATGCGCGTCAGAAATATTACTCAGGAGCTCAACGGCGAGCGTATCGACATTGTCCGCTACGAGGACGATATCAGAGCTTATGCCACAGAAGCGCTTCAG
>JAKJHH010000086.1 GCA_022703965.1 Verrucomicrobiota bacterium
GCCTTCACACACAATTTCAAAGTGATGAAAGGCCTACATTTTTCGCTTTGCTCACTGGTCTCGGGGCAAGCGCGTCGAAGTTGTGCCAGACGGTGTCGATTTCAGGTCCTGCCGCGACAACATAGCCCATTCTGCGGAAGGCCGCCACGCAGTCGTCGATGACTCTGGTTACGGGATGCTTTCTGCCGCATCCCCATTTTCTTCCCGGCAAAGTTACGTCGATTGACGATGCGCCCGAGGAAGCGGAGCTGTCCTTGATACGCTCAAGAGCCTGATCAAGGAGCGCCTGAAACTTGTTTTTGGCTTCGTTGAAAGCGCGACCTGCGGCTTTTCTTTCTTCAGGCTGAAGTGTGCCCATTGTTGAACTGAGAGCGGTGAGGGCGCCGTTTCTTCCCGTGACCTTGACTCGGACTGCTTCAGCATCCGCTTCGCTTTTGGCCTCGACAAGACTCTTTTCAGCATCCTCAATTATCTGATTGATGTCTTTGATTATATCCGGCATAGTTTTCTGATTCCATCCTTCAGGATTGAGCTGCTCTCAGTCCTTCGGTGATGCATTGTTATGGTTTTCTGTAAAATAAAACAGGCGGGGAAGCCTTTTATCGCGTTCCTCGCCTGATAATATATGATATTTATGATTGCTTGCTTAGCAGGCGCAGGCGACAGACTTTGTCTTTTCGACGAGCGCTTTAAATGCAGCAGCATCTCTTACCGCGATGTCGGCAAGAACCTTGCGGTTGAGTTCGATTCCGGCCTTCTTGAGACCGTTGATGAACTGGCTGTAGTTCACGCCGTTCATGCGGCATGCAATGTTGATACGAATAGTCCAGAGTCTTCTGTACTGACGTTTCTTCTGCTTACGTCCAACGTATGCGTGGGCGTCTGCGTGATCTATTGCATCATATACTGTACGTATGCGCTTACTGCTTGCACCGTAAAAACCTTTTGCTCTCTCCAATGCCCTCTTACGGCGTTTTCTTGAAGGAACTGCACATGTAACTCTCATTTCAAAATCTCCTTATGGGATAATCAGGAAAATATTCCCGCTAATGGTTATGAATTAAAGACCGTAGGGCAGAGCCATTTTGAGTCTTATTTCTTCGCACTTCTTGACGGCTCCGTCTTTTCTGAGACGACGTCTGTGCTTAGCGGATTTTCCTGTCATGAGATGGCGTCTTCCAGCCTTGGCATGACGGTACTTGCCTGTACCTGTTCTTTTTACGCGCTTTGCAACGCACTTTCTTGTCTTCATTTTGGGCATCGTTAGTTCTCCTTAATTTCTATAGTCTTTTTTGTTTTAACTTCTGCTGAGGCCGATGCCAGCCGGTTCAGCAGCAGCGCAGAACTACCCTTCCGTTTCAACCCGCTTCAACAGCAGGAACGGAGTGTATCAGGTTCTGCTCATATAATCAGGGGTTACAAAACCCCGTTACGGCTTTCTGAAATCTTATTTTCCCTTGGGGGAAAACGATATGCAGAGATTTCGTCCGATGAGCTTCGGCGTACCGTCCGGAATACCGACATCCTTAAGATCTTCAATGACCTTTTCAATCAACTGAAAGCCCATGTCCTTGTGAGCCATTTCGCGGCCCCTGAACGCAAGTGTTATCTTGAGCTTGTGATTTTTCTCCAGAAACTCATGTGCGTGTTCAGTCTTGTACCCGTAATCATGGGTATCTATACCTACGCGCAGTTTGATTTCCTTGACCTTCTGGGCTACTGAATGTTTCTTCTGGTCTTTAATTTTCTTCTTCTGCTCATATCTGAGCTTGCCGAAGTCCATTATTCGACAGACAGGCGGCTCTGAGTTTTCAGAGACCATTACAACATCCAGGCCTGAGGCCTTGGCCATTTCTACACCCTTCTCGAACTTGACGATTCCAACTTGTTCTCCGTCAGGTCCGACCAGTCTGATGTCACGTCCGGCAAAAGCACGGTCGTTTGATTTTATCAACTTAGCGATTCGAACGCCCTCCCGGTTATTATAATTCTTTTATTTTAATTAATGAGTTTCCGCCCTTTACCTGGGGCGGAATTACTCCGTGAAACATTAATATAATACTCTCAGATCTTTTTATCAAGATCAGACTGCAATTTTTCCGCAAGTGCCTCCAGACTCATTTCTCCAAGCTGGTCTTCTCTGCGGGAACGCACTGAAGCAGTTCCTGTTTCAGCCTCGCGGTCTCCTATCACTGCAATATAAGGAACGCGCATATTTCTTGCATCTTTTATCTTGCTTCCGACGCTTTCGGAACGGCAGTCCGTTTCGACTCTGAAGCCGCGCTCGCGGAGGAATATCTTCGCTTTTTCAGCTGCTTCATGCTGTCTTTCCGTGATCGGCAGAATGCGGATCTGCTCCGGCGCTATCCAGAGCGGGAAGGCTCCGGCGTAGTGCTCGACGAGGATTCCGAAGAATCTTTCCAGCGAGCCGAAGAGCGCACGGTGTACCATGTACGGCTGATGCTTCTGTCCGTCTTCTCCGACATAAGTCATGTCGAAGCGTTCCGGCAGATTAAAGTCGAACTGAATTGTACTTGTCTGCCATTCGCGGCCGATAGCATCTTTTATCTTCAGGTCGATCTTGGGACCGTAGAAGGCTCCTCCGCCCTCATCGACTTCACAGTCAAGTCCGCATTTTTCAATCGCCTTCTTGAGGGATACAAGTGCCTGTTCCCATCTTTCGGGCTGTCCGACAGCCTTTGCGGGACGTGTCGCCAAGTATGCCTTGATCTCCTTGAACCCGAAGCATTCCCAGATCGAAAGACTGAAGCGCAGAACGTTTTCGATTTCACTCTCAATCTGCTCTGGAGTGCAGATGATGTGAGCGTCGTCCTGTGTAAATCCTCTTACTCTGAGAAGTCCGTGCAGAACTCCGCTCTTTTCGTAGCGGTATACTGTTCCAAGCTCGGCCCATCTCAGCGGCAGTTCTCTGTAGGAACGAATTCTGGTTTTATATATTTCGATATGGAACGGGCAGTTCATCGGCTTGACGTAGTAGTCCGTTTCATCGATTTCCATCGACGAGTACATGCCTTCCTTATAGAAGGAAAGGTGTCCGCTTGTCTCCCAGAGATTGCTTCTTCCGATATGCGGAGTATAGAGCAAATCGTAGCCGCTCTTGTAATGACGGTCGCGCCAGAAAGTTTCGATGAGATTTCTGATCAGGGCGCCGCGCGGATGCCAGAGAACAAGACCCGGCCCGACTGTTTCGGACACGCTGAAGAGTTCGAGTTCCTTGCCGAGTTTGCGATGGTCGCGCTTCTTGGCTTCTTCGATTCTCTTGAGGTATTCGTTGAGCTCCTTCTTGTCTCCGAAAGCGATTCCGTAGATTCTCTGGAGCATCGGATTCTTTTCGTCGCCGCGATAATATGATCCGGCTATGGACATGAGCTTGAATGCTCCGATCTGACGGCTGTGCTCGACGTGAGGGCCGCGGCAAAGATCGGTGAATCCGCCACATGTATAGAAACTTATAGTACTGCCTTCAGGAATGTCGGCGAGACGTTCGAGCTTGTATTTCTGTCCGGCTGCGGTGAGGAGCTTTACGGCTTCTTCGCGTGTCGGTTCGCTTCTCTCAAATTTCACGCCGGAATTGATGATTTTCTTCATTTCCTCTTCGATTTTTTCGAGGTCTTCCGGCACCAGTCTGTGCGACATGTCGAAATCATAATAGAAGCCGTCATCTGTAGCCGGCCCGATGTCGAATTTGGCGTCTGGATACAGATTCTGAACGGCAGCCGCCATGATATGCGCTGCGCTGTGCCTTATCGTTTCTATTGAAACCTTACTCATAATAGTTACTCCGGAATAATTTCATGATAAACTGCTTAAGATAATCCATTTTCCCGCCAACTCAAGCGTCTTCCCCTTTTAGCTCACGAATTTAATCGGTCGGCTTATTAGATTTTTTAAGAATGAAAACAAGATAGCGTGAGTCTCGAAATCTTTCTGAAGCCTCAGCGGAAGCTGTCCAATTCCTGAGACATTGCCAACAGGATTCGTTCCGCAATGTCTTCGTGGAGCATCGGGATTGTGGCAACTAATGCGGCACTTAACGAGTGATTCCTATTGTATTCAACAATCTTCTTTATAACTCTTGATGCCGAGCTCCGGGATGATCGAAGACAGTCCCTGGCAATCAATGCAGCAGCTGCAATACGAATGTCAAAGTCATTGATATTTAATATATCGGCGTCAATAGACTCGTGTTTGTAAATGCGCTCATCTTCATCTATGAAATCACAATAATAATTTACAAGAAAGTAGAAATCCTGAAGATCTTTTTTTCTTGAAGGTGTTTCTATGTAGGCTTGAAGTTTTAGAAGCGCCAGCCAGTAAGGCTTAATAATCTTTATCCTGCAAGTGCCTATACTGATTGCTTCTGAGTCATTTTTGGCCGCATCATACCCCAGAACACACAGCGAACTGTCAAAATCAGGAGGCCATTCTATGTTTCCGTTCTCATCGGCGATTCCGCCAATTGGAATGATGTCTACAGCAAATTCATTTCTAAAATATAGTCTGTGACTCTGTTGGCGATCTCTTGTAAACTCACCCTGATTTAAAAGGAGATTAAATAAATCTTCATACTCATTCCATCTAAGAATCTGACAGGCAAAATCAATATCCTCGGTACTGCGGATTGCTGCTTTGATCTGAAAGTGGTTTTTCCAGTAATCACGCGAATATGCTCCGATCAGCATAATGTCGATCCTCAACGAAGAGGCCGCAGCAATAATGATTTCCATCATTTCTTCCGGATTATTCATTTGGGCTGTTCTTTCAGATATTTATCGTAAATGAGCTTGGCTGTTTCCATACAGCGACTGTCGTTTTCCGCAAGAAGATCAGCATAAATAAGGAGATATGGAGCCAGTGGCTTAAATGTCCTGATTTCAGGCCAGAATGCTGTGCGGACTTCAATGTTTCCTTCATTGTTTTTTTTCCATCTGTTGCGAATAATCAGCTCATTGATATTCCCCCAGCGGTACATGACAATTTTTGAAGCGTTCATAAGACGTAATTCAGACGCGGCGCTTTCTCCTGTCAGACATACAGGGAATTTATCCAGATCCTGTGATAAGCTGCCTTCATATTTCTCAGCTTCACATTTTTCATGAAGTCTATCAATGTAGGCGCTTGTCCAGCGTTCCAGCAACAAGAGGCGATCAGGCATGTGAAAACGGCCTCGTATGTTGACGATATATTTCTTCTCCTGCAAATCTTTCATGACGTACTGGATGTTTCCCAGGCTGACTCCCGTATATTCATGTATTTTACGATAGTTCCACTGTAATGCATCCGCTTCGCTTAGAAATAAAAACAATACTTTGAGGCCGCTTGCTGTAAATGCCCGTCCTTGAATCTCCTTTTTTGCAAGTTCCTGAGGCTTTTTACAGTTCTGGATCAAAATGCAGCTGGCGGCATTTTTCAAAAACAGGTTCCCTGCCGTATCTGCGAATTCAATGCCGTTGCTCAATAGGGCATCGGCAACGCTCGGCTGAAGATAGTCCGTAAAAAGAATAGGCTTGGACTTTCTGCTTTGTTCTAGGAAGATAGGAATTTGAGCCAGACGAAAAGTCTTTTTATACTCAACTGGACGCATTTTATTAAAGAACTGAATATAGCAGTCAGCTGAAATGCTGATGCTGTCGTCATTTTTGAGTTCAAGCAACGGCATCTTCAGACGAGCCATTTGCCGATTGATTTTATTCAAAATTTCATGCAGCGCAGCCTTCATTGTTCACCTTTATTATTTGTTCATATTTTGTGAACATAATAAATATAATGAACAAAATAGCTGTTGTCAAGTTTGCTCTCTGTGAATATTTTAGGCGTTGACTTTGATTCTTATTTGGAATACATAAGAAACTATCGAAAGCACTGCCAGCATCAAATCCAGCAGAATCAGAGGATAGAAGTAATGCTTAATGAAAGTGATTTTGTCATTCATGATATTGATTTTGATTCCAGAGATTCCGTAGTGAATTAACATGGATAGGCCTATTCTTTAATGAAGTCGCTGGGGCTTTTGCCGGTGACTTTGCGGAAGAGACGGCTGAAGTAGAAGGGACTGTCGAAACCGCACTGATAAGCTATGGCGGAAATCGAAAGCTTTTCGTCGGAATTCATCAGATCCATTGCGTGGTCGATGCGGGCTTTGATTATCGCCTGCATCGGAGACATACCGTTCAGCTCGCGGAACTGACGTCTGAAGTTGTCCTGACTCATGAAAAGGGACGCGGCCAGTTCCTGCACGGATACATTGCCATTGTTCTCCTGAATCATCGCGAGAGCGGATGCCATTGCGGACTCGTGAACAGTGCGGCGGCCTCCAGCCTCGATAAGACGGTGGCAGTGTCCGACAACCTGAGCAAGAAGTCCGTCGATGATATATGCGGCTCCGGTACGCTCACGACGCGCGTACTCAAGCATAAGATTTTCGGAGAGTTTTCTGATTACTCCGGAGTCGTCAGACCAGAGGCCGCAATAATCTTCAAGGCCGCTGCCTGTGGCAAGGAGACATATTGATTTAACCTCAGACGCGTTTTTCTGATCGTGTATGACTTTTGCCGGAATAACAGCTATGGAATTGCGTGATATCTCGTAATGAGTTCCTGCAACGTTCGTAGTTCCGCATCCGCTGACAAAGCAGATTATTTCAAGGAACTCATGACAGTGATTATTGACATAAAAATCCTGCGCAAGTCCGCTTATCCATGCCCGCTCAAGCTTCAGATTCATAGCTTACCCTGCTCAGACTTTCTTTTCCTTGTAGATCTGCCAGGCTGACGGGAAGGGTTTGAGGGCGCGCTCGAAAATACCTAGACTGTAGGCTATCGCAAGTCCGTAGTTTGTGATAGGAATATTCTGACGTCGGCACTCATTGATGCGGAAAAGCATCTGGCGTCTGTTGAAGGTACAGGCGCCGCAATGAATGACAAGTTTATACAGGCTCAGATCCTTCGGGAAGTCGTTGCCCTGAACATGAACGAATTCGATCTTGCCGCCGGCGTACTGAGTAATCCAGCGCGGAATCTTGACTCGTCCGATGTCCTCGCCGATCGGATGATGCGAGCAGGCCTCGCCGACAAGAACCTTGTCGCCGCTCTTTAGAGACTCTATCGCCATCGCGCCCTCGACAAAGGCATCTAGATTGCCCTTGAAACGTGCGAAGAGAATCGAAAAGGAGGTCAGCAGGCTCTCCGGCGGAGTATCTGCGGCAACCTTGAGAAATGCCTGTGAATCGGTGATGACAAGAGCCGGTGGACGTTTGAGTCTGTCGAGAGCCTCGCGCATTTCGCGCTCCTTTACAACCATGCAGCAGGAATCGGAATCAAGAATATCGCGTATGGTCTGCACCTGAGGCAGAATAAGACGTCCTTTCGGAGCTTCAAGGTCAATAGGAACAACGAGCATCGCCAGCTCACCGGGAGCCATCAGGTCTCCGGCTATTGATTGAGGAGTCATGAAGTCCTCTGGAGCCGCCTTGATGAGAGCGTCCTTAAGCTCGAAAATCCCCTTGGAATCCTTTGCCGAAGTCTTAACAACGGAGGAAGATTCCTTTGAAATACGCTCAAAAAGATCAGGTGCCGGCTCAGCAATATCGCACTTATTGAAAACTGTCACAACTGGAAGCGACATCTTTTTAAATTCGGCAAGAAGTTCTTCCTCGAAAGAAGTCCATTCGCCAGCCGGACAGACAATGACGGCAAGGTCGGTGCGGCTGAAAACTTTTCTGGTTTTTTCTACACGCATTTCTCCGAGAGCGCCGTCGTCGTCCACTCCGGCGGTGTCGATGAAGAGAACCGGGCCGAGCGGAAGAAGTTCCATCGGCTTTTCAACAGGGTCGGTAGTTGTGCCCGCGACATCGGAGACAATCGAGACCTCCTGACGGGTCAATGCGTTAAGCAGCGAAGATTTCCCCGCGTTGCGTCGTCCGAATATACCTATATGAAGGCGGAGGCCTTTTGGAGTGTTCTGCATGGTGTCACCTCGAAATTTACTGAATGTTTCAGGCTATTGTACCGCAAAATTCTTGTTTTTCAATCGCACCGGACTATCTTAAGAGTATATAAACCAATATGGAGGGATCTCATGGAAAAGAATATACTGCTTATTCTCGTAGGAAACCGCAAGGAAGCCGCCGTCGCCGTGCAGAAAACTCTTACCGGCTGGGGCTGTCTGATAAAGACAAGACTCGGACTTCATGAAGGCTCTCTTGACGGCTGTACCGAAAAGGGTTTGATATTCCTCGAAGTCGTAGGAGACAAGGACAAGCTTGTCGAAATGACAAGAAAGCTCAACCTTATCAAACACGTGAAAGCCGAACTCGTAAGTTTGAGTCTCGACGACGTAAACTAAGCTGTCTGTCTTCCGAAATCATCACGCCGCGCCGGAGCTATAGATTCCCGCGCGGCTTTCTTTTGCCCGGAAAGCTGGAAAGACGAAGAGACTTATGGAAGAAACTTTTCGGGATAAGTATCCAGTACCTCGGCAAATTAGTATCGAGCCAGTTTTATTTCGAGTTTGGAGCCACAAGCTTCAGCATATTCAAAGAGCTTGGCAACTGACACGTTGCAACCGCTTTCCATCCTTGAAATTGCGGACTGCGTAGTCTTGAGTTTAAGAGCTAGCTCCTTCTGTGATATTTTCGCTCTTTTTCTGGCATTATAGAGTTCTTTGGCAATAGCAT
The DNA here is from genome assembly GCA_022703965.1 of Verrucomicrobiota bacterium. Classification (GTDB taxonomy): domain Bacteria; phylum Verrucomicrobiota; class Lentisphaeria; order Victivallales; family UBA1829; genus JAKJHH01. The sequence goes on from JAKJHH010000086.1 coordinate 8,696, forward strand.
ACTCAATATCAAAAAGAGCAGAGTCTCTCTTATAATTCGGCAGTTTTTTGATATCCGCCAAAAGCTTATCTCCGCGTTCTTTCATTTCTCTGAAATTCTTGGTTCTCATTGGGAGCCCTCCTCAATATTCCTCATTAACTTCAATGCTTTTTTTATTTCATGCTCCGGCGTTTTCTGAGTTTTTTTCACAAATCCGGAAAGTCCGGCAATTAGATCTTCGTCCATATAGCAATAAAAAACTCTGACATTCCGACCATGAGTTATCCTGAGCTCAAAAAGATTCTTATAGCCAGACATTTTCTTACCATAAGGAGGAAGCAGATATCCATCGGTTCGCAGTATTTCAACCATCCGCCCGAACTGTATCTGTACCTCTTCCGGCTGTTCAGAGATAAAATCTTCCAAAGCCTGAGTAGCCAGAAAATCCTTCTTATATCTTTTATCCAATATATTCCCCCATGCTTTCATACTCATTATATCACATATACGCTATATTGCAAGTCTTTTCAGCAAGAGCCAATCATTCAGATTGCGCTCCTCCCCGGAAACTGGACTACCAGAATAGGGCTAAAAAACTCATGAACTAAATGTAAGAACAAGGAGTAAGGTAAAAAGGCGGTTTGCCTTCCGAAATCATCGCGCCGCACCGGAACTATAGATTTCCGCGCGGCCTTCTTTTGCCCGGGAAGCTGAAAAGGCAAAGAGACTTAGGAAAGAAACTTTTCGGGATAAGTATCCAGTACCTCGGCAAATTTTGCGGCAGCTTTTTGAGTCATTTTCCGCTTGCCGCTTTCGTATTCGCTTATAACGGATTGGCGAATACCAGTCAATTCTGCAAGGCGCTTCTGAGTGATTCCCTTGCGAATTCTGGCTCCTGCCAGCACTCTGTTTTTCCCAGAGGACTTCCACCAGTCAGTATCATTGATCAGTACTGACTCATCCTCGACTTTTGAAGATGAAATGATTTGTACGTTATAGCGGCTCCTGATCAAATCCAGAATCTCAGCCGCACCCTTTCCTGAAATAGAAAGTTCAGTATGAGGCTTTTTCACGAGAGCCAACATAGTACACCTCAATTTTTATAGCTTTCTTTTCTGCAATCCAACATGCGACATAGCTGTAATTCAAATGACAATGATATTTATCCGCTCCGAGCTTTGAATAATTAGGCCAGCTTGGCTGCTCAGGTCCCTGGAACTCAAGATCCGCCTTCAATTCAGCAAAAAGATCCTGAACTTTTTCCGGCAATTTCTCAAGATCTTTCAGGGCTTTCTTTTTTATATATACCGACCACATGCCATCCCCCATATATAGATATTCTAAATCATCCAGAGAAAAAAACAAGAACCAAAAGTGATATTATCACTTTTTATCACCTTTACAGTTAATTATAGCCGAGCCTTCCGCAATATGGTCCTTTGCCGACTTCTGCCCAGATTGTCTGCTTTAAGCCATTAACAAACTTAGCACGGTCCTTTATAGAATTTCCTTCTAGCTCCCAGAAAAGCGTATTGATCTGTTCTATATCAAAATGAAGCCTGTCTTGAGTATCTTTTCTGCAAGTATGAAATACTTTTTTCTTCAGCCCTCTGGCATATCCAGCTTCCCAATAAACACCGCCTCTAACTCCATTCACTAATTTGGCATCTTTATCCTTGCCCTCTGGAATGGACGTAAAATCAGCGATAACAAAACGTGATTCGTTAATTTCATTTATTATCTGGTTCATAATGAAGTCTTCATGACGTTTTTCGTCAATAACAATCGATTTATATCCGGCACCTTTAACGGCTTCTTCTATAGCGCCTCTTATTTCTCCATTCTTCTCATTATTAAACCACATGGCAATAAAGGCTTTATCGGACAGTTCCCCGGAGTTTCTTTGCAATTCAGCAATCCTAGCCCAGCCGTCTGGAGTTATAACAATCTCCCATGCATCAATCGAATGATGTTCAGTTTTTATCTCTATAAGCTTGTTACTGAAAAGATAATTTATTATATTTCCAACAACGTCGTGCGTATCTGCAAACAATGCTGAAGCATAAACCCCCGCGGATATAAAAAGTTTTTTCCCAAAGCGCTGATTTTCCCGTCTCCCTAAGTTTAACAGGGCTCTATCCAAGAGTTCATGGTTTTTCGGAAATTCATCCAGAAATTCATTGAGCCCCATTGGATAAAAGTCGCCATCTTTCCTATATTTTTCCTTATCGGCATCAGCAACCAGAATATATCTATCTAGTCCCTTCAATTTTCTTTCAAAGGCAACACATTTGCCTTTATAACGAATATCTTCTTTTGAAATACATTCGCCTGAAGGTAAGTGTATTTCGGAATGTTTATCACGACATATTGCATCATAAAATCTCTCTGGTACCATATACTGCCCACAAATAGGACAAGAGAGGAGATACGGATGAGAATTGTCTTGCACAGTGGTATCCGTATTTCCGCATAAAAAGCATTCTGGCATAAAATCCCTCTTTGGTGAAAGATGAAAAGAGTACGGCAACAGAGAAATATAGAACAGAAAATAGTTTTTGCGACTGAGAATAATAAATTGGCTGCCCGACAAGGATTCGAACCTCGACAAACTGAACCAGAATCAGTTGTGCTACCGTTACACCATCGGGCATTATGCGATGAGGAGCATTAATCTATGCCACAAAAATAAAATGTCAAGCATGTTTTTTGATTTTTTGCACGGGTGTCCCCCTGCCCCCGGGTCATGCGCTCCAGCGTTTCGGGGCGCAGAGCTGACAAGAGGGATAAAGAGATATGGACTCTATGGACAGAATGGACAAGGCGAATTCAGAGGGGATTCTGCCGTAACTTATTGCATTTTCCTGCGCTCTAAACTTGGGCGCAGGAAAACAATTTACTAAATTAAAATATTTTTAGCAAAAACTTTACTTGCATATTGACTTAAAAAAGCGAATATGGTAATATAGTCATATATAACACAGGAGAATGAAATGAGAAAACTACTGAGCTGCATAGCGACAGCCCTGATGATCCCTCTTGCATATTCCGAGGAGTCTGTGAATGCATTATGGGACTTCGAGAAAGGAAATCAGGATTGGCGTCCATGGGGAATAAAAAGCGCGGACAATCTCTCCGACAAGGAAATCGGCAGTATAGTAACAGTAAGCAGTACAGGAGCTTACGCTGGGAAAAACTGTCTTGTGCTTTCCGACTCCTTTGAACAATGCAATCCTTATATGTCGCTGGGAAAGAGCATAAAGCCGGATGTGAAAAAAACATACATATTCTCAGGTTACATAAAGTCTGATGATCTGGCAGGTTCATACGCCTCCGCCGGAATCGCCTGTGAATCAAACGGGAAATTCGTGAGATGGGACAAGAATAAAATTCTTCTCACAAAGGAATGGCAGGAGTTCAGTGTAATGATATCAAATATTCCAAAGCAGACAACAGATCTGCGTCCGGGCGTTTTTATTTTTGAGGACAGCTCAAATCCCGCGAAAAAGGGATCAATTCAACTGGATAACCTGAAATTCTCCGAAAACACTTACACAGCTCTTGATACAAGCGCATACGTCAACCGCGCTTATCAGGACGCGGATGCGGGCGACGGAAAAGGCGGCTGGACAGATCAAGGCGAAAACGATATGCGCGGCATGACTGGCGGCGAAAAAAATTATTTCGGAATCCCCTTCAAAGTTTCGGATAAAGGCGCAATCGGCTTCAAAAAAGGAGCAGAGGGATTTCATCAGGAACTAGACATTAAAATTCCGGAACAGAGGTTCGATTATCTTTATCTCCTGAATACCGCGGCATGGGCAAAGGGAAAGGCCGGGACACTCAGCTTCAACTACACAGACGGAAGCAGCGCGTCAGTGGAAATAGAGTGTCCGTCTCAGTGCGGCGACTGGTGGAACGGAACGGCTAAAAACGCGGCTGCAATAGCACTTGAAAAGGTATGTCCTCGCCAGAGTCCTGTTTATGTGTTTGTGAGTCCTTTAAAAAATCCGAATCCTGATAAGAGCGTAAACTCGCTCAATATCAGCGCAGGAGATAACGACAGTCTGATCTGGATGATTCTGGCAATGAGCACAGGAACCGGGCCGAATAAGGTGGAGACCTCGATTGCGGCAACAACAGATTTCTCAAAATACTTTCATTTTGCGCTCAAAAACGTCAAGTCAAACAAGCCGCTGGTGGATCTCTCAAAGATGCTCGACGCACCTGCCGGCAAGCATGGATTCCTGAAAACGGAAAAAGGACATTTTGTGTTTGAGGACGGAAGTCCGGCGAGATTCTGGGGAACGAACATCCACGCGAATCAGGGAATATTCCCGTCTCATGAACAGGCCGAGGCTGTAGCAGACACGCTTGCCCGCTACGGAGTAAACCTTGTGCGTCTGCACCTGACTGAATACGAGCTCATAGACCACAGCTATCCGGACAGACAGCATTTTATAACAGACGAGGCTAAACTGGATAAATTCGACTACTTTGTGAAGTGCCTGAATGATCGCGGCATATATCTTCTGCTCGACTCAGTGACCGGGCTTTCCGCCAGAGGCTTTACAAAGGACGACGGACTTGAGGGCTGGAAGGAATACGGATCACACCGTCCATGGGCGTATTATGAACCGAAATTTGCGGAACTAGGCAAGAAATACATCAAAGACTACCTGACTCGCAAGAACAAATATACAGGGAAGACGCTGCTTGAGAATCCGGGAGCGGCGATGATAATGCTGATTAACGAACAGTCTATATTCTTCGACTGGGGCACAAAAAACGGGAATCCGGAATACTACAGCAAGCTTCTGGACAAGCTCTTTAATGAATGGCTTCAGAAGAAGTACGGAACGGAAGAAGCCTTCAAGAAAGCATGGACATCTCCGGATGGAGTCTCTGCAATTCTCCCGGGGGAATCCTTCAAGGACGGAAGCATAAAAGTTCTCAACAGCGTAAATCTCAATCCTTCAGAGAAATGGAATACTCTGACCTCTAAAATCAGAGTAAAGGACTCCACGGAGTTCTATCAGGAAACACAGACTGCCTGGTTCAAGGGAATGAAGGAAACTCTCAAAGCGCTCGGCTGCAAAATACCGATAGCGGGAACCAACATCATTTACGGAGCAGCGGAGCTTTCGACCCACAGGACGCTTGACTACACCTCGCAGAACGTTTATTACGATCACATGGTGCTGGCTGCGGACAACTCGATAATGGAAAAGAATATTCCGATGTCGCTGATAAATCCGATCGAAAACGGAAGAGGACTTGTTGAGCCTCCGATAGCGGCGGTAAAGATAAAGGATCGTCCGGTCACAAGCACGGAGACGGATGCAATGTGGCCTCATGAATGGAGATCCTCGCACCTCTTAACACTTGCGGCGACATCTGCGCTTCAGGACTGGGATGCGATGTTCCAGTATGCGTACATGGGGGGCTGGGGCTACACCTGGGATCAGTCGGAAAAATTCACGACGATACAGAATCCGACAGTGGAATTCAACGATCCGGCAATATTCGGAGTCTTTCCGGCAGCGGCGATTCTTTATCACAGACGCGATGTATCGCCCTCGAAAAACCTTGTCCAGCTTGTTTATGACAAGGAAAGCGGAATGCAGCAGAATCAGAATCTGAAGCAAGGATTCTATCCTTTCAATTACCTGAGCTATGTATCTAGGGTGGAAAGCAGCTTCGACGGAAGTTCAAAGGATGCGGATCTTGTAATAGGCAAGGAAAAGCCCGAAGCCAAAGGAATCGCCTCAATGATCGGGTTCGGAAAAACAGCTAAATATATGGAGCTGAATCCCGGCAGCGAAGTATCCGCAAACGGCGGCAAGTCCGTAATGCTTGACAAGTTCATGAAGGAAAACGGACTGCTCAAGCCTGAATACGGCTTGCAGGAAGGCAAAATCATCAGCGATAACGGAGAATTCATAAGAGACTGGAAAAGAGGAATAATTTCAGTCAACACAAAGGGAACTCAGGGCTTTACCGGACTGCCTGGCACAAAGCAGATAGACTTTGACGACATCATAATAAGCAGCCCGAATCTTTTTGCAACAGTGATAGTATCAGCACTGGACAAGCCTGAGATCGGCAAAGCATCCGAACTGCTTCTTACAACAGTCGCAAGAGCCTGGAATGATACCGATAAGATCACTTATTCAATGATGGGCAAGACAGCGGAAGGAATTCAGTACGGCGAAAGCCTGAGTCTGGTCAAGGGCAAAAACGGCAAGGTCATGACGGAAAAGGTTGAAGCGACAGTCAAGATCAAAGCAAAGTCAGCCAAACTTACCGCGCTGACACCGGACATGAGAGCGGCTGGCGCAAGCGTAGAATTCAAGGCAGACAGCAATGGTTTTGTAAGCGTCAAAACCGGAGAAGGAACAGCAAGCATCTGGTATCTTCTCGAAATAAGCCGCTGACAAAGACTCGAGCATCTGATATAATGTCAAAGGGACATAAAAAAATGAAACAGCGCGACTTCATCTATGTACCTTTCAAGCCCGGACAGCGATTTTCTCCGGATTTTTCCGGGTTCCGGAATATCTGAACTATAAA
>JAKJHH010000087.1 GCA_022703965.1 Verrucomicrobiota bacterium
CCGTCAAGCAAGTCGAAATAAGACATTTTATTCCATGGATTTTCCTGTATATACAAAGATTCTCTGTTATCCAGAACGATACCAAGGCCATCTTTTGTTCGTCCGTCCTTGTATTGAGTGCCCACATAGGATAGATGAGTAGGGAACTTTGAGCTTGCCCAGACAAGAGCGGCACTCATTGTTTTAGTGCCTCCGGTATAGTCTACAATATCCGGCCACATCCTATCAGTGATTCCGAGCTTTTTCATCGCGATCGGAACGGAAATGAGCAGCTCTTTTACCGATTCCCCTACATCCTGCTCATCAACAGTAAGAACCGTCTCATGATTCAGGAGAGCAGGCTTTTCCCCGGCGAAAGCCTGAAGAATTTCCGGAAGTTTTTCCCTCGACCCTTTCGACACGAAAAATATGAGTCTGTCCGGGTCTGCCTGTCTGATGGAAAATATTATAGGAGCCGTTGATCCGCCAACACTTACGAGCATAACTTTCATAAAAACAATCCTTTTACATAATGTACAATAATGGTTTACAAGGACGTACAATGCGTCCGAAACTTTCAATTTTGGAAACACATGAACCGCAAATTCGGTAAGCAAGCAGCTTATCCTCGTCAGGCTCGGCGATTTCACTTATGCGAGTCCAGAAGCGTTGAAATACCTCAACGGACAAATCGCATTCAAAAATGCTGTATTCGACACGTATGCCGAAATCTTCACAGGTCTTCGCAATTTTCCTCAGCCGTTTTGAATCTCTGATATCATAAGCAATCAGATGAAGCATATTCTTATATTCCTCTTTTGCCGGATCATATTCCCTGACGGTGATACCGACTTTGTAGAATTCATAATCTCCAAGAAGAGAGTCCATAGAGTTCACCTCAAGGCATAATGAAAAAATTAAAATCTGAATGACCGTCAAGAGCTTTGAGAACCGAGACAACGGCATCGTCGATCAGCTTTCGGAAATCAGTATGTCCCTCGCCTTTTTTCTCTGTAAATTTACGTGTCATACTGTTCTCATAAGCATAAAAGAAGTCTTTTTTTGCATCATCGCGCAAGTATGTGCCACCATCCTCAGCGTTGAACTCAAAACTCTCATCGGTAAGTATTTTGTGATTCAAGAGATGCAATGTAAGCATATCGCAGACAGGAGCGCGGAAAGGCTCAAGCAAGTCAAGCGCAAGGGATGGACTTCCATGCGAAACAGAATGCAGAAAACCGATACAGGAGTCAAGTCCATGAGATCGAACCGCGCCGTCAATCTCGCCAAGAACTATACTGTAAGTCCATGAAAGAAGAGCATTTGCTGCGTCTCTGGGCGGTTGGCGGCTTCGTGTCTTGAAAGGAACATTCTCCGGAAAGAAGTCTCCGATTCTGGCGAAGTACAGAGAAGCGGCCAAGCCTTCAACTCCGCGTAATTCCTCAAGATTGTCTGCTGAAAGACTGTTCTCGGCAAGAGCATCAAGTCTGATTGCTGTTACTGTCTGAATGTCAAGAGCAGACTGATTTCTATTTGCGGAAAGCCGCTGAATGACTCTGCGACTGTTTTTGATTTTTGCATATACAAGTTTTCTGGCTACACTCAAAGACAAAACAGCATTGTCGGCCATTTTATACTGTCTGATTCTGCGTTCCGCGTTCATATTGTTGTCGGGCGACAACGCGCCGATCCAGCGTCCGTGAGAAGAAAGGAAAAAAACAGGCAAGCCCAGTTTCATCATCTTCTGCAAAGCCGGAGTAGTGATGTCCGGTCTGCCTATTACAACGACTCGATCCAGATCATGAAACGGCACGTTGATCCTGTTAAACTCACCCGCGGGCTTGTCCTGAGCCTTCTGAATCATCTCGAAATGCTCCGAAGACACGCGGACGGAAACATTGTCATGGGTGATAACCATAGCTGGCATAAGAGTCTCCATTTTTAGTATAAAGAAACAATGTTTCCATAGATCATGACTTACAAAAAATATCGACGTCATTTGACGTCATCGGGAAGACGCAGAAAGAATCTTTCTCTCCAAGTGAGCTTGAAGATTTTTTATTTCTGAACCATGACAAACTGAGATTCTCAAGCTTTCCGCTCGCCTGAGAATGTAATCTTTAAGCGGGAAAAATGAAACAATGATTCCGGATGTCTTGAGTCCTCCTAAAGAACAGAGAGAGTCGAGCTTGTAAAGTGCATCACGAGCCTCCTGTTCTCCATCATCAAAAGCACGCGTTTTGCATTCAATAATAGTTAATCTATTCTTGTGAAGCACAACACCGTCAATCTCATTTTTTGTATCTTTATGTGTTGAGGTCTGAATGTTGATCGCATAATCCTGTAAACCTTTCAGTTTAGAAAGACAGGAATGCAGATAAAACTCAAGCCATATACCATTTGCAAAAGCCCGTGCCGCTTCAGAAGAAAATGAAACAGTCTTGTCATCGTAATATTTTATAATCCCGGCAGAATACATTTTGTTCAGGAGTCTATCAAATGCTCCCTTTGCCTCAAACTTGAGTCTTCCTGTAAGATTTGCCTTATTCTTGGCCTCAGCAGCAATCGCATTCATACAGACTAAAGCTTTTGCTTCATCTCCATCGTAGGATGCCATCTCCAATGCAAGAGTACGCCACTCATCTTGGAACCCTTCAAAAGAAGCAGAAGAAAGAATGGAATATCCGTGCGCTTGCAGGAATGGATCCAATTTCAATCGAGGTGTAATGTGTACAGACTCTTTTTCTCGATCAAGCCAGATGACTTTATTTTCCTGATCATGGACATAAAACACAGGAAGTCCGGCCATGCGGAAGGCTTCCTGTGCGGCAATTGCCATCGGTTTTGTACCTCCGGTTGCGTTAAGATAGACATCCTGTCCTTTCCGCCCATCAAGACACTGCATGAAAACATCAAGCAGAACAGGCATGTCGTATGCATTCGGCAGTTCCAGTCTTTCGACGGGAATCTGAAAACGCTTTAAAACAGCTTCCTGATTGGCTGCCTGCTGTTTCATTTCAGGAGAAACAGCCAGAATCACTTTCTCCGGTTTAAACACCGGCTCCAAAGCCGGTGTTATATTCGGCACCGGCTGCGCCGAGACAAGACATAAATGCTGCATAAAACCTCACAGGTTAAAAATCCAAGATTCATATTATCTGTTTGAAGCTCAGCCCTTTCAACTTGCCGCTTCTTTGCAGAAGCTCCATACCTCCCTTTGCTTTTCCTGCTTCTATGGAAAATACGAGAAGATGATATTTTTGATTGATTTTGACTATTTTCATTTTCAGAGGAGACGCTAAACGAGAAGACGGTTTGCTTCTTACATAACCTAAAAACTCCCCATTATTAACGGTATCAGATGCGATGCGCCTTAACTCCGACACCGTTTTTTCCTCCTCTGACAAGTATAAGCTCAAATCTTTTGGACGAGCCATTTCTCTCAAATGATTTTGAAAGGTTTCTAGAGACAGTTCATCCTTACAAAAAATAGATCCAGCAGCTCTTGAAACTCTTGCCCCTATAGATCCAAGAAGAATCCAGACTCGTATCAAATCATCAACTTCTTTTTTGAGTCTATTGAATTCACCCAAACTCCCACAATTCCTCAGATATGCGGAAAGAGTAAACTCACCCTTCAATCCCTGTCGACTCCCTGCCCCCTGACTTTTATGAGGAAGCACTGTTTGACGTTCTGAAATGATTTTCTCATTTTTAAGTCTCAAAACAAGTTTACTTGCAATTCCCGTATCATTCTTCTGACCAATCCCTCCAAAAAGAACTTTTTCTTTTGCAGGGTTACAATAAATAGCACGATGCCACCATCTGAGTTGACCTCTAATGGAAGGAATTCTCAATTCCGCCTGCGTCTGATCTGCGCCGGCAGAAAGAACATGACTGATTATTTGTATATTATATACTCCGACCTCTTTCATATTTGCATCCCCATTTTCTGAGCTTCATCCAGCACGTTCTTGACGCGTTTATACGCCTTGCTTTTATCCTGCTTCTTGGGATTGTCTTTTACTTTCAAATATTCGGCATGATCAGATTTCCAGCTATCATGTAAATTTCGAGCGTTTTTCAAATGATCATATCCCTTGCTCAAAAACTCAAAAATCCTTCGTTTTTCTAAATCTTCAAGATTTGCAATATTTCTCATTTTTTCTTTGAAGGATTCCGGAATCAACGGAGCAATATACTTTTCCAGTTCAATTCCCTCAGGACTTAATCTGGAAAGACGTTCTTTTTCAGCCTTCTCTTCTTCAAGACGTTTCGTATTTGCTTCTTCAAGCTTTTGCCATTCCAGCCTTTCTTTCTCAATACGTTTTTTCTCCGCTTCCTTTTCCTGTTTTAGACGTAAGTCAAAATCAGCTTGCAGTTTCTCATCATATTCAAAACAACCATATCCGGCAGCGGTTTTTGCTCCAATACCATTGATTGTCAGCCCCGTAATCAGATATTTCCATGCAAAATCCAGCTCATTACGCTCTCCCCCCTCAGGCCACACTTTATCTCGGCCCTGTTTTTTGCAAGGAGCAAGCATAAATACAAAGCGTGCACCTTTTTCAACAGCAGGAAAAAAAATTGGGATTGGCAATTCATCATCAGTTGCCTTAGGCTTAGACTTATCTCCTGCATAATACTTGTTATGATGAGAATTGATAATATCCACGGATAACTTGACATTCTCGTCAGGAATTCCTGCCATAAAGGCAATAGTTCCTGAAATATCGCCATCAACGACTCCATAATCTATAATTGCTGCATCAAGCTTTTCCTCGCCTGTCGGGAAACCAAATGTTAATGCAATTTTCTGAGCGAGAAGCTTTGCCTCTTGAGGACGTTCCTCATCAATTGCATTTTTCCATTCACACCAGGCGGCATGACGTGCAACGCCCTTTACCGCACTGCCGGGGATATACGGATAGCCGAAATGCCTGTGAATACACAGATTGGCATTCTCCAGCACACTCCCGCTTTGATTAATAATCAAGCGACTTTGAAGCACAAATATTTTTTTACTCCAGAAATCCGGCGTATTGTATATACGGCTTTTCCATTTATCATAAGGCCAAGCCTTTTTCTGTGTCAAATATTCAATCTGCTCTTTCCCTGCGCCCTCTTCTACATTTGCTAAAGGTGCATATTTAGAGAAAGCTAAAGACGGAGAGAGGTCTGAACAAGTTTTTATAACGTTGCTCACTTCTTTTATGGAATACGATTTGATTGCCATCAATCGCCCTCCTCATTCTTCTCTTTTTTCTTGGCGAAACGCCTGAGATACCCTAGGTAAGTGATAACTTCAATAGTTATTGCCCTGAGTTCTGAAGAAGAGACTTTTTCCGTAAAATACTCCATCAACTTCTCAGGAGAGACTATATCGTCAGTAATTTTCTTAACCTCAGAATCTTTCAGATGTTCAACTATACAGTCAAAAACTTCCTTATGCCCCGGATTTTTATATCCATTCCTTTTCTTTTCCAGTGCGAACGCAAGGGTTGAAAGTATCCCGCAATCCCGAATAAGAGTTGGAATCTTTTTTACAATGTCACCACCCTCTGAACCCGAGAAATCTTTATCTTTATGCTTAAACGCATTCTTTGCACGTATCTGTTCAAGGTTTTTCATTATTAGTTACCTCCAAAGTTTACAGAACAATAGCCAAGGCCGATAGTTTCATCTCCGCCGACCTGCAGAATCTTAATCTCTTTGATCTTATCCTCTAATTTTTCTAAGATTTTCTCCGCACTCATCTTATTCTCCTTCTTGCCTTTCTCATCCTGAGCCGCAATGACAGCATAGAACATTGTCTCTGAAGGAACCTGCTCCTGATTGAACAAGGCACCTTTGGCAACAGTTCCAGTTTCATCGTCGACTTTGATTCTGGTTACAACCTCACAGGCATTTTCAACGAAGTATGAGAATATCTCATCGGAGACAATGACAAGGCGTGACACAACACTTGTTTTCCAGACATCATCATTTCCTATCTGCGCAAAAGCTTCTATAATTTTTTCTATTTTATTCTCTTTTTCCGAGCTAAAGCAATACTCTTCAAGTACAACTTTGTTACCCAGCTTCACCCCTTCCGATGCCAGACATTCATTCTCCTTGATTTCTTCGGCTGGCAATTCAAATTTTGCTCCCGTATCTCTCTTATATCTTGCGAGAGCCAACGGACATGTAATCCACGCAAAAGCTCCTTTGGCGGAACGCACCGGAAAGGCAAGCACTCTGGCTTCACCGATAAGAAGAGCGCCGGCTGAATCCATCGTCCCACGTTTATCATCTTTCTCCTGTCCGAACAGAGTAGCCACGGTTGAATCTTTTTTGCGAACCCAATCGCCTTTAGCATTTTTTTCAACATTTTTTTCATTATTCCACAAATCCGCAAGAACTCCCTTTAGTGAAGAGCCAGGGATGATCGGGATACGCGTATGCCGTTCCCGTTGAATCGGAGAATCTATTGCTCCGACTGAATTACCGGCTCCGACATGGACAGGAGTTCTTGAGAAGAGATACATGATTTTCTTTTCCATAAATCAAATTTCCTTTTTATATTATATTTTTATATTAATTTGTTGTTCTCTGAGATCAGTTTCTTATAAGTTTCATCAAGAGTCCAAGTTCCGCAGACACCAAGCCCGAACCCCTGACTCCCGAAGAAGTCGCTACGTCGCCTTCCTTGTAATGCCTCTACTAAGTTTCTAGCGTCATTTTCAGACTCAGCTTCAAAATAATATACTGAGCCAGCCGGAACGACCATATATGTGGACTTCGGTGCTCCACCTGCATTGTCTTTATCTTTATCGAGTTTCCAGCCGGAAAAATGGAACGGCTTATTTATTCTGGCGGCGACAAGCTTGGCCTTTATAGATGTTTTAACTCCATTTATCTCAGGACACATCAGGACATCACCAAGCCTTCCAGAAGAGTTTCCAGAAGGTACAAGCCACCCCGGTAGGTATCCATGAGAAAATACAGCAGGACTGAGCAAAACCCATTTCACTCTTGTGCCGCTTATTGAGACGAAAGGACAACAGGGTTTAGTTTTTTCTCTTTTATTGCTCAAATAGGCAAGGCCGCGCTGTCCGCCAAAGACAAAAGGAATTTTAGAAGAGGATTCAAAAAGCTCATGAATCAAATCGCTGGCAGTCTTCTTATCTTGACATTCAACAAAGGCAGTCATTTTTCCATTGCTCTGCTCTTTCAATCGAATATAAGAAGCCTGATAAAATTTGCCATCCTCATTTGAGTGTGTCTCTGGATTAATAGCGACTCCCGGACGGGGTTCCGAGTCAAAAAACTCAGAAGACTTCTTTAATGAAATTTGTCCCAAGTCTCCTTGCAGATAGCTTGTGTAATCCTCACATGATATCCATTCACCAAGCGATGCCTTTGACGGAGGCGTGAAGCTTGCGACAGGATAAATGAGAGGAGACGGAAGATTGGAGTTTCCCGGCATAAGAGCCGGACTCATAAGCTGATATTTCAGATTTACCTTACCATCATCATCAACTTCATTCATTTCCTCAGCGCATATATCTGCGGGTGCCGGAAGATAGATGTTCTCCGACAGCATAGGAAATGGGCCTGCCGTTTTCAGTCCTCCGAAACGCATTTGACTTGTTGCATAGTTTTTATCGTGCTTGGCACGCATTGTATTATGCTTTGTCTCGAAGCTACTGTTCAAGTCCGGCCATTTTGCATACAGTGCCGACATCAAAGCCGCATGCAATGTATTCGGAAGCGGCCAGACTGCACCATTGCCGACGCTGGAACCGCCCAATGGCTTGGCATCCTTAAAAAACAAGACATCTCTAGGCTCTATATCTATTTGATACATCATGCTTCACCCCTCTTTCTGTGTATGAATGCAGCTGCAAGGAATAGTTTTTCAAAATCATCATAGGCTGATTTTCTGAACTTCCTTTTCTCTTCTATATCGGCGTCTTTATTTTTCTCATAAGTCGCTTTTAATTCAGAAAGATATCCATCAGATAACTTTTTAAATTCGGCAAGATCCGAATCTTCCGAACCAGCCCACTGTCCCTGTTGTTTCAATACATGCGCCAACTCGACCGTTATCAGTTCCATAGGTTTGAATCCATCAGAGAATTCCCCCGATGACAGATTATACGGTCTAAGCAAGGCCGCAAGCGCATATGGAAACTTACCGGAGAGTTTCTTCCCATTGCCGGATGAAGCTCCCTGTTCATCATCCATACGCAAGTTTAGGAATTTATCATAAAGAGGAACTGCTTTTGAATCCCACTTTGCGCCCCAGTGAATGGTCTCCCCGCCTCGCTTGAGAAGTGAAAAAGAAAAGGCACTTTTATGCAATTCTTTTTTTGCTCTGGATTCAGCCTTTCTGGCTTCTTCGACGATGTGCTGAAGAGGGTGATCCTTGTGTGCAATTGCGATTCCACAAGATAAATCCGCTCTGGGACCGGGCACAATCAGAGAATGACTCATCCCGGCTTTTACAAAGCCCTTCTTCTCATCGAGAGCTAATTCATATTTACTATGTTCCGCATGCGGAATTTTACTTATATCCCCTTGGAAGGCAGCTCTTAATGCAATCGCACATTTCAGAGCATTTTCGGCAGGCAGCATAGCCAAAACGTCATCTCCGCCAGCATATATCAACTGACCTTTGTTTTCGGCAATGATTTTGCCTGCTATATGGTTTGAAAAGTTGGCAAGAGCTTCACTGAACTGCAAGTGATAAGAAGGCGACAAGCCTCTTTTAATTTTATCCAGTTCGGCAAAATTTGTAACTTTTTTAATTCCATTATAGGCGTTAGACGATAGAACTTCTTTCAGGAGAGGCAGTTTTTCTCCGCTTATCCACTTTCCCATATCATCTCCGTCCATGGCAATGACAGCGACATATGGATTACCTGTTGTTGGCTTGCCCTCCGCGATGCTCTCTACAGAATCGAAACTGATGGCTTCTTTAAAAAGAGAGTATTTAATCCCCAGCTTTTTCAGGAGATAGCAGTCATCTCCGTAACACCACAATCTTTTTATAATGCTGATAGCGCCATAAGGACCTTCTTTATCCTTAAATTCAGTCCCTTTAAGTTTTTTCCAGAGTCCTTCCGAACCTATTACTTCCTCTTTTCCGGAAAGAGCATCCTTCACAGTGCCAACCTGATTCTCATCTGTTTTGAAGCAACTGAATTCTCTGGTGTTTCTTCTTGATGCCATTGCATGATCTGTTATCGCATAATAAAGAGGCCAGGCAAATGCCATGTTCTTCAGATTTCTTTTTTCTGCATCAGAAAAATAACGTCCATCTTTCAGAGGTTCCGGAACCGCTTGAGAAAGCTTATACAGATCTTTAAGCGTTTTAAATGCTTTCTGAAGAGCTGCGATATCGAACTTTTCATCGGATTGAATCGCATCCAATACCTTTTCATCCCACTTGTAGGTCTGCCACGTAATTTGAGGGAACAGATCAACTTGTTTATCCCAACGGTCTTTCCAGTTCGTCACATTGTTATCAAGCTCACCGGCATCCTTAGCCAGACTGGAAAAGCGTTTCCAGCAGCTTTCGCTTATTGTCGCAAGTTCTTTTCTGACAGCAGCTTCAGCTTTACGTCCCAGTTCAGACATTCTGTGTGCCGGAATCAGAGCAAGAAAACGATTCGGAACAGTCGGGTTCAAGAGTTGTGCCGCTGAGGCCTTTTTTTCGTCCTCATTGCCATCTTTGTACATGCGCTTCCAAAGGCTGTCTTTTCCATACATTAGGTTCTCATATATATCTTCTCTGTGCATTGCGTCGAAGATGCCTAAGCCTTTTAATGCAGGGAAGATAATAGAATCTGGACCGCATTCATCTGTAACTGCCTTTATTGCCGCACATGTCAACCATGACAGGAGATAACTGCCACTCCAAAGATCACGCGTTGAACGAGCCTGAGCAATGAATTCCTGAACCGGACCAACTTGAAAGATCATGAATGCCGGATCAATTACTTTGGTATCTGGATTTCTACACCCTTCAAATGCGGATGCAATACTCATATGAGTCCAAATCGTATGATCTGGAAGTCGTGTGTCGGCAGGAAAAAATGCAAGTTGCCGAGCTTTTGAATTGTCATGGGAATGAGCAAGCGTATTCTCAAGCCACCTTCTCCAATACAGGAAAAATTTATGCTTCGGATTCTCAGTTTTTATTCCGCCAAAAGCGTTTTGTAGAATCTCAATTGCCTTTCCGTTTTCCAACAGAGAGTCGATGATATATTCCTCGCCGGAAAGCGGATGTTTAAATGTCTCCCCGACACCGCCAGTAAATGCGCTGTTGCATTCTTTTTGAGGAAAAAGGAAGCGATCCGCCGCCGCGGCATAGTGATCTGCATCTTTTATAGCCTTAAAGGTTCCCAAGTCTCTATCATCAACCATTCCAGCGGATTTGCAAAAGTTCAAGGCATCTTGTTCATGCGTCGGACCGAAATCCAAAGCCTTGCACGGCGGGTCGTGCAGAAAGGCCATCAGCTTCTGTTTCCAGAACTGCTCATTGTTTTTATCCAAACTCATTGGATACTCCTCCCTATTTTTAGTTTAATCTAAACAAATGTTTTACAATGTCCAAAAAAAAGGACGTCATTTGACGTCTTTGAAGCAAGCATCTTCAAGTATTACTGCTACACCATAAACTCCCCTTCGAGTGTTTGGCAGACATCCCTGTAAGCCCCTGTCATAGCTGACTCGCTTCTTCAATTTTGAGCATATGGAACCGATGATTTTTCTCATATCATCAGGCTCCATTCGTAAGAGCCTCGCTTTCAGATCATCATCAATTCTCATTTTTACCTGATCTGCCTGATTTATAAAATCACAAAAGGCCTCGCATAAATCCTTTTGTCCACGAATTTCCGGGGCTCTAAGAGATGCACGCTTCAAAAGCATATAATAAACAAAGAATTCGACAGCGGAAAACTCCAGATCAACTCCGTTAATCAGGAGCTTACGTCGGGAACTTGAAAGCTCAATGCTCGACTGGACAGGCACTTTTGCAGACTCTTTGTTGAAAAGAACAACAGTATCAGAAAATGTTCCTGGCAGACGGCGCAAGTGATTCTGGAACAAATAACGTATGTTTACATAAGGAATCCAGGCCAAGCTTATCTGCGCATCATTATCACTGTAGATTCTGCCATCAACACTGCTGTAATATCTTGGATTGATCGAAGGATAGTAAAATTTCGGACTGATGGAGTTTGTATCAAAAGGATAATTGACTAACACATGACAAAGGCGATCTTGATGACGTCCCAGCATCGACATACATAAGGCAGAAATTGCGCTCATAGTCTTACGTCCGCCAGCGATGGAAAACACAATTTCTGTATCAGGGTTTTCCGTGTACTGGCGGAGTGTTGATAAAATGAAATCTGCCGCCAGTTCACTGGACTTGCTGTGAATAATATCCTCTGAATGCTCAAAGGCAGAATCAGGAATTACATGTATAGCTGATCGCCCAAAGATTTTACGGTCTGACAACGAATGTTCCTGAAGAAAATCATCCCATAGTCCATTTGTAAGAAGTTCCTTCTCAATGCAGTTCTTCCCTTGCAGTGTTGTAATAACCAAAAGTTTATCAGGTATCCAAGACTCCGATTTCTGCAAGGAATAAAGAGTTTCTGTGATAACTGCCGGACTCAATCCGCACAAACAAATCAAGATATTTTTCTGAAAAGACATAATCCCCCTTTGAAACATGTATAATCATACAAGATGACTATAATATATTCAAGAATAGATGCAAGGATTAAGTGCGTTTAATATTCAACTTGTATAATGGATTCTGTATCCAGCAAACTTAAAACGTCCTAAGGCGGTGCGCTTGATCGGCTGATAATTGCCGTTCTCTATCGAGCCCATTGAGCTGCCGAGCATGTCGTTGAAGATTACTTTGCCGTTGGCGGAGACCGGATTGCCTCCGGTTACGTAGGGCTCGTTGAGGTATTTGATTTCATTGCGTTTGACGAGTGCAAGACCGTCCCAGTAGAACTGCTCGGATTTCCCGGCTGTTTCCAGCTCGGCAAGCTGTCCGTCAGCGTAATAGCTGAACTCTGTTATGTCTTTGCCTTCACTCAGCTTCATGACTTTATCCAGCCAGCCGTATTCATAAGTTTTGCTCGTACTCCCGCTCTTTTCGGAGACCAGACGTCCGGCTCCGTCGTACTTGTATGAACTTACAATGCCATCCGTCACAGATTTTACAAGACGGTTTCCGAGGCTAAGCGCATTATATCCAGAGAGGTCTTGGAGCTTAGGCCATCTTAGATCATCCCAATTTGCAACAGTTCAATTATTATTTCCCATGAATGCATTTAATTACTCGTGCATCAGATTTGTCGATTATAATCTCAGCAACTCCTCCTAGCATGTCTTCAGATCTATGAAAAGTTCCTACTATTGTAAAACTTGTACCATTGTCGGTTACGTTCCATGGCCTTTGCTTCAAAATGTCGTCTCCATATACAGCCACTAGAATTATTTCTGCAAGCTTTATTGCTGTTTTTTCATCAAGTTTTAAATTCATTTTGAGAGGCGCTTGCGCTTTTCTGCCTGTAATTGTCTGATTGCAAAATCTAATTTGACTTTTTGCCATATCTCGGATTTTCTGCTGAGATCTCATCGTAGCTTTGCTTTTTACCAGTTCAAAAAACTTTAATGCCTCTTGATGGTTATCTTGCGATATAAAACAATATCCTATTTCCATATATGCAAGCAATTGAGTCGATACATCATTTTTTTTGATGATATTATTAAAAACTTCAATTGCCTTCGTGAAATCCTGTCGTCTTTCGAAAGATACTCCGCGCATCATCAGCAAAACGCATTTTTTCTCATTAGGCAGATCAAGCTTTTGCATTCTTGCGTCTTCCGTATTGGAAATGACAGCATCATACTGTTTCAGGCTGAATAGTATCTGCATATGATAAAGAAATACATATGACCAGCCTATAGCATTTTCATCATTATAATTCAAAAACTGCTGCCCCATCTTCTCCGCTTCTTCAATGTTGCTGTCTTGCATAAGATTATTGCTTATGATACCGCACAATGCAAAAACTTCAGGGATATGTATGTTGTGCAAGTTTTCTTTCATCTTTCTATATGCATTCTCAAGTGAGCCTGGATATTCACTCATATAACACCTTCCCAGCCATCCAGCAGCATCCATGCGCATGCTCATATCAATAACATTATTCGCAATGATATGACAGAGCAGTTCCCGAAGCTCTTCTTTATTTCCGCTCATAATTTTACTTTTTGCAAGCCAATACCCAACTTCTCCTTTTACTTGCCCAGCACTTGTCTTTTCCTGAAAGATACCAGAGCATATTTCTATTGCTGTATTATAGTCACCATCAGCAATACAAGAGCGTGCGATCCAGATATTCGCACGATTTCTCATGTCATCGGAAATCCCCTCCAACTCAAAAACTTTTGAAAATATATCGATTGCACGCACTGGATCATCGTAATATGCACATTCCCCTGCTAGTAATAGCATTTCAGCTTTTTTCATTTCGTCTTTTACAGATTCACTCGCTCGCATATATTCGGCTTCTGCCATGATATATTCGGCTTCTGCCTTCAGTTTTTTAGCGTTTTCCACATGTGCAGTATCCTCTCCGCCCGCAAAAGCAAGAGGTATCAAGAATGAAAGGAAGATAAAAATTTTCAATTACTCACCAATCTCTATTCTGAATGATCTTATATAATTGAGGGCTTCGGATTGAGTATTTCTATATGCATCTACTCTTCTTGGATCCGTTTTATCATCATACCAACTTGGATGGGGAATCCAAATTCCAAGAGATCCGGCATCTTCTCCATAGTTATCATGAGCATCAATGTCTTGCAATGCGTGCAAGCCTCGTCCCAATGCTTCTAGCGCCTCATTCATATTGCCATTATTAAACTCTTCTACTGCTTTTGCCATTTGTTCTTCTGCATGAGTAATTCTTGAATCCGTATCAGGATTTCCATCTGTGTCAAAATGCCATGACTGATCTCCTGATATTGGGTATGGACTTGTACTTCCACTATCAACTCCATTGCATGCATCAGCAACAATGCCCGCTTGTTCACCTGAAAATCCCGCATCCATTGCCATTCTGAATGTATCATCCCAATGGACATCTGATCCCCATAGCCCCAGTCTATCAAGTCTAGTGCTTGGCATGTTTTTACAGTACGCGAAGTTATTCCAGCCGTCGGGGTAGCCGAGAGGGTCGGCGGTCTGCCATTTGCCGAGATCGCTTCTGTAATTTCTGAAGAGGAAGGCGTAGCCGAGGCCTTCGACGTTCGGCTTGCCGGTGAAGAAGTCGACGTTGGAACTTGCGCTGGTTTCGCCGAAGGCGGTGCGCTTGATCGGCTGATAATTGCCGTTCTCTATCGAGCCCATTGAGCTGCCGAGCATGTCGTTGAAGATTACTTTGCCGTTGGCTGAAACCGGATTACCTCCGGTTACGTAGGGCTCGTTGAGATATTTGATTTCATTGCGTTTGACAAGTGCAAGACCGTCCCAGTAGAACTGCTCGGATTTTCCGGCAGTTTCAAGCTCGGCAAGCTGGCCGTCAGCGTAATAGCTGAACGCTGTTACGTCTTTGCCTTCACTCAGCTTCATGACTTTATCCAGCCAGCCGTATTCATAGGTTTTGCTTGTGCTCCCGCTCTTTTCGGAGACCAGACGTCCGGCTCCGTCGTACTTGTATGAACTTACAATGCCATCCGTCACAGATTTTACAAGACGGTTTCCGGCATCATAGCTGTATTCACTTTTTACGCCGTTCACCGTCTTGGACAGGATATTTCCTGCCGCATCATAGTTGTATGTCTGATTGATCGCGCCATCAACAGAGAGGAGCTGACCTTTCAGATCGTAGCTGTAGTTTTCCACTGAGCCGCAAACATCCTTGCTTGTTATTGTTCCGTCAAGCTCATAGCCATACTTCAGCCACGCCATATCGGTTGTGAGTCCCTTCATGGTCTTTGACTCAAGACGTCCGAACCTGTCATACTTGAAAACAACGGGAATGCCATTGATAAGCTGCTCTGAAACTCTGCCTTTTTCATCGTACTTGTAGCAGAGGCTTGAGCTGCCGTCCTTGCTTTCAAGGAGTCTGCCGAAACGGTCGTAGACATTCAGCTTT
>JAKJHH010000088.1 GCA_022703965.1 Verrucomicrobiota bacterium
CCCGCAAAGCCGAAGTCAATTGCGCTCATGGACAACAAGCGTGCGCTTCTGGTCAAGGTTACAGCTGATCAGTCAAAGCTTGCTTTCGGCAAGCGCGGACAGAATGTAAGACTCGCAGCCAAGCTTCTCGGTTATGCGATCACAATAGAAGTAGAAGGTGAAGAAGGAAAAGAAGAGTCATTCGAATCCAGAAAAGAAAAGGTTATTACAAGTCTTTCTGAAATACTTGGAATAAGCTCAAAAACCGCAGGCATACTTGTGAACAACGGCTTCCTCTCTGTTGAGGAACTCAAGGCTGTTGATTCAACTGAAATTCTTTCTCTCGAAGGAATTGATGAAGAGGAAGCCGGAACAGTCATCAGCGCGCTCAAGGAAATCGGCGGATGAAGACTCAATTCAGGCGGTTTTATTAACAATTGTACTCCAAATCTTCTTATAAAAGAGCGTATATACTATGGGCGTCAAAAATGTAAAAGTGAAAACCCTGTCCGATAAATACGGGGTTTCGACAAAAGAAATTCTCAAGGAACTTGAGGAACAGGGCTTTGATATAAAGAGCGCTTCGAGCGTTATTCCCGCTGATGTGGTCGAACTTATCGAAGCTCATTTCGATGAGCTCATGGAAAAAAAGGAGCGCAAGGAAAAGGAAGATAAGGAGAAGGAAACAAAAGCCAAGGCTGTTGTCGCTGGAGCTCCTGCTGCCGCTCCCGCCGCCCCCAGCGGTGTTCCGGAAGTTCATATCAAGGGCCCGATTGTTGTAAAGCATCTTGCCGAACTCATGAGCAAGAAGCCTAACGAGATCATCGCTTCCCTCATGTCTATGAATATCCTTGCCAGCATCAATCAGACTATCGATCAGGAAGTTGCGACAAAACTTTGCTCCAAACTCGGTTTCAAATTTGTAGCCGACAGGAGAGAAAAAGAAGAGCATCAGAAACAGCAGCAACAGCATCAGGAACAGGCTCAGACACCGGAAATACAGGTTCAGGCTCCCGTTGAGGAGGCTTCCGCCGTCTCTGCCGCTCCGGATTTCTCCGACTCCGAAGACCGTCCTCAGGATCTCAAGCCCAGAGCTCCGGTTGTTACATTTCTCGGTCACGTTGACCACGGCAAAACCTCGCTTCAGGATGCCATCCGCAAGACTGAAGTTGCGGCAGGCGAAGCCGGCGGTATTACTCAGCATATTGGTGCATCCGTTGTAAGTCTCGACGGAAAGACTATTACATTTATCGATACTCCAGGCCACGAAGCCTTTACAGCTATGAGAGCACGCGGCGCTAATGCTACTGATATCGCGGTTCTTGTTGTAGCTGCCGATGACGGCTTTATGCCTCAGACGGTTGAAGCTCTCAACCATGCCAAGGCTGCCAAAGTGCCGATTATCATCGCAATGAACAAGATCGACCTTCCTCAGGCGAATCCCGATAAGATTTTTATTCAGATGCAGCAGAATGGAATGCTCAGCGAAGACTGGGGCGGCGATGTCGGCACAGTCAGAGTTTCGGCAAAAACAGGCGCGGGCATCGACAAACTGCTCGAACGTATCCTGCTTGAATCTGAAATGCTTGAACTCAAAGCCAATCCCTCAAAACCGGGACAGGCTATCATTCTTGAAGCACAGCTTGAACAGGGACTCGGCCCCACAGCCAACGTGCTTGTCAGAAACGGCACTCTCAGAATCGGCGATGCCGTTCTCTGCGGAGAGCATTACGGCAAGATCAAGGCTATGATCGACATCAAGGGCAACCGTATCAAGGAAGCCGGCCCGAGCACTCCGGTCAAGCTTGTCGGTCTTTCCGGAGTTCCGGAAGCCGGTATCAAGCTCAGCGTCTGCAAGACTGAAAAGGAAGCCCGTGAAACAGCTGAGAAGCGTGGCATGGAAAAGCGCAGCGAGTCTCTTGTCAGAACAAGCGGCGCAAGTCTTGAAGATCTTTTTACGCAGCTTAACAACGAAAAGCGCAACAATCTCAGAGTTATCGTCAAGTCAGACGTTAAAGGTTCGATGGAAGCAATTATCGAATCTCTCAAGAAGCTTCCGTCCGACAAGATCAGCGTTGATGTCATTCATTCAGGTGTCGGCGCAATCACTGAAAACGATGCTCTGCTTGCGGCTTCCGCCAAAGCGGTTGTCGTCGGCTTCCACGTCAGAGTCAATCCCGGCGTGAACGCCATTGCCAAGCGCGAGGGTGTGGAAATCCGTCTTTACTCCATCATATACGAATTGATCGAAGATATCGTTGATGCTCTCGAAGGCCGTCTTGAGCCTGAAAAGCGTGAACGTGAACTCGGACAGGCTAAGATCCTCAAGATATTCGAGCTTTCAAAAGGCCCGAAAATCTGCGGTTGCTACGTCGAAAAAGGCACTGTCCGTGTCGGTGCAAAGGCTCGTGTTGTGCGTGGCGGTGAACTTATCTTCAACGGTGAAGTACGTTCTCTCAGACGCTTCCAGGACGATGTAAAGGAAGTCAAGTCCGGTCTCGAATGCGGTATCAAGCTTGACAACTTTATGGACTTCATGGAAAACGACATAATCAACGTCTATGAGATAGATCTCAAGAAGTCAACGCTGTCCTGAGGCTCTAACGCCTCTGTTCAGCAGGAGTATTTATTATGGGTTCAGTAGACAGACTTTCAAGGGTTAACGAGCTTCTCAAGCGTGAAATCGCCGACTTCATCGAGAAGTTCGGCGTATCTGTTCCGGGATGCATTGTGTCCATCACAAGCGTTCAGACTGCCGTTACTCTCAGACATGCCAAAGTCATGGTCAGCGTGCTTGGCGGCGGCGAAGAGGAAAAACTTCAGGTAGTCAAATATCTTGAGAAGGAAAAGAACGAGATTCAGAAGAGCGTTGCCCGCAACGTCGTCCTCAAATATACTCCCGTGCTTCACTTTTCCATCGACAGAAATATCGAGGAAGGCGACCGCGTGCTCGCCCTCATGGAGAAGCTTGAGCGGGACAATAAGATTTAAGTCCTCCGCAAGTCTCTCTCCATACTAACTCAGTTAAATCAGAGGTTCCCATTTATGGACAGATTCAAAGAGACTGCGGATTTCATTTTAAAGCATAAGCGAGTCATTCTTGCCGCCCACGAAAAGCCGGACGGCGATGCGATCGGCTCCATTGTCGCTCTTACGATTTTCCTTAACGAAGCCGGACTGAAGGCCGATTGTCTTCTTCCTGATGAAATGCCGGACTCATGTCTGCCCTTTGTCAAAATCCCTTACAGGAAGTCTCTGAGCCTCGAAGAGCTGAACTCCTATGACTGCTTTATTTCAGTGGACTGCTCCTCCAAAAAGCGTCTTGCTCTCGGCAACGGACTCAGCTTTGACGATATAAAAATCCCCTTTGTCAACATAGATCATCATATCGACAACAATCTAGGCGGCGTTCACAGTCTAATTGTCGCTGACGCAGCAGCTTCCGCCTCTGTCGTTTATTCGATAGCCAGAGCGGCAGGATGGAATTGCAGCGTCGAAACTGCGACTCTGCTTTATCTAGGTCTTGCCGCCGATACAGGTACTTTCAGATTCGACAACACAAGTCCCGATGCTTTGCGCATTGCCGCCGATCTTCGCGAGGCCGGCGCCGATCTTCACGCAGTTGTCGAAAAAATGTACTTTTCCAGAAAACTTTCCATGCTCAAATTCGAGGGCGAGATTGTCTCAAGTTCTCTTTTTACGGCCTGTAATGGACGCTTCGCATGGATAAGGTTGACTGAAGAACTCATGACAAAGCACTCCATTGAGCTCAGGAATACTGAAAACCTGATTGATCTGCCGCGTTCTCTGGACGGCGTTTCAGCGGCTGCCATGCTCAGGGCTCAGAACGGCGGCTTTAAAGTTTCTCTGCGCTCGAAAGATCCGAAAGTTTCCGTCGGTTCCGTTGCCAGAAAGCTTGACGGCGGCGGACACGAAATGGCCGCGGGCGGCTTTATAAAAGCTTCGACTTTTGAGGAGGCCGAGGCCATACTCATTGCACATATTCAGGAAATCCTGAACTGATTCATCAATAATAGAAAGCGTCATAATGAGATATAAATCAGACAGACACAGACTTCCGCCGCTCAACATGAACGGCATTCTTCTCGTAGACAAACCGGCAACCTGGACAAGCCACGACGTCGTAAATTTCATCCGCAACCGCTTTAATGTCCCGAAAGTCGGACATTGCGGAACACTTGATCCGGCGGCGACAGGACTTCTTGTAATAGTCACAGGAACGTTTACAAAACTTAGCCAGAAGTTTAGCGGAGACAACAAGGCTTATGAGGCTGTCATGCTGCTCGGCAAGGAAACCGATTCAATGGACCTTGACGGCACTGTTACATCTGAAAAAGACTACTCCAATATTACAGAGGCTCAGATCAGGGAGGCAGTGATGTCCTTTGTCGGCGATCAGCTTCAGATTCCGCCGATGGTATCCGCCACAAAGAAGGACGGACAGCGTCTTTATGAACTGGCACGCCGGGGGATTGAGGTTGAGCGTGAGCCCAAGCCGATTACAATTTTCGAAATCAATATAAAGAAAATTGAGATTCCTTACGTCGAGTTCTCCGTTAAATGTTCAAAGGGAACCTATGTAAGATCTCTCTGTTCCGACATCGGAGCCAAGCTCGGATGCGGAGCCGTTCTCAGCGGTCTGCGCAGAACGGAAAGCGGAGTATTTAATATCGCGGACGCGGTTCAGATTGAGCCTATGAAAAACTGGGATCAGACTGAATTGGCGGAGACTGTCAGAAACTTCCTTCACAACCGTCTGCCCTCAATGTTGCAGATTTGAGCTGAGTCCAAAGGAGAATTCATACAATGAGCAGCACATACAGCATGCACGCGGTTCAGGATGCGGCCGACGCGTTTATTGAAGAGTCCGAAAAGAGTTTTACACTCGACGAATTCGCTGAATATATCAAAGAGAATGTAAAGATTCCTCCAGCCAAAGTTGCCGAGGCTGAGGAGTGCGCTATGGCTGTTCTTCAGGATGTTCATTCAGGCGTTCTTTATTCGCCTCTTTCAAAGATGTTCTGCCGTCGCGACGTATTTTTCAATGGTAAAAAATATCTTGTCTGTCCCTATGAAAACGAGCTGAAAGCCGGTGTCCTTGTAGCCGGTTTCCGCTTTGCGATATTTGACGGAGAAAATCAGACGGATGCAGCCAGCATATCTCTTTGCGAGCATGGAAAGAAGAAGAAATTCCTGCTTCGCAGCTACAAAAGCACTCTTCAGGATCTTGCCAGATACTTTATTTTCTCGGGGCCCGACGAGATGTTTTCAACCCTGATGGCGGAGTCCGACGAAAATGCTGCAAAAATAGCCGACAGACAGGGCGATTTCCTGATGCAGCAGATGGAACTTGAAGTCTTTGATTTCACTCAGTTCTACAAGACTGTATCCTTCAAGCTTGGCGATTATCTTGAAATCACTGTCATGGACGCGGCTGAATCAGAGTTTTCAGTGCGACATGTTCCGGCAGGCTCAATAGAAGCCGATAAGAAACGCAAGTGGCTTTCGCTTTTTGAGCGCAGTCTTGAATCGGTTTTCGATGAATACGGAGCATATCTTGACGCTCCCAATCAGATAGCTTTTGCCTTGTATACAGAGCCTTCAGTCATGGAAAATCCGGCCGCAAGTCTAGAAGATTATGCGTCTGAGATGGAAAATATGCAGATAGACCTTTCCAACGGCTGGCCGGTGCTTGTTCCCGTCAGGGCAGGGGGCGAGGAATCCGAAGACTCCAAGCCCGGGGACGATATTATGATTTCACGCGGCAAAACTTCTTCAATTGAGGAAATCCTCATTGAGTCGGGATGTCCGATGAACACGGTCGAAATCGAGACCTTTATTTATAACGACCTCTATAACGGCAATGAACATTTCCAGTCCTTCTATGACAACTGTTTCGGAGGGCTTAATCTGGAATTTGCAGATGAAGCTCAGGAAGCGATTTTCATGAACTTCGCCGAAGATCTCTGGGAATGCGCGTCAGAGCGTTACAACCGCTTCCGCGACGAACTTAAAGGCCCCTTCCGCGAAAAGCTTATAGCCATGATTGACGCACGTGTCCGCTGGATGCGTGAATTTGTCGGCTCTCTCAGCGATGAGCAATTATCCTCGGATCTCTTCAGCAGTCTGGACAAGGTCATTGCCGACACCGTGCGAGTATGCGGTCTCATCAACTCCGACTACATGCCGGACAGCGACGGAATTGCTCATCTTTCAGGTGAGATAGATAAGATCGTCAAGAGACAGCGCAAGGCGATCAACGCTCTCTCAGCCAAATACGGGCAGCGTCGTCCTTACTCCGATGAATCCGAGGACTGAGACTCGATGAAGCTCAGGGATTTCATTGATTATGCCGGCAGGGAACTCGAAGCTGCCGGACTCCCTGACTTTCTTGACGATGCGGAATATCTTGTCTGCGAACACCTGAATCTGCGTCCGGGACTTTTGAAGTTGCATCTTTCCGATGAACTTTCCGATGAATCCGTCGGCATCTTAAATGGATATCTTTGCCGCAGAAAGCAGAAAGAACCTCTTCAGTATATCTGCGGGAAGGCATATTTCCGCGAGCTTGAACTGTTTGTTGGCAAAGGTTGCCTGATTCCGCGTCCGGAAACTGAGCTTCTTGCCGGATATCTGATCGACAATTCCCCCGCGGCTTCGGCGGTTCTGGATATTGCGACAGGGAGCGGAGCCGTTGCGCTTGCAATAGCCTTCGAGCGGCCTGATATCACAGTGATTGCCTCGGACATAAGCGAGGATGCCTTGTTCTGGACTCGAAAAAATCGGGAGCAATATAAACTTCCCAATCTCAGCATATTCAAAAGCGATCTATTTGAGGCTTTCGACGGAATGAAATTCGATTACATTACCGCCAATCTGCCTTATGTCACCGAGCTTGAATACAGTGCTCTTGAAGCTCAGGTTAAAGATTATGAGCCTCACCTGGCTCTTGTTTCCGGAGCCGACGGTCTTGATATCATAAGAAGAACCGTCTCGACCGCGCATCTTTTCCTGCGTGAAAACGCTTTGATTTACCTTGAATGCGCACCTGAACAGTGTTCCGCAATAGCTGATTTATTCAGGAACGAAGCCTCGTACGGCGATATCGAAATACATAGCGATCTCTGTGGACGTGAGCGTTTTGTTTCTGCAAAAAAAATCTAAAAAATACGCCTCAAAAAACGGAGAGGCTCTTTACTTGATTTGAATTATCAGGCTTTGACAAGTATTCTATTGACTGGACATCTTGACTTCTGCCGGTCTTGCTCCCCCATCCCAAAAAATTCTTCTTAGCGGCGGGATAGAGATGTCCTTTTTTATTTTCTGCTTTTCAATGCGCCGTTTATGGCGGCTTTCAACTCATTAATTTTGTAAGGTTTGCTGATATAGCCTGAAAAACCGTATGATTTGTAATCTGCGACGACCGGATCATTGGAGTATCCGCTTGAGACAATTGCGTTGGCTTTCGGATCAATCGCAAGGATTTTTTCCATGGCTTCCTTGCCTCCGTTGCCGCCTTTTACTGTTAGATCAAGAATGAGCAGGTCGAAGGGCTGTCCTGATTCAAAGGACGCTTTGTAAATATCTGCCGCTTCATCGCCGTTTTTTGCTCCTGTGACATCATGTCCGAGTTCCTTGATGACGGCACTGATGAGCTTGATGATGAATGCTTCGTCGTCCATGAGCAGTATTTTTGCTTTGACAAAGGGATGGCTCTCATCTTCCGCCTGAACCGTCTTTTCCGTTTCGGCTTTTCCAGGCTGGGCAGGCAACTGGATGGTGAAACACGTTCCTTGTCCTGTAACGGAGTCAACCTCAACGGAGCCACTGTGCTTGTTGATGATGGAATATACAGTTGCAAGGCCGAGACCGTTGCCGTTGGGTTTTGTTGTGAAGAAAGGATCAAAAATCTTAGGAATGATATCCTGAGGAATGCCCTGACCGCTGTCCTGTACAGATATTCTGATGCATGGAAGAGATTGAGCTTCGCTCTTCTCTCCGTTATCGGTATCCAGGTTGGAAACTGCGATTTTCAAAGTGCCGCCATTCTGCATTGCCTGAACAGCATTGATGCAGAGATTATCGATGACCTGCGCAATTTGATTGGCGTCTACTTCGCAAGGCCAGAGATCGTCCGGGATACTGAAGTAAAGCTCTGTTTTTGAGCCTTTAGTGGCGAAGGAAGCTGCTTTTATAATGGTATCCTTGAGTTTGACAGTCTTTTTGACAGGAGAACCGCCTTTAGAGAATGTGAGTAGCTGACGCGTAAGATCTTTTGCTCTGTCCAGAACGGACATGGCTTCTTCGAGAAAAGGAGTAGCTTCCGAGCTTTTTCCTGCTGCAAGAATAGCCATATCGATATTGCCGAAAATGCCGTTGAGGAGATTGTTGAAGTCGTGTGCAATGCCGCCCGCGAGAACGCCAAGGGATTCGAGGCGCTGCATCTTCAACAGGTTTTCGGCGTACTTTCTGGATTCCGTAACATCGCGTATGATTACGAGAACGTTGTCCGAGTCGACTTTTATTACTCTCAATTCAAAGAACTGATTGCCGGACTGTTGCTCAAAACTCCGCGGTGTTCCCGTGCTGAGAACTGAATCCAGAGAAATCAAGACGGAATCAGCGATTAAGGGAGCCGCTTCTTTGATTGAACGGCAATGGACTTTCTCAAGATCAGGCAGCAAAGGACACGGCGGGCTGGAAGGTTTGAAGTCATTTATAATACCTTTTTTGTTTATGATCAGCATCGTGTCCGGAATTGAATTTATGAGCGCCTTGTTTTTGGATTCGCTGTGGCGTAGAGCATTTTCGGCTTTTTTCTGTTCCGTGACATCAATAATGACACCGTCGAGGTAGAGAATTTTCCCGTTCTCATCAAAGACTCCGGTGCCGCTTTCATGAACCCAGCGTATGGAGCCGTCTTTATGGATAATTCTGTATTCCTTGTTATATTCGCGTCGCTCAGGAATCAACTCAATGTCCTTTGTGGCGGTCATTCTGAGGTTGTCTATAGGATCAATGACTGATGCAAAACTGCGTGAATTGTTTGATATGAAGTCCGCGGCCGGATAGCCGGTGATATTTTCAACGCCGTCGCTGATGTAGAGCATGGTCCAGTTTTCGTCGTTCAGGCATCGGTAGACGATTCCCGGGATGTTGGCGACAAGAGTTCGATAGCGCTCTTCGGCGTCGCGGATTTTTTCCTCGGAAGTTTTCCTGTCCGTGATGTCCTGAATGACTTCAACGGCTCCTATGACGGCGCCCTGTCCGTTGATGACGGGATAGCCTTGAATATCGAAGATTTTGCCGTCGTCCGTGCGTATTTCCTCTCTTTGGATGGAGCCGCTGGCGATAGTTCTCTTGACGGGGCAGTCGCTGATTTGCTTACAGAGCTCCGGCCAGAGATCGTAGCACTTTGCTCCGAGGATTTCCGCTTCGCTTTTCGTTGCGCTTCTGATTGCCGCGCTGTTAGCCCAGATGACGGTTTGAGTTTTATCCATGTAAATGACGCGCTCTTCGACAGCGCTGAGGATAAGCAGCTTTTCCTGTTCTGATTTTAGCAGAGCTTCTTCATATTTTTTACGTTCAGTGATGTTTCTTACACAGGCCAGAATATAAAAGTCTGCGGCTAGATAGACTCTCGTGAGAATAACGTCGCAGTAATAGATTTCCTGATTTTTATCGACAGTAGTCCACTCAAAACGCTGGTTTGCTCCATTCATGACGGATTTCCAGATGACAGGAAGCTTGTTTACCGGAGCGATATTGCTGGAGAAATGGTAAATGTCGGAAGACAGGCATTCTTCTTCGCTGACTCCGTGCATATCCAACCATATGTGATTGGCATATATGATACTTCCGTGTTCATCATGTATGACGATTGCATCCTGAATGTTGTCGAGAATGCTTTTCAGGTTTGCTTCCGACTTGCGGAGAGTCTCCTGAATCGTTTCCAGTTCCGTGAGCCGCTTCTTGAGCTCGGTATAATAGTTTTTCCTCCCGGATTTTTCGCCGAGTCCAATTATCTTATCGCGGAGCTTGTCAGGATCATTGTTAGAATGCGCATTCATAAGTATTTTCGATTTCCTTCAATGAAGGCAGACGGGGATTGGTTACCATACATGGATCGTTAGCTGCTTTTTTAGAGAGTTCCGGAATATCGCTTCTGCTGATTCCGAGATCGCGAAGAGTCTTCCTGATGCCTGATTTCTCCTTCAGGTCAGAGATTGCCTCTGTCATTTTCTCGCATGAGGCAGAACTAAGTCCGAGAGCCTCCGCCGCTTTTTTGTATTTATCTTCTGAACTCTGATAATTGAAGCGTATTACGTGTTCTAGCAGAATGGCGTTGCAAAGGCCGTGAGGCGCATCGCAGAGCCCCCCGAGACTGTGTGCCATTGCGTGAACCATTCCGAGGCTTGCATTTGAGAAGGCGAGTCCAGCCAGCATGCTTGCCGTGCTCATTTCGGTTCGTGCTTCGATGAAATCTGCTTTTTCCACGGCTGAAACGAGATGTCTTCTGATTTTCCGAATTGCCTCAAGCGCGGCAAGGTCGGTGATGATTGAAGCGGCATTCGAGGCATAGGCTTCAATTGCATGAGTGAGAGCATCCATGCCTGTTGCGGCGGTGAGTTCCCTGTCCATGGTAACTGTCATAGCGGGGTCGACGAGAGCTACATCCGGCACTGCCGTTTTGCTGATAATTGAAATCTTAAGTTTTCTGGCGGTATCCAGTATTATAGCGAACTGTGAAATATCCGCTGAGGTGCCTGATGTGGTGGGAATACATATCATCGGCGGAGGAGGTATATCTACTTCATCAATGCCCTCGAATTCCAGAATATGGCGTTGATTGGTGGCTACAATTCCTATGCCCTTGGCACAGTCGATAGGGCTTCCTCCGCCGACGGCTATTATCATATCAGAACCGGAGCGTCTGTAGACTTCCGCGCCATCCATGACCTCGTGATCTTTTGGGTTGGCTGTGACTTCGCTGAACAAGGTGTAGTCGATGGATTCAGCTTTCAGCTGATCTTCTACATTTTTGAGCAAACCGCTGGCAATGATTCCGGGATCGCTGACAAGCAGAGGATGTTCTCCGCCGAGTTTCATTATATAATTCGACAATTGAGAGGCGGCTCCAAGCCCGAATATGATCTCCGGACTCACGAATTTTCTAAGCGGACTTCCACCCATAGATATCTCCCCTTTTAGGATTGCT
The DNA here is from genome assembly GCA_022703965.1 of Verrucomicrobiota bacterium. GTDB lineage: Bacteria > Verrucomicrobiota > Lentisphaeria > Victivallales > UBA1829 > JAKJHH01. The sequence continues at coordinate 11,219 of JAKJHH010000088.1, forward strand.
CTATTTATATCCCAGTCCGCATGAAAAAACAAGAGCTTTTTCTCTCTCATTCATAAAAATATATTTGCCGGAATTATCTATTTTTTATCTGCCTGACTATGCTTTCTTATAAAATATGCGGGAGTGCAGCTCCAGGCGTGACAGGAGCTGTTTACAAGATGCGACTTCTAAGGGGAGAGTTTCTGGTCGTCAGGATTAAAGACCTCCCAGAAAGTATCGGCTCCGAGTTCAGCCATTTTTCCCCAGTAGCTTTTTATAAGATCAAAGGCTTCCGCTTTCATGCCGCAGGAGATCATGCCCTCGACGACATAATGGTAAAGGTAAGGGGCAACCGGTTTTTGTGCCGATTTCAGATTCATAACAGCTCTAAAGGCATCCTGCATTTCTTTTTCAGGGATGATCCCGGCAATAGACATCCATGCCTGAGAAGCCCAGGATATCTGATGGTTTTCTCCGCTTGTAAAAACTTTAAGATCAGGGTCATACATATGCTTTAATGCCGCAGCGCTTAGAAGTTTTATCTGAGAGTCCAGCTTGGGAATGATTTCATTGTTAGCTGTTATTTCCGCCAGTTTTCTGAGCTGCTTAGTCGAAAAAATGAGTATTGCCTGCTCCGAACACTGCTTATCCAGATCCGGATTCCAATCGATGAAAAGCCACCATTTATGCATGTTATGGAAGACTCCATGCTCATCTATGTCCTCCATCAGAATTTCATTCTGGCGGAGCATTAGCGTCCAGAATTCATGAGCCAGTTCAGTTTTGCCAGTCTCTTTTACAAAACCCAGAACAGAAGGAGCGAAGAGCGCTGTATAGTCGTAAATAAACTGACGGCCTGAGTGGATATGAGGTTTTTCATAAAGACAGCTTGGGACAAGCCCTTTTTCATCCGCACAGGCTGCAAAGAGGTAAAGACAGCGTTCCGCAAGATCGTAGTTTTTGAAACTCAGATAATTGCTCATCGCCTGAAGATAAAAGTCTCCGAGCCAGAGGCGGCGATCGCGTTTTGGGCCGTCTTCAAAGACATTGTGCATGCAATTTTTCAGAGTGCGGAGACTGATCTCATCTATTTTCGCCAGAAGACTGTCCGTATTCTGCGGAAGCGGAGAAACTTTGCCGGTTTCGGCGGAGCAGACGCTTTCGCAGCTTATGTCATGGATTCTTACCTGATAAGCTCCTGAGTTGTTTTCCGCCTGAAATTTCAGATAGCGGAACGCGTAGCGGCGCGGTAGTCTGATTTCGCAGGGAATTTCGTCCAAGGTGACTGTTTCATCCTGAAGCCAGGCTCTTCCGAGAGTTCCGGCATAAGGATCAAAGGGAAGGGCTGCTTCCGCCGGGACTTCGGCGAAAATCAGCTTCATTCTGAAAGGACAGTCCAGCTTGCCCTGATAATCCAGTTTGAAGCTTATATAGCCGCAAATATGAGTGCCGAAATCTACAGTGAACTCGAAGGATGAGTCTCTGAATTCCTGTTCTGCCGCCTGAACTAAGCCGTTGGTTTCCATTTTCCAGCCCTGCCAGGCAAGTTGATCTTCGACGGCCCGGACTGTTTTCAGCGGTCTTATATTTTCTTTATGGAGTTTTATTGCGATTTTTTCGGCTTTTTGCTTCCAGCTTTCCTGTTCCACGTAAAATGACATAGAAGAATCCTTTTTTATTCACGGGAACAATTATATTAGCGAAAGCAGGGAGGTTCCTTGATTCTCTTGTCATCTTTCAGCACGATATTGTCATGTGAGCTAATTGCAAAAGTATTTCGGCTTTTTAATGTTTTTTCCGGTATTTTGCCGCCCTTTGCTCGTTTGATGTAGCACCGCTACGTCAGAACTCGCAAAAAACAGCAAAATTCTCGTAAAAACTCATTAAAAATCTGTCGAAAAGTACTTTTGAAATTAGCTCATGTGGTGATAATCTTGACTCTGTGAGGGATGATTCCCTGTCGCGAGAAGTTCAGGAGTCTCAGGCGAATTGTGGCATTGACGATGCAATGTTCGCCTACAACCAGCATGCCGCTTTGAGAATAGATATTTTCAGCCAGCACCATGCCGTCCTTCAGGTCGACAATGTCGATAAAGGTCGTGTTAAGGTTGATATCGTCACCGCCTGCAAGCTCAAGACGCATGAGGCATTCGGCAAAAACCGCTGCATCGTTATTGTTGGAGATGAATCTGCGTATGGCTTCAGGCTTGGCGACTCCGCCAGTCAGATAGGAATCGAATTCAAAGGCCATTTTCAGGAGAAGGACTCCGGTTTCCACCGGATCTTTTCCGCTGATTGTATTCATGTAGGGCGGATTGATAATTTTGAGCTGATTTCCGATGATTTCGGCGACCGATCCCATTCTGGGAATGCTGTTCAGAAGAGCTTGTCCGGTCTTCGGGAAGGAGCGTATGATTTCGGCTTCTTCCTGAGTCAATTCCCTTCCAGCCAGATACTTTTCCAGCACGGGAACAGGGACAATGACAGAGCCCAGCAGACTCAGCATTGCGGCAAGTTCATACTTCCACTGTTCCTCCAGATGGAAAAAGGCCGCCATGTGTACGACAATATGCTGAACTCTGCGGGTTTTATTGAATGCAAGAGGGTTTGTCATGCCCATGACATCCATCATCACCTGAATGGAGCCTTTGAGGGTCTTTTCCAGCAGTTCCTTTTCACCTGTTATGAGTTGATGCTGCTGTATTCCGACCAGAATTGAGTTTGCCAGCGTTTTGCCGTCGCAAGGCTTTGTCATAAAGCGGAATATGTGTCCTTCATTGACCGCATCGACTGCGGTCTGGAGATCTGAATCGCCCGTGAGCATCATTCTGACGGTATCCGGAGAGCGCTCCTTAACCTTGCTGAGGAAACTGATACCGTCTATTCCCGGCATGTGCATATCTGAAACCACTACAGCGAATGGGCCGTCCGTTTCCAGAGATTTAAGTGCTTTCATCGGGTCTTCAAAGGTGAATATCTTAAAGTACTTGTAGAGCAGTCGGTTTGCTCCTGCAAGTATCATCGGGTCGTCATCGACTATCATTATTCTGATGTGCTGAGTATCCATCGTCATGCTGACCTTTCGGCTATTTCGGACCATGTCTGTATACGGCTTTTTACTCCAGCCCTTTCAAGTAGTTCAGAATCCATGTAATCTGCCGCTTTTCCTCCTGTGCTTAATGAGCATTCAGCTTTATTGGCAAAGTACATTGCTGTACAGTAGAGCCTGTGTGACTCAGGTGCGGCAAGAGGATTATGATGGAAAGCCGCCGCCATGATGACAGCTGTCTGGAAGCCCCATATACCAAGCAGGTAGGCACCTGCTTCAGAATGGGTACACTTAAACATTTTAAGCTCAGATTCTGATATTGGAGTATTATTGTTTTGCGAAGCCTTCACCGCAAATTTGTATTCAACAGGAAAATTCTTGATGAATATGAGTTTACCTATGTCGTGGAGCAGTCCGGCGAAAAGAGTTTCTCCCGGAGTCTGCAGTGGGATTTTTTCATACGTAAGTATCTGCTCGAATATTCTGCCGGTTCTCATCGAGTGGGTTATGACATCCGCCAGAAAAGGCTGAAAGAACGAGTTGTCCTCGACGGGTGAAAAGACTCCTACAGCCTGTACAAGCGACTTGATGACATGAAGCCCAAGAAAAGATGAGGCGTGCTCAATGGACTGCACTCTCTGCGGCATGCCGAAAAAGGATGAATTCAAAAGATGCAGAATCTTGGCGCTCATGCCCAGGTCTTTTTCTATGATTGCCGCGATTTTTGAGGGAGACGGGGTCGGCTGTTCAAGCTCATGATTGATTTCCGTAT
>JAKJHH010000089.1 GCA_022703965.1 Verrucomicrobiota bacterium
AACAGGCTTTGCTATATGAAATCATCAGCGAAAATACGTCGGAAGTAAACGTCAGCATCAGGAGAAGAGATCATCGTGCTTACCAAAGATCTTTTAAGACACCGAAGCAAGGGTGAATACATAAAACCCATGTTTCTTGAGTCTCAGGACAGGAGCGCTTTAGCTCTTGCCGAGAATCTCTGTGCCGTTTTCGACGGGGCGGCAGGCGCTTCTCTCGGCAGCATTGAGGAGACGGTGTTTCCTCTTCTCCATTCGATCAAGGATCTCAAACTTTCAAAAGGACTCTATAAAGTTCTGAGCGATTCCTGTGATTTTAAACTGAATCTGGATGCGGATTTTCCTGCAATGAGAGAATCTATATTCAGAAAATCCGCTGCGCTTCTTTCCTCTCCTGAGCCTGCCGATTACAGGGCTTACCGTGACAGTATTCTGGCATCCTGTTCCGAGGATGAGCGCGCTTTTATACGTAATGGAATTTATGCCGATATGCCTGAGAATGAAATTCTGACTGAGCCGCCGCGCATTTCTCCACAGGAACTTATACAGGAGTATAATATTTCACTTGTCCGTTCGCTGGCGTTTTTCTGCACCGGAATGACTTTGAAAATCACAGGACACGATCCGGCTAAAATGAGACGTCTTTTCCGTTCTCTAAAATTTTTCCGTCTGATAGCAGGGATATTCTATGCAGGAGACAAAAAGGTGAAGGGCTTCAGCGAAGAGTTCCCTTCCTGCGTCGTAATAAGAGTCGGAGGTCCGGCCAGTATTTTCGAGAACAGCCGCAAGTATGGACTTCAGCTCTCCTCGTTTCTTCCTTCAGTTTTCGCAATGGATCAATGGGAAATGGATTGTCGTCTTGAATTGAACGGCAAGGAAAGAAAGATGAAGCTCACGAACGAAGATATTCATGGTATCCCCCCCCGGATGATGGCGGTTTATGTGCCTGAAGAGATCAAGATTTTCAGCGCAAAATTCAAAGAGACTTATCCAGAATGGGAGATCAGGCCGGGAGAGCCTGTTTTTGATTCCTCGACGCGTGAAATCATTTTTCCAGACTTCAGCTTCTCCAGAAAAAAGGGAAAAAAGACAGATGTCTTTCATCTTGAGCTTTTCCATCGCTGGCACGGAACGCAGCTTCCGGCGCGTCTGGCTTTCCTGAGTTCAGGAAAGAATTCACGCTACATTCTCGGCATTGATAACAGCCTTGCTTCCAAAGCTGAAATGAAAGAGAAACTGGATTCTTCCGGACTGGCCTCTCAGATTTTTACATTCAGAGATTACCCCTTGCCTTCAAAACTCATAAAAATTCTTGAAGAGATTTGATTCATTTTCTTGCAAAGCTTCATCTTGACCGCTATATGTTCAGAAGTCAAATGGAGGACATTTATGAGATTGATTGTTCTGGCGGCTTTCGCCATCTTTTCTGTTTCTTTTATAACGGGCTGCAAAAGCGATATCGCTTATATCGGGGAGTCGTACAGTCCGACTTCACGCGTCGATTATTTTTTTAACAAGGACGAGATCAAGAGACCCTATAAGACAATGGGAAAAGCCATTGTTTCTCCCGGCATGTTCGAGGGAGCCGCTGATATGCAGCATGATCTGAAAGAAGACGCATGTCTTCAGGGTGCAGACGCCATTTTCGTTGAGGAGTTCAGAAAGAAAAAGACTGGCGAGTCCTCCAGCTGGAGTGAAAACGGAACAGCTTCTCAGAAAAAGAAGGATGTTAACTGGAACAGCTCCGGTTCTTCAAACACTCAGGAACAGACTGAACTTGAAATTATCGTCTACTACCTGAAATATACTGATTCTTCAAAGTAATTTTCAGAACAGCATTCCGCTGAGACTCCATTTCTTCTTCAGTTTCAGAAGAAGCAAGGTCTTGGCCGGAATCGTATAGTCTTTCAATAGCTCTCCGGATTCAAATTTTTGAACGGAGAGCTTTATGTTTTTTGCGTCTGCCGTGTTGAATGAGTGCATGTCGGGGGCACTAAGACTTGTGATTTCCTCGAGACGGTATTCGCCTTTTTCAAAACTGAAAACAGCCTTTCTTTCGGTTTCTGGCGAACGGTTGTTGAGGAGCAGGTACATGCAGCCGGATTCACTGTCATAGACCGATGCGACAGTAAACTTGAGATCGCCAGATTTTACATCCGCATATTTGCCGGAGACTTTGCTTTCCACCACATTGGCGTTGTAAGGGACTTTACCGAGCAGTCTGAAGAGATCTGCGATACCTGTTGAGTAGAGTTTCCCGCTTGTTTTGTCGCGATAGATCATTCCCCAGGGGCCTGAGCTGTGACAGTGATAGGTCATTGCGCCGATGTCTTTTCTGGACATCATGCGAATCATCCATTCGGCGGTATCCAGACAGCCGACGAGCGCATGCGTTTGATACCAGTATTTGTTCCAGTCCTTGCCGCTTCCCGGAGGCCATTTGCCGTGCTCTGAAATGTAGAGTTTGATTCCCGGATTCGGGCTTTCTTTTATATCGCTGCTGATGGCGTTAAGATATTTTTCTATATGGTCTATACTGTAGCCGTGATAATAGGGATGGAATGAGAGATAGTCAATGTCCTTGCCGATTTCGGCGAGTACTTTCCTGTGCCAGTCTTTCCAGTTTTTTGCCTGATTTGGACTCCATGGCGCGGTTGCCGCATGTGCCGAAAATTTTGCTTCGGGATCAACCTGACGAATTGCCGCTATATACGCCTTGCACTTGGCGATGTACTCGTCGACCGTGATTTTATGACCGCTCCAGTCGAGTTCATTTCCGAGTTCCCATATCGCTATTTTTGCGGGTTTTTCCAGACCGGATTCAATACGGATTTTTCCCCATTTGTTTTCCTTTGAAGCTCCTAGAAATTCAGCTAGTTCGGCTGCCTCTTCAGGGGCTTCCTGATTCATGTTTATGCACCAGACAAATTCTGCGGAAGGATCTATTTGTAACGTCGATTTTATCCATTCAGAAGGCCCGAAAGTCTGGACTCCGCCTGCATCCCAAGTGCCTCTCTTGTGCTTCTGACGATCCGCCAGAGCCCCTATCGATTTTTTCCATGAAAGATGTTCGCATACGATTCTGTTCAGAGGAAGGGGAATTCCCTGCATGAGCGTCAGATATTCTTCTGATATTGCAGGATACGCTTTGCCTTCTTCCGGGACGGCGAGCTTCATCTGATCCATAGGAACCCAGTCGTAAGCGAGACCTAGCAGTCTGGAGGAGTAGTCTCTGACTTTTATTGTCTCGTTGATCTTGATCTCTACCGGCAGACTGTTTTCCTTGTTGGTCTGGCTGTCTTTCAATTCGACTCCGTCATATTCGTGTCCTGCTCCGCCTGTTGCTGTGTTCTGTCCGCTCATTGATGCCGCCGTAATTAAGACTGTTAAAATTCCTGCTGCGAGTTTCTTCATGTTCAGATTCCTGTCCAGAATGAGTTTGTGCTGCTGCGCGGGATCGAATTCAGCCTCAGATAGCCGACGTGTCCATCGAAGTAAAGGACATTTTCTCCGAGATTGTGAGGTATGACTCCGTAGCCCCAAGAGGAATTCCAGTAAGTATCGAAGTCTGCCGCATAGTAGCTGCTCTCATTCAGAAGCGAGCAGGATGACGGCTTTTTCACCACAAGGGAGCTGATTGGTTTTTTCCATTGAGAGTTTCCCATTGGAGATGAGTTCAGTCCATAGGAGATGTACGTTTGGTTGATTGCCGCGCCTCCCGCCATTGTGACTCCTAATTTTTCTGCACGCATGATTGGACACTGATACACATTGTTCCTGAGTGATTTTGCGTTGAAGGAGTTGTTTGTGCTGTTATAATCTTCGTTTTTGTAACCGACATACGTCCACATTTTACCGCACCATGTCTGCTGGAAGTCCATCAGATAACCGGGAGGCCACAATTCGGATATTGCCGGATAGAATCCATTGTAATCCTGTCCGTAAGAGTTGAACGCCAGTCCGAATTGTCTCAAGTTACTCTGGCAGACCGTCTGACGGCTTGTCTGACGCGCCTTGCTGAGTGATGGCAGGAGTATGGAGGACAGTATCGCTATTATGCTTATTACTACCAGGAGTTCTATCAAGGTGAAGCATCTTTTTTTCATTGTTCCGTTTTCCATGAAATGATATTGTCTTGTGCATTTGTATATTAAATTCTAATGGAATCGGTTTCAAAAGTCAACAATTGTCTAGAAAAATTTCGCAAATTTAAATGCTTATTCGATTGTTGAAAGGAGTTCTTTGTAAATAAATTCATCTTCGCGGCTGAAACAGCAGAAGACTACTTTTTCCGGAAAATTTTCTTCCCAGTTCTGGACTGTTTTTATTGCTATTTCCGCCGCTTCTTCTTGGGGATATCCATATATTCCTGTGCTGATGCATGGAAAGGCGATTGTCCTGAGTTCTTTTTCCGCCGCTCGTGCCAGAGAGTTTCTATAGCAGTCAGCAAGTAAGGCTGCCTCATTTCGTTTTCCTTCATGCCAGACCGGACCCGGTGTATGTATGACGTATTTACAAGGAAGTCTGTAAGCGCCTGTGATGACAGCTTCGCCTGTCTTGCAGCCGTTGAATTTCCTGCATTCCTCAAGAAGCTGAGGCCCTGCCGCCCTGTGAATTGCCCCGTCGACTCCTCCGCCCCCGAGCAAAGAAGTATTCGCCGCATTGACGATGGCGTCCAGTTCTAGCCGAGTTATATCCCCGAAAACCACTTCAATTTGCATTGAAATATCCCTTAATAATGATATCTGAGCTGTAGGAGAATAAGGCGTTTTTCCTGAATTGTATAAACCATTCGGTTTGTGTCGTCGATTCTACGCGACCAGCATCCGGCAAGACTGTGCTTTAACTGTTCCGGTTTTCCGATTCCCTCATAAGGATTGCGAAGGGATTCTTCAATAAGCTTCAGGATTCTTTTGAGTGTTTTTCTATCCTGATCCTGCCAGTATTGAAAGTCCTCCAATGCTTCGGGAGTGAATTCAACTGAGAGCATCTTCCAGATCCTTTATGCTCTTCTTTATGAGTTGATTCTTTTTGACGGCTTTAAGAGAGCTCAGGAGTCGCGAGGCATTGGCAGGACTCTTCAGCAGATAAGCAGTTTCCTGCATTGCGTTATAGTCCTCAAGGGAGATCATGACAACGGCTGTATCCCGCTTTTTTGTAATTGTGACAGGACTATGGTCTTCGCAGACCTTCTTCATTGTCTCCGCCAGATTCTGTCTCAGTGCCGAGTAACTTATGGCATCCATTTTAATCTCTCCTTATGTACATTATATTGTACAATAATATTTGCCGAATTGCAAGTGAGAAAGAGGATAGTTTAATCGTGGTCTTTCTTATTCCGTATCCGGGTGTATATTAAGGGTTTCGTGAAAAATAAAGGCGCGGCGGCAATGAGACTTCTGATATATAATATAGCGTATGGGACGGGAGCACCGGATTTTCTTCCGGGGCAGATCTTTACCATGCACAGATATATAAGGACTCCGCGCAAGCATCTCGATAAAATAGCCTCGTTTATCGACGAGTATGATCCTGATATCGCCGGAATCGTCGAGGTCGATACAGGCTCTTACAGAACAAATTACCTGAATCAGCTCGAGGCTCTCACCGGGCGCAGCGGACACTATTACACGGCTTCGGTCAAGTATGGACGTCATTCCCTCGGACGGGCTATGCCGTTCTTCAGGAATCAGGCGAACGCGATACTTACAAAAGAGAAAATTCCGGCTAAGAATTTTCATTATTTCCCGGTAGGTTTCAAGCGTCTGATTATCGAGCTGGAATATCACGGAATCCATTTTTTTCTGGTGCATCTGGCCCTTCAGCAGGCGACGCGCAAGGCTCAGCTTGAGTATCTTGCGGCACTCGCGGCGGACAAGGGGCCTGTCATCATTGCGGGCGATTTCAACACGTTTTCGGGCGAGGACGAGCTGCTGCCTCTTCAGAAGAAGCTCAAGCTTTGCAATCCGAACGCGTTTGATCTGCCGACATATCCTTCGTGGGCGCCTTCAAAACAGCTCGACTTCGTACTCTGTTCTGAAAGCCTCAATCTTATAAACTTTGAAATTCCGATGGTGACCTATTCAGATCACCTACCAATAATCCTGGACTTTACGGTGTAAAAAATGCAGTACAGCAAAGAACTCAGAAAAGTGTTTTCACAGATCAACGCATGCCGCGACGCGTTCCGTCATGTTTATCATCAGGTTTTCATCTCGCGCCGTCCGGCTGATAAGTCGATAGCGGCGTTTTTCCGCGAAAACCGTCAGTACGGCTCACGCGACCGCTTCATCATCAACGAGACTCTTTTTTCGATCATGCGCTGGTGGGGCTGGGTAAAGAACTTCCAGAGCGCCCCGACCGAGAGCAACAGTACTCTTCTGCTCGCTGCGATGCTGCTCGAATTCAAGGAAATAAATCCTCCTATCGAAGTGCTTGCCGAGGGACTGGGAATCCGTATTCCTGAAAAAATGATGGAACTTAGCCCTCAGAAGAAGATGCAGGAATATTGCAAACTGCTCAAGTGGATATTTGCCCCCGGCACTTTTACCGACGAAAAACTGGCTCCTGAATGGACTTACGACGAAATGCCGGCTTCCATCAACAAAAAGAAACTTCTGGAGTCCCTGAAAAAACGTCCCCCGATGTGGCTCAGGGCTCAGGTTGAAGATGTTGATTCCCTGGTTGTTTCACTGACTGAGGCCGGACTCAGCGCCAAGCGTCACGACAAGATCAGAAATGCTATCTGTGTTGAGAATGCAAAGGTGAACCTTTATGAAGTTGAAGCCTTCAAAAAAGGAAAATTTGAGGTTCAGGATATCTCCTCTCAGTGCATCGGTCTTGCGACGATGGCAAAGCCCGGCCAGAAATGGTGGGACGCCTGCGCCGGAGCCGGAGGAAAAACACTTCAGCTGGCATCCATGATGGATGGAAGAGGCATTATTACTTCAACCGATATCCGCGAATACAAACTCAATGATTTGCGTCAGCGCGCGCGTCGTGCTGATTTCCAGAACATCCGCACCGGAGAATGGGACGGCAAACTGGCGGTTAAACGTCGCCACAATCTTTACGACGGCGTACTGGTTGACGCTCCATGTACTTCATCCGGCAGATGGCGCAGAAATCCGGACTCCAGATGGCTGCTTGCCAAGGAAGACATTGCTGAGATGGCTGAACTTCAGTATACGATCATCAACAATGCAGCGCCTTCGGTCAAGCCGGGCGGAGTACTGCTTTTTGCGACCTGTTCGGTTTTCAAGAATGAAAACTTTGCAGTTGTCGAACGCTTCCTCAAGGATCATCCTGAATTCAAGCTTGATCCGTTCCCGCATCCTGCTACCGGCAAGATGACGGATGGTACGCTTTCGGTCATGCCTTATGAGCTGGATGGAGACGCATCGTTCTCCGCCCGTTTCATCAAGCAGGCCTGATCAAAGAACTCTGACTGAGCGGCTCTGTAATTCATGCGGATTGCATTTGAAGTGCTTTCTGAAGAGCCGCGCAAAATATGCCGCGTCCTGAAAACCGCAACTCCATGCAATTTCGGATATATTGTATGGAGTGTATTCCAGCAGGTTTTTTGCGTGTTCCATCTTGGCGCGGTTGATGTAGTTTTTCAGCGACTCGCCTGTTTCCTTGCGGAAGAGTCCGGACAGATAATTCGGGGTGCAGTGAGTTTTTTCCGCCAGTTCCGCGACAGTTGGACATCTTGAGTGCATATGAGTCCTTATTAATTCTATCACCATTCCTATTCTGCGGTTTCGTGTTGCCGCCTCATCGACAGGAGGATTGTAGTCGCTGTCACTCAAATCAATCAGTGCCGCCTGGCAGACAGTGCGCATGAGCCGTTTCTGAAGCTTTTTTTCGTCGGGCGAGGCATCCGGTCTGATCTGGGCGGCGGCGTGAATCATTGAATGATACAGTCTGGCTTTTGCCGGATTTATTTTTCTCACATAATGCCGTTCCGGTATTTTGGGAGTCTTTCCTTCAGGATATGTTCCGGCGACGTGGATTGTTATATACCTTTCCCCTACAGTGAAAACGACATTCTGAAAGGCTCGTCTTTGCGAAGAGAAGGCTTCTTCAAGATGCGGCATGCCGGGAGGGACTATAAGAATATCGTTCTCTTTGATTGTCATATCCTCTTCGGGAAAATGGAAGATGCATCCTCCTTCGGTCTGCATGAAAACTTCGTAGTTGAGATGGAAGAAGTGTCCGGGCAGCTGTTTCCAGAAGCCTTCAGGGAAAGGAAGTTTTATTGTTGTTTTTTCATTGTCATCATCGCCGAAATATCTCATCGTTTCATTGAGTAATGCTTCGTAATCTATATCTTTTGAGCCTGTGCCTTCTATTCTCATAAGAAAAATGCCGATCGTAGATTTGTCATATTAATATGATAAAATTTACATTTGCGATTCTGGAGTTTCAAGTTCCGAAGATATAAGATATATTCAGAAGGAAAAATATTAGAGGAGGCATAGCCCTATATGTATTTTGACAAAAAATTCCGCAAAGCCGAAGGCCGCAAAGAAAACACAGTCACATCAGGAAACGTAAGACTTCAGTTCATCACCGACCGACTTCTCCGCATGGAATGGCAGGAAAAAGGACATTTTGAAGACCGCCAGACACTTGCTGTTGTCAATCGCGATACAGGCAAGGTCAAGATCAGCAGCGAAAAGAAGGGCAAGGGACTTATCGTAAAGAGTCCGGCTCTGACAGTTGAAATCAGCGATACAGCCGCAAAACTCAGCGCGGACACTGTAAAAATCAGCTTCAAGTTCAAAGGCAAGACCGTTGCATGGAAGCCCGGCATGGCAGATAAGGGCAACCTCGGTTCAACAATCCGCACGCTCGACGGAATGCAGGGCGCCTGCAAGATGGCTAGAGTTCCATCCGAGCACCTTGGACATAAGGACAACGTACATCAGCTTCAGCCGGTTGATCTCGGAAAAGGCTTTCTTTCACGCGACGGCTGGAGTCTGATTGATGACTCCAAGAATATCGTCATTGACCTTGTTGACGGGCAGAAATGGGTTGTTCCGCGTCCTGAAGGCGAACGTCAGGATTTCTATTTCATCGCCTACGGACATGATTACGCCGAAGCTCTTGCCGACTGCGCCAAGGTTTTCGGGACTCAGCCGCTTCCTCCCCGCTACACTCTAGGCTACTGGTGGAGCCGTTACTGGGCTTACAGCGATACTCAGATCGAAGAACTCGTAAAGAGTTTCCGCCGCATGGATCTGCCTATCGACGTCATGGTTATCGATATGGACTGGCACAAGGAAGGCTGGACCGGCTATTCCTGGGACAAGCGTTATTTCAGCGATCCGGCAGAACATCTTGCCTGGCTGCATAAGAACGGCGTCAAAGCGACTCTTAATCTGCATCCTGCGGATGGTGTTGGCAAGCATGAAGATCAGTTCGAAGAAATGTGCAAGGCAATGGATATGGATCCCAAAAAGACCGACAGAGTGCCTTTCGATATCACAAGCACAAAGTACATGAACAACTACTTCAAAGTTCTGCATCATCCCGATGAAAAGCGCGGTATCGACTTCTGGTGGATGGACTGGCAGCAGGGCGAATCAACCGCAATGAAGGGACTCGATACACTTCCCTGGATCAATCAGCTTCACTGGGAGGACATGGAAGGCCGCAAGGATCGCGAAGGCAAGCGTCCTCTGATCTTCAGCCGCTTCGGAGGATACGGTTCTGGACGCTATAACATCGGCTTCTCCGGCGATACATTCTCGACATGGGAATCTCTTGCATTTCAGCCTTACTTCACAGCCACAGCCGCCAACGTTCTCTACGGCTACTGGAGCCATGACATCGGCGGACATATGCCCGGCGCTATCGAGCCCGAGCTTTATACACGCTGGATTCAGTACGGCATATATTCTCCGATCCTCCGTACTCACACAACAAAGAATCCCGAGGCCGAACGTCGTGTCTGGGAATATCCTGCTCCGTACAACGAAATCATGATGAACCTGATCCGTCAGCGCTACAGCATGGTTCCTTATATCTACACCGAAAACCGCAAGGCATATGATACTGCGATAAGCCTCTGCCGTCCGATGTACTACAGCTATCCGGAAGAGAACAACGCTTACAAGTACGGCAATCAGTACATGTTCGGAGGCTCGATGATTGTCGCTCCTGTTGTCAGCCCCTGCGACAAAGCTACGGAAATGGCTGAAATGGAAATCTGGCTGCCTGAAGGCGAATGGTTTGATACTGCCCGCGGTTGTACCGTCAAAGGCGGCCGCGTAATCAAGTCAAAATATCTTATCAATGAAATTCCTGTCTTTGTCCGTCCCGGCACAGTTATCCCCGGGCAGAAGGATCTCAAGGCTCTCAATGAGAAGTATTACAAGAATCTGCTTATGACTGTCTACGGCGGCAAGGAAGGCTCCTACGAGCTTTATGAGGATGACGGCATCAGCATGGAGTATCTGAAAGATGAGTACATCACTATATCCATGAGCCACAAGTGCAGCGGAAACAGCAAGACGATCAAGGTCGTAAAGAGCAAGGGCAAATACAAGGGTTATGTCGCTGAGCGCAGTCTGGAAGTCAGACTCGAAGCAAGTATTCCTCCGTCCTCCGTAAAAATTGGAAAGAAATCTCTTTCAAACTATTACAGAATTGATGAAGAGACCGAAGGCTGGGGCTATGATGCCTATACCGGTTCCGTAATTATCAAAGTCGCTTCATTCAATCTCGACAAGGGAATTGAAATTGTTGTGGATTATCCTGCTAAAGCCGACTTCAAGGCCGCCGAAGGAATGCGCGGCAACTACAGTCGTCTCAACAAGGTCAATGAGCTGGATACTTTCCTGACATCCTACAGAATTCTTCATCAGGACGAAAGACTGAGTCAGGAACTCTATCAGTCCGGCAACAGGATTTCCAGAAATCCTGAAAGCTTCAATGCCGAGATGAAACAGTTTGCCTCCAAGGTCGAAAGACTCAAGGAAGCGACTCAGGCGCTTTCAGTATCCAGCCTCGGCTGGCATTACGACGAGGCCTACAAGACCCGTATAAGAAGAGGCAAGATGGCGCTCGCCATTCTTGATGATGTGCAGGTCTGATTATCACTGAAAAGTGACTCTGAAACCGTCCGGGCTTCCGGACGGTTTTTTTATTGTCATGATTGCATTATGAATTTGAATCAGATTCATCCAGAGGTTATTTTCATACAATTGCTTAAATCAGTATCGGAATCTCATTATGCAGGCAGATCAGTTTTTCTTAAATCGTCTGGACGGATTTCTTTCCGCAGTCAGAGCTGTCAACGGCGGCGTTCTGCCTAAGACAATTCAACTTTATATCGGGCATGCTGATCGCGGCATAATAAGCACAATGGCATCTGCCAAGCCGTCTGAGCCCTTACTTTATCTTGCCCGTGATTTTGCTGATGATTCTACAGGACTGCCGCAGAATGTTTTCGCTTTAGATCTGGACTCAAAAAGGCAGTGGACTCGTGAGCTTAAAACGGCTTTGCTTTCTCTGAAAGCTTCGGAAATACGTTTCGGCATTGCTCCTGACTTGAAGGATTCCTTGAAACAGGAAACAGAGCTGCTTGCTGAAACCGTGAACATGGCTTTTTCCGATATGAACGTAGCCAGTCGCGGCAAACTGCTCAGGTTGCGCTCCGCGCTTATGAATATCCCTTCAATCGTACGTTCAGGAATCCGTCCATTGCCTCGCTTTGATGCTGATACACATGTGCTTATATGCGGGGCAGGGCCGTCATTGAAGACGCAGACTGATTTGATAAGGAAACATTCCTCAAATCTTGTGATTATTGCCGTCGGTCATGCTGTGAAAATGCTTATGCAGGCAGGTATAAATCCCGATATCGTTGTGGAGATGGACTGCAAATCCTACTGGAACTGGAATCATGATTACGCTCCGGATTCCCTCTTGCTGGCATCGCCTTCTCTTTCTCCCGAAATAGCAGAGAGGTTCAAAGCAGTGCTCTGGACGTCTTCTGACTCCGGTTTTTTCAACAGCATTGCTGAAATTGCGGGACTTAAACTGCTTGATATAGCGATGCTGAAAAGCGTAACTGTGACAGCTATGGATTTTGCCGTTTCATGCGGAGCCGTCAATATCGCTCTTGTCGGAAATGAACTATGCCTGTCTTCTGAAGGAGCAACGCACGACGGGACTTCATACGTAAAAAGCGGAGATGAAAAATATCTCCTGCAAGTGCCCGGCAATGATACTGATTTTGTCCAGACTACAGAAGATTTCGACATCATCCGTAAGGCTCTTGAGATATATCTTGATGAGCTTGCGCAGAGTCGGCCTGATCTGACTATATCTAATGCCAGTGCAGGCGGAGCTTTCATAAAAAACGCTAAAAGAGAAAGTCTGGAAAGTTTCTGTTCAGGCGCACTGAGTCTTAAACCTGACATTACGCGCGAATTCAAGCCTTATGATGCTGATTTCGCAGGTCTCTTCGAGCGTGCCGCAAGTGCTTTGAACGAGCATATAAATATAGACTCGAAAATACTTGAGCATTCCAAAAAGCTTTACTTTGAATTGCGTGATTCTCCGAAGGGCAGCGCGAAGGCTTCGCAAATTCAGGCAGAACTTAATTCGGTTGTCCGTTCCGGTGCTTCGCTCACTGACAATGGCGGTCTGGAAAGATTTATAGTCAACGCCATTTCATCGCAGGTCGAGGATTTTATCTCAGTGATGCCGGCCTCGCGCTTTGCCGTAAACGGTACGCTTCTTGAGCGTCTCGGACTTTTCCGCCAGCGTTATAAACTCATGTATGATCTTTTGAAAGATTTTCATGCAGACCTTCTGCTTGTAAGCGCTACTTTGAAAGGGAATGCTTTTCAGTTCCGAGCTGCAATGGTGGAGAACTTTCCTGCTTTCCGCAGTTATGCGGCATCATTTGTTTCGGCTCACAACAAGGAACTTGGAGACTATCTGTTTAAGTCCTCCTGTGTCAGAAGCGAAGGCCTTGATTTTGATATGATAGCGAAGGATCAGGACATTCCGACCGTCAAATCCGTTACTCTGCCATCCGGTAAATGGGATCTCTGCTCAAGAATGAGTTTTGCACGCGAAACAGAGGCTGAAAATGCCGCTTTCTGTGCTGAAGTAAACTATGATCCGGCCAAGGATGCCGTGATATTCTTTTCTCATATCAACTGGATCAACGCTCTTGAATTTGCCAAGAAATATCCGGATGCCCCAATGATGATTGTCGAACTTATTCCTGAGATTATGCACGGAGCCGTCGGAAGCGGAATATTCTGGCATTATCTTCCTGAGAAGACTGTCGTAATCGCAGCCGATCCGCGTTTCAGGCAGTGGGAAAAACTCTACAATCAGACTGTGAAACTCTGGAAGAACTCCGGGAAACGCATGGTCTTTTTCAGCAAGCCTGAGACCATATGTATTCCCGAAGTCCAGTCATTGAAAACTAAGCTTTCAGCACGTTGAGTCCGGGCTTCAGCGTAATGGTTTTTCCATTGACTTCAAGTTCCCCGCAAACTGTTCCAGGAAGCTCGATTTCACCTTCAAGTCCATTATGAACTTTTCTGAATAATGCCTTAATCAATCCTTCAGGATGGACAAGCGAGCCTTCCGCAAATTCCAGCATGCCGAGCTGAGGTCTGATTCTGACGCTTCTGAAGCCCGCCGAGTCCGGACGTATTCCAAGTATCGAGGCACGATAATGGTAGACCGGATGAGCTCCCCATGCGTGACAGTCCGATCTGCTTGGCTCAGGCTCTTCGATGCAGGTTTTACAGCCGATCTCGATTAGTTCTTTCCAAAAACTCATGCGTTTCAGCATTGCATCAATATTGCCTGTGATTCTGTATGCCTCAAAGAGATAATGGGAGAAGTAGATGCTGGCCTGTGCAAGTCCTTCTGTTTTCAGCATTCTCTCAACAAGAGTTTTTGATTCAGTCTCGCTCAGTTCTCCTGATATCACGGCAAGAGACTGGCTGTGTTCTGAGTAGAATTCGTGCTTGAGATCATCCGCAAAAAGTCCGCGTCCGGCGTCGAAGAATTTTTCTTTGATCCTGACGGCAAGAGATGAGGCCAGTTTTCTGTTTCTGGACGCCAGTTCTGTTTCTCCTGAGAACTCTTCAAGTTCGGCTCCGGCTTTCAACGCAAGCACAAAAAGCCAGTTTATCATGCAGGAGACTCCATAGTCTCCATCAGGCGGAATGCCACGGTTCCAGCTTTTCACCCAGTCCATGAAGTTCCAGCCGACAGGACCTTCCACAAGCCCGTCCTTATTAATGTAGTCTCTGAAGGTATCAAGGACGGAGCGGACTCCTTTCATCACAGTCTTCCAGTCATCTTCATTTCTGCGCCAGACGGCGAAATCATGCGTCATGCAGACCCATATCAGCGAGAAGGTTGGGATGATCTGAATTCTGTCCGTCGGATAACGCGAGGTCGTCAGTCCTGATGCTCTTCTTGATCTGTCGAATAAGCTGAGTGCCTTGAAGGGCAATGCTGTGTCATTCGTTGTCATGTATGTGGCGAGGATTTCCAGACGTGTGTCTCCTACATACATCAACTGCTCATAATAAGGACAGTCCATGTAAGTTTCATGCGAACACATTTCAAGAGTTCGGAGCGCCAGTTTTTCAATCTCCTGGTGTTCGGGCAGGGAGGATTTGAAACTGCTCTTGAACTCAAAAGGATAATGTGTTTCGTAGAGAGAGAGCTCTTCGATCTCAAGTGCTTCCGTGTCGGTTTCTATTGCGATTTCCACGTAGAGTCCGGCGATCCACCAGAACGGCTCGAAGGAATG
>JAKJHH010000008.1:0-7070 GCA_022703965.1 Verrucomicrobiota bacterium
GTCCGCAGAGTGCCTCATCCGCTTTACAAAAAAGTCGTGAAGAAGTGGAAGAGCTTTGTAGCTCATGATGAAAATAACGAAGCCAAGGCCGGCGACACCGTCAGAATCGCGGAAACAAGGCCGTTGAGCAAAACCAAGCACTGGCGCCTTGTTGAAATTATCAGCAAAGCTCAGTAACGGAAAAGGGAGAGCACAACGATGATTCAGATGCAGACATGTCTTGAAGTCGCCGACAATTCAGGTGCCAAGAAACTCGTCGCCATGACAGTTATCGGCCAGAAGAAGCGCTACGCTCACATCGGTGACATCATAACAGCAGCCGTCAGGGAAGCTATCCCCGGCGGAACAGTGAAAAAAGGCGAGGTCGTCAGAGCCGTGATCGTCAGAACTGCGAACAGAATCCGCAGAGAAGACGGTTCATACCTCAAGTTCGACAATAACTCAGCCGTCGTAATTGACAAGGAGAAAAACCCCCGCGGCACACGTATCTTCGGCCCCGTTGCACGCGAACTCAGAGACAAGGACTTCATGAAGATTGTCTCTCTGGCCCCGGAGGTGCTTTAATTATGGCTACTAAGACAACAGTAGAAAAGAAGAATTACCACGTTAAGAAAGGTGACGCTGTCGAAGTGATCACCGGTGTATGGAAACAGGAAAAGGCGAAAGTCCTCGCGGTTATCAAGAAGACCGACAGAGTCGTCCTCGAATTGACAGGACTTTCCCCCGAAAAACAGAAAAAACTTGGCAGGAGAACTGTAAAGAAGACCCCCGAAAATCCAAAGGGCGGTCTTGTTGAGCGGTCTGTTTCTGTCCATGTTTCAAATGTTAAACTTGTTTCCGAATAAGGAATAACTTTTTGACACATAGCGCAGCAGACGGAGTTGATGAAATATGCCTGACATGAAGAAAAAATACAAAGAGGAAATAGTTCCCGCGCTTAAAGCTAAGCGTAACTATAAAAACGTAATGCAGATTCCCAAGCTTGAAAAAATAGTTATCAGCACAGGAATCGGCACAAGCTCTGAAAAGGATGCTTTCACGGAAGCAAAGAACCATCTGGCCAATATCACTGGACAGATGCCGGTCATAACAAAAGCCAGAAAGAACGTCGCAAACTTCAAGCTTCGTGCAGGAATGCAGGTCGGAGCGGCAGTTACGCTCAGAGGCTCCAAGATGTATGACTTCGTTGACAGGCTTGTTCACAACGCACTGCCCAGAGTCCGCGACTTCCGCGGTATTCCGAAGAAGGGCTTCGACGGTTCCGGAAATTACAACATGGGTATGCCCGACATCTCCGTCTTTACTGAAGTTGACCTTGAAAAGGTCAAGTATCCGCTTGGAATCAATGTAACAATGGTCACCACGGCAAAAACTGACGACGAGGCTAAAGATCTTCTCGCTCTCCTCGGTCTGCCGTTCGCACAGTAAATTCAGGAGCTAACAAACATGGCTAAGAAAAGTTTAATAGCAAAGCAGAAGCGCGGCAGCAAATTCCAGGTGCGCAATTATAACCGCTGCCAGCACTGCGGAAGACCCAGGGCTTACATCCGGAAATTCAAACTTTGCCGAATCTGCTTCAGAGAGCTCGCCTCTTCAGGTCAGATACCCGGCGTAACCAAGTCCAGCTGGTAAGAAGGAGTATCGCAGAAAATGAGCATGCAAGATCCAATAGCAGATATGCTTACACGCATCAGAAACGCCGGTACGGCAGCCCACAAGACTGTCTCTATCCCGTCCTCGAAAATCAAATGCGAAATCGCAAAGGTTCTCAAGGAAGAAGGATACATCGGTGATTTCCGCGTTGAGAATGAAGGCACAATCAAGAAAACTCTCGTAATCGACATTAAGTATTACAAGCGCAAGCCGGTTATCGAAGGTATAACAAGAATCAGCAAACCCGCATGTCGTGAATACTGCGGCAGCGCAGATATCCCGCGCGTCAGAGACGGCCTCGGCATCGTGGTTCTCTCAACACCGAAGGGCATTATCAGCGGCAAGGCTGCTGCTGCACAGAACATCGGCGGCGAAATAATCTGCCAGGTCTGGTAATTTTAAATTGAGGATAAACAGCAATGTCACGTATAGGAAATAAACCTGTAGCCTGCCCGGCAGGAGTCAAAGTAACCGTTAATACCGGTTCTCTTGACATCGAAGGCAAGAGCTCGAAGCTTTCGCTTCCTCTTCCTCCCCTCGTTTCAGTTGACGTCAAGGATTCTATGGTTCATGTGAGCCGTACAGAAGAGTCCAGCACCGCTCACGCGATGCAGGGGCTCACAAGAAGCCTTATCAATAACATGATTGTCGGCGTTACAAAAGGCTTCAAGAAAGATCTTGTTATTATCGGCGTCGGTTACAAAGCTCAGATCGCCGGCAGCAAGCTTACTCTTACTCTTGGATATTCTCACCCGGTTATCTATGATGTCCCCGCCGGCATCAAGGTGACTGTGGCTGAAAACACCAAGATTGCTATCGAAGGAGCTGATAAACAGCTCGTCGGTGAAGTCGCCGCCACAATCAGACGCTTCCGCAAGCCTGAGCCTTACAAGGGCAAAGGTATTCGTTATGTGGATGAGCGCATCGTTCTCAAGGAAGGTAAGTCAGTCGGTTAATTTTTAGTCGCTGGAGATTTTTTATGATAAAATGCAATAAATTAAGAGCCATGAAGACAAGACGCCACCAGCGCCTGCGCCAGAAGATATCCGGTACAGCCGCCCGTCCGCGTCTCTGCGTAAGCTTTACAGCCAACAATGTTTATGTTCAGTTCATCGATGATGAAACAGGCAAGACACTTGCGGCAACTTCAACTCTCTCACCGGAGTTCAAGGAGCTTAATCTCAAAAATAACGTTGCCGGAGCTCAGGCTCTTGGCAAGATCGCCGGTGACAAGGCCGTAAAAGCAGGGTTGACTACTGTAGTCTTCGACCGCAGCGGACTTCAGTATCACGGAAAAGTCAAAGCCCTCGCCGATGCCGCAAGAAGCGCCGGCCTGCAGTTCTAAGGAGTTTTGAAAAATGTCAAACTATGTTCCTGTAGAAGAATCCGCCGATACATCGGTATCGTCCTCAGCTGAATTCAGCGAGAACGTCATCACCATCAACCGTTGTTCTAAAGTCGTTAAAGGCGGTAGAAACTTCAGCTTCGGCGCTCTCGTCGTAGTCGGAGATCACAACGGCAATGTCGGTTATGGTTACGGCAAGGCAAACGAAGTTTCCGACGCCATTCGCAAAGGCGGCGAAATCGCTCGCAAGAGTCTGGTGAAGATCCCGGTTAACGGTTCTACTCTTCCCCACACTGTCAACATCAAATATCGTGGCGCAAAGATCCTTATGAGACCTGCATCTGCCGGTACAGGTCTTATCGCCGGTGGTGTTGTTCGTGCGATCCTTAGCCTCGCAGGCATTCAGGACGTCCTTGCAAAGTCTCTCGGCGCAAGCAATCCGATCAACGTGGTCAAGGCCACTTTCAAGGCGATCGATGCTCTCCAGACCAGAGATGAAATCCTCACAAAACGCGGATTGAAATAATTTAAGGAAATTATGAGCATGAAACTTCATGATTTACATCCGACCGAAGGGTCAAGAAACCGTCACAAGAGAGTTGGACGCGGCGACGGCTCCAACTGGGGCGGTACCGCAGGACGCGGTCACAAGGGACACAAGTCCCGTACAGGCCGTTCCATCAGACACCACTTTGAAGGCGGTCAGACACCTTACTTCAGACGTCTTCCGAAGCGCGGTTTCAAGTCGTTTGATCACGTTGAATACCTTGTCATCAACCTTTCAGTTATTGACAAAGCTTTTTCAGCTAACGAGGAAGTCGATGCCGAAACTCTTATCAAGAAGGGCATTGTCTGCAAGTCAACTCTGCCTCTCAAGGTGCTCGGTAACGGCGAAATAACCAAGTCGCTCAA
Source organism: Verrucomicrobiota bacterium (assembly GCA_022703965.1). Lineage (GTDB taxonomy): Bacteria > Verrucomicrobiota > Lentisphaeria > Victivallales > UBA1829 > JAKJHH01. The sequence continues at coordinate 3,911 of JAKJHH010000008.1, forward strand.
GGTCAAGGCTGCAAAGTTCTCTGAAGCGGCCAAGTCAAAAATCGAAGCAGCTGGCGGCGTTTGCGAAACCGTCTGACGCTTTCCGGATTTTATCCGGAATAAAACAGAAAAGAGCCCATAATGTTTTCCGCATTTGTAAACAGCTTTAAGATAACTGAACTCAGGAGCCGTATTCTTTTTACGGCTGGTGTGATAGTGATCTGCCGTCTGGCTGCCAACATTCCTTGCCCCGGTATTGACCCGGTGGCTCTTAAGGAATACTTCACCCAGTTCGGCCCAAGCACTGCGGAAGGCATGTTCATGGGCATGTTTGACCTCTTCAGCGGAGGCGCTCTTCAGCAGTTCGCTATCGCGACGCTTGGTATCATGCCGTACATTTCGGCATCGATCATCATGCAGCTGCTGATTCCTGTAGTGCCTTCGCTTGAGAAGCTTATCCGTGAAGGGGATGTCGGACGTCAGAGGATCAACCAGTACACCCGCTATCTTACTATCCTTATCTGTCTCATTCAGGGTGCGATGGCTGCCATGGCGATGATCAATCCCGGCAGAATCGGTCTTCCCAATCCTGCAACTCCTCTCGTGCTCAATCCAGGAACCGGCTTCATCATCATGTCGATCATTATTCTGACATGCGGCACAATGGTGCTGATGTGGCTTGGCGAAAGAATTACTGAGCGCGGTATCGGAAACGGCGTATCGATCATTATTACAATCGGTATCGTTGACCGCATGCCTTCAGCCATAGCAGGCCTCTATGAACTTGTTCAGAGCGGCGGTGCTATTGCCGGAACCCGTTTCAGACTTGTCCATCTCCTCATACTCTTCCTTGTATTTGCTCTTGTGACAGCAGCTACAGTGCTTCTGACACAGGGACAGAGAAGAATTCCGATACAGATGGCTCGTCGAATCGTCGGCAACAAGATGAAGGGCGGAAGCACTTACATGCCACTTAAAGTGAACTTCTCCGGCGTTATGCCTATCATCTTTGCCGGTGCGATTATGATCGTGCCCGATATGGTATGCCGCTGGGTTCCCTTCCTCAGAGATTTCTCTTACTATTTCCAGTACGGAACAGTTTCCTATATGATTATATACGGTATGCTGATTCTCGTATTCTCTTATTTCTGGGTTGCCAACCAGTTCAATCCCATTCAGATTTCTGAAAATCTCAAGAAAGAAGGCGGCTTCATTCCGGGTATACGCCCAGGACAGCCCACCGCAGAATTCCTTGACAACACAATGACAAGGATTACTCTTGCAGGTGCAATATTCCTTTCGCTTCTTGCGATATTCCCGATGCTTCTCTTTGAAAGCTTCAAGATTCCTAATGCCATCGCTGCGTTTTTCGGCGGTACAAGCCTTCTGATTATAGTCGGTGTTGTTCTCGATACTCTCAGCCAGATGGAATCTCATCTCGTTATGAGAAATTATGAAGGATTCCTGAAGCGCGGACGTGTTCGCGGACGCAGAAACTGATATTTTACCCTGCTTTCCGGAGGCTTTTATGCAGAATGTGATAGCAATTGACGGTCCTGCGGCCTCCGGAAAAAGCACCATCGCAAGAATGGTCGCTGAAAAATTCCATGTTCCCTACATCAACACAGGAAACATGTATCGCGCCGTCACTCTTTACGCTCTCCAGAAACATATTGATCCTGATTGCGGCATGGCTCGCGAAAAACTTTCCGTTATTCTCCCTCAGCTTCAGCTTGATTATGTCGAAAATAAAGAGGGAAAACTTGAGCTTGAAATGAACGGCGCTCTTGTCGCCGATTCCATAAGAGGTCCTGAAGTCACTGAATCAGTGAGTCAGATTTCCTCTATTCCTGAAGTCCGTGAATTCCTTGTAGCCAAGCAGCGTGAGTTCGCTTCCCGCGGTCTCATTGTCATGGAAGGCCGGGATATCGGAACTGTTGTCTTTCCAGAGGCAAAATATAAATTCTTTCTCACTGCTTCGCCTGAAGTCAGAGCTAAGCGCCGTCTTGCTCAGGGAGGCGAAATAGCAGCCGGTTCAACTGTTGAAAGCGTTGCCGCAGAAATTGCCGCGCGCGATGAAATGGACATGAAGCGTAAAATTTCCCCGCTCAGAAAAGCTGAGGATGCTATTCTTATCGACAGCAGCGAGCTCAATATTGAGCAGGTAATTGAAAAAATAAGTTCATATATCAACAAGTGAGCAGAAAACTTACAGAAATCGACTACAGAGTTCCCTATGCCGATACCGATCGCATGGGAGTTGTTTACTACGCAAATTATCTGGTCTATTTTGAACGCCTCAGAACCGAGCTTCTGCGTGAAGCAGGACTTCCCTATATTGAGCTTGAGAAAAGCGGAATCATGCTTCCTGTCATTGAGGCTCTATGCAATTACAAGGCTTCCGCAGGATATGACGATCTTCTTAGAATCAAAGGATATGTGGCTGAATTACGCGGCCCCAGAATCAAGATTGTCTGTCAGGTCTGGAAGGATTCAGTCCTTCTTGCCGAAGGCCATACCGTTCATGCCTGTGTAAATGCGCAGGGACGTCCTGTAAGGCCGCCAGAAGTGCTTAAAGCTCTTGCTCCGTCTGACGAAGCTTGAGTCTCCTATGCGCGTAATTAATTGATGCCATGTATATAACATGTGATTGCACTTGCTATTATAAATCTACGCATAAATAAAAAGCGCAGAGGATTTTCTCCCCTGCGCTTTCCTTGGCAAGCTGATTTCTGCTTATTTTGCGAGTATCTTCTTTGCTTCTTTGTCCAGAGCATCAGCCATATAAGTGATGCCTGTTTCTTCAGCTGTTTCTCTGTTGGCAGCCATGAGATCTGATCTTGATATTTCGGAGAGATTGAACTTTCTTGCGCCAGCCATGAACTGCTGGAGTCCGCATGAAAGTTTGTCAACATATCCGAACATGGCAACGGCACCGAAGGGGATGTTTTTCATTTCCTTTGCGCCTACCTTGTTTTTGACTGCTTCCCAGCCGGAGAAGATTTCTTCAGGATACTTGCCGAATTCAGTGACGGATGCGGGGAGAGATTCCCAGTGTCCTGAAAGGGCTTCGCGTCTTTCCGGATAGAATACGCCTTCGATATTGCTTCCGAGGAAGCCGGGGATCATTGGTGCTCTGCCCATGCAGACGAGCTTGGTAAACGGAGCGCCGAGGGCGAGA
>JAKJHH010000008.1:7080-7500 GCA_022703965.1 Verrucomicrobiota bacterium
AAACCCGCCGGCAAAGGAGATCGCCGGAACTTTGAGCTTTTTCTTTGCGAGAATATTGCAGTATTCATAAGCTTTTGCATGGAGGGAGAGTGAGGGAACGCCCCAGTGCTCCATCATGTTCCATGGACTCATGCCTGTGCCGCCTCCGGCTCCGTCGATTGTGAGGAGGTCGAGTTTTGCGTCCGTGGCATAACGGATTGCCATTGCGAGGGCTTCCATGCCGTAAGCGCCTGTCTTGAGAGTTATTCTCTTGAAGCCGAGCTTGCGGAGGCCGGCAATTGATTTCATGAAGGAAGCGCGAACTTTGTCTTCGCTTGCGAGATCTGTGCCGCCGAGACGGCTATGTCTTGCGAAGGATGTGATTGCGCGTGTTTCAAAGGCTTTCTGGACTGTCTTGTCATAGGGATCGGGATCGACGAT
>JAKJHH010000008.1:7510-44307 GCA_022703965.1 Verrucomicrobiota bacterium
CGCCGCCGATATCCTTGGCTCCCTGTCCCCATTTGAGTTCGAGGATGACCTGATCGCCGTATTTGTCGATGATGTACTCTGCTACGCCGTTTCTTGTATCTTCGACGTTCATCTGAACAATGATAGCGCCGTATCCGTCATAGTAGCGGAGGAATTTGTTTATGCGTCTGTCGAGCTCAGGAGCCGAGACGATTTTTCCTTTTTTCGTGACTGATTTCTTATCGACGCCAACGACGTTTTCGCCGATGACAATCGGAATTCCGCAAATGGCCGCGCCGACCGCAAAGGAGTCCCAGTATCTGGCTGCGACAAAAGTTGAACCGAGAGCGCCGGTCATTATCGGAACTCTGAACTTTGTCTTCAGCTGATTGCCGAAGCTGCCTTCAATGCTGACGTTCGGGAAAATACAGTCGTCCGGATCGTTTGAAAGACCTTTGGCGAGGCCGTTTGCTCCATAAGCATACCCTTGAATTCTCAGCGCATGATAGCCGAGTCCGAGAGACGTTACATTTGATGAGCCTGATGTGATGTATCCGAATTCGCGCGGATAGAGCAGCTTTCTGCCTTTAAGCGAAGCCATCCAAGTTTCACATTTTCCTTTGCAGGAGGACATGCAAAGAGTGCAAAGCCCTGATTCGCAGGGTGTGCCTCTGTTCACTGTTCCCAAAGCATCATTTGTTTTTGGCCACTGGAGCATAGTTACCTCTTTTTGATCTTAAGTTTTTGGAAAAAAAATTTCACACAATAGGGGGACTATATCAAAAAAGTGAGCAAAAATCAAATAGATTTATCAAAATTGTTCTGGCTAATTTTCGGACTTGTATTTTATATCTATTTGTTTATAATTGTTTTATGTTTGTGATAGTGTTTGTATTGGAGTTTTGTATTTCAAAAATGTAGAAAGTGAAAAATATTTCACGATAATGCAATAAGAAAGGGAATCCGAAGATTCCCTTTTTAGTGTTACGGTATAATCAGTAGCATTCTCAAGGAATTTGCAGGTCGAGTCCTTCTCTGCCGCTGATCTTGACTGATAGTGCTTCTGTTTCAGTTCCGTTGATGGAGTTTTTCCCGTTTGAGGAACGGTTTATTTTTATACAATTTCCATTTTCGAGATGCAAAACAGCCTTGTCGAAGAGGCTTGTTCCGAGAAAGTAATCCGTTTTTCCGGGACATGCCGGGAATATGCCGCAGGAGCTCAGTACGTACCATGCGGCCATTTCGCCATTGTCCTCGTCGCCGGGGAAGCCTTTTTCTCCTGAGTTGTACATTTCAGTAAGAACTTTGCGAACCCAGTGTCTTGTTTTGTCCGGACGTCCAGCTGTGTTCAGCAGGTAAATGACATTATGAACCGGCTGGTTGCTGTGAGCGTATTGTCCGAATTCGGCGACGGCCATTTCAGTCATTTCATGTATTTCAGTTTTATAAGTTCCCGCGTTGAAGTATGGAGGAGTGCTGAAGATTTTTTCGAGCTTAGCAGCGAATTTTTCTTTTCCGCCCATTAGTGTCATGAGATCTTCCTGTTCGTGAGGAACTGCCCATGTAGACTGCCATGCGCCGCCCTCGATGTACGGGCCGCCCCAGTCGAATTCATCGAAGGGAATCCATGAGCCGTCGGCATTGCGTCCGCGCATGAAATTGACCTCTTGACTGAATACGTTGCGATAGTTTTTAGAGCGTTCGCGCCAGATAGCCGCATCATCTTTTCTGCCGAGTTTTTCTGCGACGAGGGCAAGGCAGAAGTCATTTGCCGCGTAATCCATTGTCACCGAGGCGGAGTGCGGGATTTTGTCGGCAGGGAGGTAGCCGAGTTTTATGTATTCCTCAAGCCCTGTGCGTCCGACACCGGGGATATCTGAAGGAGTAGTGGCGTCCTTTTTCATTGCTTCATAGGCAAGTTCGTAATCGAAGCCTTTGACATCGGCCATTATTGCCTGAGCCAGCACGGCTGAAGCATGAGTGCCGATCATGCAGTCGCGATAACCGGGACTCATCCACTGAGGCAGCCAGCCGCCTTCCTTATAGGCATTCAGGAAGCCTGCACACATCTCCCCGAAAATTTCTCTGTCGATAATCGAAAGGAGCGGGAAAAGCGTGCGATAGGTGTCCCAGAACCCGTTGTCGGTGTAAAGAGGCCCCTCGTGTATCTTACCGTCGAAAGGACTGTAATGGAGCATTTTTTTATTGATGTCGAATTCATGGAATTTGCGGGGGAATATGAAAGATCTGTAGAGACAGGAGTAAAAAGTTTTTCTGTATTCATCATTTGATGTTTCAATTTGTATTTTGGAAAGATGTTTTTCCCATATTTCCGCGCCCTGATTTTTTATTTCATCAAGAGAGAAAGGCAGGACTTCCCTTTTGAGGTTGATTTCTGCCTGTGCAATACTGATGAATGAGCTTGCAATTTTGTACTCGCATTTTCTTGACGATCTTGAGAATTCCAGAGCGATTCCGCCGGAGAACCTTGAGTTTGAAATGACGGGTTCATCGAAGAGAATGACGAAATAAGCGGCACCGTTTTCAGGCATGCCTCCATTGTGATGTTTTGTGTAGCCTTCCAGACGTTTTCCATCTGTGGAGAGCTTGAATTCCGCTTTGTCCGTGGGAGTCGATATGATAAGGCGTTTTTCCTTGTTTTCATCAGGAAATTCGATCTGGAAAGCGGCTCCGCGTTCAGTGGGAGCGAAGCTGAATTTTGTGCGATATCTGAAGAGATTGAGCTCCATGAAATAAGGAGTGAAAACGCCATCGCTTTTTCTATAAATGGAAGAGCGGAAGGATGCACCGCTGATAAGCTCGCCCGTCTGCGGCATGAATGTGAGAGCCGAATAATCGCGAATCCAGGGGGACGGCTGATGCGTCATTCGTATTCCCTGGACTTTAGGCTCATTGTAGTTAAAGAGCCAGTGTTCTTCGGAAGTCTGGATCGTCCAGTGGTTCATGCCTCGCGGGATAGCCGCAAGCGGCAGTGTGTTTCCGTAAGAAAGCGTGAATGTTGAACTTGTTCCCTGAAAGATATTGACATAGTCTGAAAGCATATATAGTCCTGTATTGAGTTCTTAATGCTGTGTTATGTTATTTTAAAATGTTGCTGCTTTCGCGAGGGATGAGGGTATTTTTGAGGCAGATCTGTTTTCTGCACGGCTTGCCGTTGATGAGATTGACGATCATTTCGGCGGCTGAGGCTCCGAGCTCTTCGGCGGGCTGGCGGACGCTGGAAAGAGGGACTGGTGTGATGGAGGCAATAGGGTCATCATTGAAGCCTACAAGAGCGATGTCGCCGGGGATTTTCAAGCCTGCATCTTCTATGGCGCTCATGACTCCGAAGGCAAGTTCGTCCCAAAGGAGAAAGACCGCTGTAGGAGGGGTGGGAAGTCTCAGCAGTTTATTCATCGGCTGATATCCGAAAATCTTGTATCCGGCATCGTGAGGACGTTTGCCGGAAAGCTCAGGGCCGAGTTCTGCGATCAGTTCGGGATCGAAGCTGATGCCATGATCTTCCAATGCCTGTTTATAGCCTGCGAAACGTTGGGAAACGGTTCTCAGCGATTCAATTTTTTCCTTCATTGTGACAATGAACGCAATTCGTTTATGTCCGTTTTTGCATAAGTGACTTACGGCTTCATAGGCTCCGTGATAGTTGTCTGTTTCGATGAGCGGGGACTCAATTCCTTCAAGCGGATTGTCAACGCAGAGGAAGGGAATTGAGGCAGGGAGAAGTTCTTCCGAAATGATTTTTGCTGAGTTCTGTGGATTGGCCGGGATCAATATTATGCCATCGACACCGCGCGATATGGATTTCCTGATTTGAGCCGCTTCCTTTTCGTCTTCGTGTCCGTGCTGGCAGAGAATGAGTTCGTAATCAAGCTCGCGAAGTTTTCTTTCGATTCCTGATGCGACACGCTGACCGAAGCTGTTTGCGATGTCGCCGCAAATGAACGATATCAGTTTGTTTCCTCCTGGAGCGCGAACTTGTTGTCTCTGCACGATGGAACCTTTTCCCTGAAGGCGTTTTATATGACCCTCAAGACTGAGGCGCTCCATGGCACGGAGAATGGTCTGTCTGCTTGTCGAAAATTGTATGGCGAGTTCTGAATCGGACGGCAACATGGACCCTTGCGGGAATTCTCCGCTTTCGATTTTTTCTGTCAGGTATTCATAAATGTTCTGATGTAACGTGCTCATAAAAAACATCCTGTTAACATATCTTTACATGTTATTATAGCCGATTTATTTCTTTAAGTCAATAGCGCTGAATGGAGATTGGAAACTATGTCTTTACGAGTATATTATTGATATGAATAGTTCTAAAATGACAAAACTTGATCCGGTTCTGCTTGGATTCACTTTGAATCCGGATTTACCGATTCTCTCGTATGCGCTGGATGTTGAGTCGGCAGGATGTGCGGCTCCGCACAAGCATCCGCGCGGACAGTTTGTGTACGCGAGCAGCGGCGTAATGAGAGTTGTATGTCTGAAGACTTCATGGCTGGTGCCGCCGTCGCAGGGAGTTTGGCTGCCGCCAGACACGGAACATGAGGTGTATTTCCCCGGTAAGGTAAAGATTCGCAATCTTTTTTTCGATCCTTCCTATATAGAAGGACTTCCTTCCGGCTGCTCTGTACTGAAGGTGAATCCTTTTCTGCGGGAATTGATCCTGAAAGCCGTAAGCTTCGGGGATTCCTATAAACTGAATAGTCCGGCATGGCGGGTAATAGAGGTATTGCGCGACGAGTTGAGAATTGCCGAGCGTGCCGGTCTTTGTCTGCCGATGCCTGAGGATGAGAGAGCGTTGAGAGTTTCCGCTGCTCTTCTGAAAGATCCGGCTGATGGAAGGACGCTTGAGGACTGGTCAAAACTTGCCTGTACAAGTTCCAGAACGCTTTTGCGCATCTTCGAGAGGGAAACATCCTTGAGTTTTGGCGACTGGCGCAGAAATCTCCGGTTCATGAAGGCTCTGGAGCGGCTTGATGCCGGGGAATCAGTTAATGAAGTTGCCTTGAGCTCAGGCTATGAAAGCTCCAGTGCTTTCATAGCGGCATTCCGGAAACTTTTCGGTGAAAGTCCGATGCGTTACTTGTTGGCTTCTTCCGAAGACTGATTGTCTTTGGCTTCCTGCTGGTCGAAGTCGTAAACTGCCTTTTCCTGAGCTATGCAGATGATTTTATCCATGTGCAGGATTTTTTCCGCATTGTCGGGATTCTGTATGAGTTTATCGTTTCGCACAAGTGATATGAGCTTAATTTCTCTGTTGGTCAGAATGCTGACAGCATCATCCAGAGTCTGTCCTACGAGAGCGGAGTTTTTTCTGACAAAGAGTACAAAGACGCCGTTGCCGTCTGTATCCAGCTGAATTTCGTTCATCGGAGTGATGCAAGGATCGTGCTTGAAGTAATGTCCTTTTATGAAGTCTAGAAATTTCGAGAACGTTTTGCTGTGCATGAAGAAGTAGTAGGACGCTCCTGAAAGCACGCAGAGTTCAACAACTCTTGCGACAGAGTGGCCATGCTGGCTGAGTGCAATGTGAATGGACAGAGCCGGAATATCAAATACGAGTCCTGCGGGCGGATCAAGGATTTTGTAGAGATGTCCGGCAAGGGCGGCGATTAATGTAACTGAACTGGCATTTCCGAAGAGAATCAGGAAGAGTGCTATCTTGCGGCGTCTGGGATCAGCCGCGATAAGTTCAGATTCCGAGGTTGTGAAACCTGTCTGCGTATAGCATGAGACTGCCTGGAAAATTGACTTCGAGCGCGGCAGTCCCGTGATTTCAAATGCGATTGCTCCTATTCGTATGGTGATCATGGATATTATCATGATCAGCATCAATATTATAATCGACATTGTCATCGCTGTGCCGTCCTATACAAGCCTGTGTGTTTTTGATATTTCATCCTTGCCTGAGATGCATATGTCCAAGTCGGTGAGATCCCCGCCTTCGATACTGTAAAGCCAGCCGTGAACCGAGAGATCCTGTCCTGCCTTCCATGCGTTCTGTACTATAGTGGTGTGGCAGACGTTATTCACCTGCTCAAGGACGTTTAATTCACAGAAGCGGTCTTCCTTAAGCTTCTCATCCTTGATCGAATCTAGTTCCTGTTGATGATATCTGTAGACATCTTTGAGGTGACGCAGCCAGTTGTCGATGAGTCCATGTTCGTTGTTTTCCATGGCGGCGCGGATGCCGCCGCATCCGTAGTGGCCACAGACAATAATATGCTTGACCTTGAGGAGTTCAACCGCGTACTGGATAACAGAGAGGCAGTTGAGATCTGTATGCACTACAACATTGGCTATGTTGCGGTGGACAAAGATTTCTCCGGGCATCAGACCTACGATTTCATTGGCAGGCACTCTGCTGTCGGCGCAGCCTATCCACATGTATTCGGGTGTCTGCTGGGCGGAGAGTTTTTCAAAAAAATCAGGCTGAGTCCGCTTCATCTTGGCGGACCAATCTTTGTTGTTCTGAAAAAGTCGGGCTAGTTTACGCATAGGTTCCCGCTCCATTTGTGGTCATTATAGTGACTTTAGCCTGTTAATATAAGGCATGAAGCGGGATTTTACAAGTTGACCCTCAATTTGTCCTGAAGACTGTCAGACTGTAGCAAGCGTTTTTTCCTGTTTTGAAGAGAAGGCTCAACTGGAAGAGACTTTTGCCCCAGATTTCAGTCATTATCAAATCTTCAAGTTTGATTTCGTTCAATTCTGCCGAAGCGAGGTTGCCGGAAATTTTCAGCACTCTGTTTTTTGATAATTGGACAAGTCCGTTTTTCTTTATCAGCGGTTTTGCGGGACAAAGTAGATTCAGCCTGAATTGATTGACAGGATTTTTCATTGCAAAGCTGTCGGTCAGCGTTATTTCGGAGCTTTTGCGTGAAAGGCATATTTCGCGCCTCAGTGACTTTAGTCCTGCTTTTTCGTGATAGGCTTCCTCCAGATTCATTGAAACGCTTGGATTGTCATTTGACTTATTAAGTTTGAAGCCGACTGCCTTGAAGGAGCCTCCGGCTTCTTGCTCTACTCCATTGATGATCGGAGCGTTGTGTCCGCTTCCTCTGGTACACCAGAGCGAGTAACGTTTTTCGCTGAATGTATCGCGGGTGTAGGTCATTGTACCTGCGTCCGCTATCAGAGGTCTGGAGTCCGCATATATTGCAAAATGTCCGACATCGTTATGATTGTGGCGCTCACCGTTATGCCCGCCTTTGATCAGGAAAGTTAATCCGCTGCCGTCCGCATTTTCTCTCTGCATGCATATTTCAGTGGAAGGATACAGTATGGAAAGCGGGACTTTAGCTTTTTCAGCTTTCGCGTCAGAGGGAATCCAGAAGAGATCCCTGAGCGCGTCCGTCAGCAGGGCTCCGGTTCCTGACTTGAAAACATTGTGGATTTCATTTTCGCAATTCCAGTCCTGTCGTGCGAGAAGCGCCAGATTTTTAAGAGGCTCGGAATTAAAACGGTCGCCGAAGCGATAGGGGACTCCTGATCTCTGTCTCAGTTTCTGGCGGCAGTCCGCGATCCCCCAGAAATAAGCGTTGCCTACGTAAGCATTGGAGATAAATTCTGCCTGACGTTTTATGAAATCCTCGTTGAAGAGATTTATTTTCCCGCTTACTGCTTCGTAAACGGCCTCAAGATATACCAGCGCTGCTCCTGCGGACACGTTCCAGTACATTGCTCCCTCATCGCAGGCGCCGTCTTTTGTGCAATGGTCAAAGTATCTTGCCATTACCATATTCATTCTTTCGGCAAATGCGGCAAGACTTGTTTTGTCGCTTACAGTGTACATTGCGGCGGAAAAGAGATTTGAGGCGCACCATGCGCTCCAGTTCCCGTTTCCGCAGAGCCACCAGAAATTGTCCGGATAGGACATCACAGGTTTGATTGTCCGCTCCATGATCTCATTCTTGAGCTTTGCGCAAAGAGTCTGGCTGTGAGCTTCCAGTTCGTCTTTGAGAATGTAATAGCTTTCGGCGAGAATCATCGCGGTTTCAGCCGCAAAAAGATCCACTGCATGGACATCATGACGGGGCAGGGATTCACCTGGCATTCTGAAGGCGTGAGCCGGGACACACCAGCTGCTTTCCTCCAGAATCATCCAAAGCGCGTCTGTAATCTTGTCCAGATATCTGCCTTTGTGCTCAAAGGCCTCTGCAAGAACAAGAGTTCCCAGCATGTTGCGTCTTGCGAAATACGGGATTTCATAATTGGAACGGTTTCCGTTTCTTATGAACTCCATGTAAAGACTTGCTGTGAGTTGCGGCCACTTGGAAATATCTGTTGCATCAGCTTCATTTTTCAGATGCAGATATCTGGCGGTCACGTTTGGAGATTTCAGAAGTTTTTCCCATATTTTCCGTTCTTTTGCCTGTGGGAAAGGGTGGAAGGAATCGTTTGATTTCAATTCCTTGTAAAAAAAGGAATAATCATATTCTTCGAGGAACATATTAAAACACTTTTTGTTGTTAAGGATAATTTTGTTGGCGATATTTATATTATAAGGAAAGTTTTAGTCAAAAGCAATAGGGCAGCGACTGAAAAGCAGGAAGAGATACTGAGCTGGTATAATGTGACAGTCTCCTTTATTATGAGTGGGATTTAAACCACGAAGGGCGCGAAGGACACGAAGAAAACAGAGGGAATTATTTTATAATTTAAGACTTGCGATCTGATTGTCAAAGTATTGGGTGTTTTGCTGTCTTTTTCTAGTTTGAGCTGACAGAGTTGGCATCTTTTGATGGACAAATGGACTATATGGACGCAATGGACAAGACAAAACTATACAAACTGCAAATTCCAATGTCCTTTTCATTAGAATTTGTGCTGTAGGTATTCAATTATAAACTCTTATCCTTCGTGTCCTCCGTACTACTATCCGTCACCCTCTAGTACTCTGTAAAGTTAAAAATTTCGGATAGACAAGTAAGATTGCAGAATGGATTTTTTCTGTTCCGACTGAAGGCAATATGAATATTGTCCGAAAGAGGAACGGAAAAATACAACTGCAAGATACTTGCCGCGTAGCGGTTGCGATCTTTTGAGTTTGGATTCGTACCCTTCGAGGAACTTCGATACCTCGGTATCGCGTTCTCTCAGAATACGAAGCAAATCTCAAAATCCTCGCAATCTATGCGATATTTTTAGCTTTACAGAGTACTAGTTTTTTTGACAAGATTTTTTCCATTTTTGAGGGACATTTGACGGGTAGTGCCGTCAGTCCCTTGACGGCTTCCCCTCCAATTGCGTCTAAGGATTCGACGGCAAGGGACTGCCGTCGCTACCCGTTTTCAGTTTACTGTTGATTAAAGAAGATTCAGACCTAAGTCTTAAATTATAAAATACTACTTCCTGCATTTTTTCGTGCGCTTCGTGGTTTAAATCCCACTCACAATAAACTGACTGACGCATTACGCTAATCTGCTATCACGAGAATTTACTTCTTTGAAGAACCGTTACTGTTGTAAGTCGGGAAAGGATCAAGGCTTGTTTCCATGTAGTAGCGGTCGTCTAGAGTCCAGTACTGGCTTACGCCCTTGAATTCTTTTTCATAATGCAGGTCGTCGATATAAACTACGTTGAAAGAGAGTCCCTTGAAATGAGATGCCCAGTTTTTATCGTATACCATTCTGGCGTTTTTCTTTGTCGCTTTGATTGCATCGACTTTAGAGCCTTTGTTGCCGATGTCGAGGTGATAGGGGTTGTTTCCATGTCCGTTATTTCTGTCGAAGTCGGTCATTGATCCGCCTGTATAATAGTCAGGCACCTGTCCGTTAAGGAGTTCGGTTTCCGTAGCAGTAGCTGTATTTAGCTGTCGGACATCCGTAAGTTTTGGGGTGTTGATTCCCATGCATTTATAGATATTCAGATTGCGTATTGCTGTATATGTCGGAGTGAAATCATCCAGCCAGCGTTCTATGTAGGGCATCTCGTCATCATTTTCGACAAGATAGTTTTTATATGCTATGGCAATCTGACGGAGATTGTTCATGCAATCTGTCTGCTTTGCATATTCCTTGGAGCGCGTTATTCCGGGCAGAAGCAGGGTCATGAGTATGACAATTACCACAAAGGCCGATAGAAGTTCAACAAGCGTGAACTTGCATTCAGTAGTAATGAGGCTATTTTTCTTCATGACACGAGCTCCCTCTCTTATATGGAGAATTATATTATGTATCCGAGAAAAAAGCAAATTACTAAGCCCGGAAGATTGGAACTCCTGCGAAAGCGTTTCACTTATGAGAATGTTATCCGCTTCCTCTCTGTGCGGGAAAAACGGAATATGCTCATTTTCTGGACCTTGATCGCCTTTCTTCTGATTCTGCTTACAAATCTTTTTTTTGAACTTCGTTTTGTTCAGAAATCATACAAGAGTACCATTTGCTCAAACTGTGGACTTCGTCAGGAAGTTTACACCGATGTCTTGAGCGGTTTTGACTGCAAGCGTTGCGGAAGTGAACTAGGTTATGCCATGAAGTGCAGTGTCTGTCAGCTTGAATTCGCCTATATAGCAGTGCCTGTTCCGGATTCACTCAGCGATAAGGACAAGCTAAAATTCAAAATAGATTCCATGCGTTGTCCGAACTGTGATTCTGTCAATACGTCCCGCATGCCTGCTAAAAAGAACCTTCCTTTGGAGAAAATTGATAAATGAGTTCTATTCTTGCTCCTTTTCGCGGACTCGCATTGAGTCTGAGTTTCCTTACTCGCATTCCTGTCCCTTTCAGAGGCGATATTTCCCGGTCAGACTGGAACTGGTCTTTTGTATTTTTTCCCCTTGCCGGATTAATCATTGCTTTTCTGGGAATTCTGCTAGCGTCTATTGTTCCGTTTCATCCGGCAGTGAAGGCTTTTATATTTCTGGCTTTTTCGCTATGGATGACGCGAATTCTTCATCTCGACGGCTTCTGTGACTGTTGCGATGCCTTTTCCGCTGTTGCCGATAAGGAACGTCGTCTGGCAATCATGAAAGATCCCCATACCGGCGTCGGAGCTATTGCCGGAGCCTTTATGCTTCTGCTTGGCAAATTTCTTACCTTGCAAGCACTATTCGCTTCACAGCGTGCCTTGATTGTTATTCTTCTGACGATGGGACTTGCTCGCTTCGGCATGCTGCTTCTTGCGTTTAAGGCCAAATATCCCCGTCCTGACGGCACTGCTCTTAATATAGTAGGACAGATTCCTGTCTGGACTCTTGCCGGTGCCTTTGTTTTTCTTATGCCCTTTGTCTTTCTTGTGCCGCCTATGGTTTTTGCCGCCGCTTTTGTGACAATGCTGCTTACTGCGTCTTTCTGGCGAATGAAGGCCAATTCAAAACTCGGAGGTCCTACAGGAGACGTACTTGGCGCTTCCTGCGAGACATCCGAACTGCTGATCCTCCTCGTCATTTGCAGCGTCTGATTAGCTTTGTTTTCCATTTTCAGTTCTTCACTTATTGACATTGCAGCTTTTTTTTGATATACTTTATACGTGTAAAGTAAAAAACGGGACTGATATTTCTATGAAGCATACAATGTCTGATATCGCAGAGAGACTGGGATTGAGCCGGAATGCCGTTTCAGCGGTAATAAATGGGAGAGCGGAGAAGCTTGGGGTTTCAAAAGAGACAATTCTCAGGGTAAATCAGTATCTCGATGAATGCGGCTATGTGCGCTCGCATTCTGCCGTTGCGTTGAAGAACGGGACGAAAAAAGCTTCTACCGGCCTGATCTATTGCGGTGAATTTCTGTATTTCAATCATCTAAATGAAGCCCTGCGGATACTTTCGCGGGAACTGGCCGGGGACGATGGAATTTTTGAAATAAGCGGAGTCGCCAGCGAGGCACTGCGCAGCGGGATAGCAGGACAGCTTGCAAAAGGAGTAGAGCGTCTTGTCTGGATTCACGCTAATCCACCTGAAGTGGAGTTGAGGAATGCAGAAAAACTTTTTCCTCTCCTTGAACAGATAGAGCAGTCTGTGATTTACAATTACGATTTTGGGCCTGCTGTCTGGGATGAGGAATATTTGAGGCGTGGAATCAGCCTGCTTGGCTTTGACCGTCTGAAAGCGTATGGACAGATAGCGGATGCTTTTCAGGCAAACGGCTGCACTCATGCTGCACTATATGAAGTGCCTCATGACTTTTCTGACAGTGTATCCATTCCTGTGCAAAAAATGGCGGGAGAATTCAGTAAAAGGTCGCTTGAGATTTCAGGCCTCAGCGGAGGAGAAGACAGGCGTACTTTTGCTTTTGATCGCATTATGAAACTTGTCAGAAGCGGAAAGAAGACGGGGGTTTTTATCAGAGATGAAAACTTTGCCGCGGATATAGCCTTTCGTCTGCTCAGAGAAGGAGTCAGAATTCCTGATGAGGTTGCTCTTGCATCCTTCGGCAATTCCGAATTTTTAGCTTACCTGCCTGTTCCCATAACAAGCATCGGGATTCCCGTCAAGGCGCTATGCGCTTCTCTTCTTGAGCTCATCGGGGCAGCGCTGCCGGAAAATGCAGGACGTCGTGTCATCCTTGATTGTGCTGTCAAATGGAGAGAGAGTCTCCCTTCAAAATAAACTAAGGATCGAAACTATGAGGATTGAATCGCCTTTCATAAAGTCCGTCGGAGAAAAAACATGGCGCATTACAGCTGACTCTAAGCCCGTCGGCTCTGCGCTTAACCGCTACGGATTCATACACGAGAAGGATAACGCCGAGCCATTTCCGGAGATCAGCGCTCTGCTTCCTGAGCTGAGCTGTTCCGAGTCATCTGTATCTTTTAAAGCCGAGCCGGATGAGGACTGGACTGGTTTTGGAGATTTGACTCGCACACGTCTTTACCATCGAGGCTTCAAGTTTGACTGCTGGGTAAGGAATGTCAAATCATATATTCCTGTTCCTTTTTTCATGTCTACGAAAGGCTATGCCATACTGGTTAATTCCACTCATCGTGTCGAGTTCGATATCTGTGCGGACGTCTCTGATCGTGTGACGTGGAAAGATGGAGGGCGCAAGCTCGATTTCTATCTTTTCAATGGAGGCTCTTTCAAAGAAAACATCCGTCTCTACTGCGAGCTTACTGGGAAGGTCAAGCTTCCTCCGCTCTGGTCCTTTGGACTCTGGTACATCTGTCGTACTCAGGCAAATGATTATGAGGCTGTAAATGATGCTCTGAATTTCCGGCGCGAAGGCATTCCCTGCGATGTCATAGGACTTGAACCGGGATGGATGTCAAAGCACTATGAAACTTCAACTGAGAAACAATGGCATCCGGAACGCTTTCCAATCCCGGCATGGTGTCCCAACGGCCCCCATAACTTCATTAATGCGATTAAGAGGATGGGGTTCAGATTTGAACTTTGGGAGTGCAACGAGTATGATCTCTCATATGAAGAGGAACGCAGACTCAGGCGCAGTCTTCCTGTCTCAGAAACTAAAGACTGTGGAAACTTCCACAAGGACGGCGAGGCAGATGAACATTTTTCCTGGGCGCGTCCCGCCGATACTATTACGAAAGCGGAGGAGTCCTGGTTTGAACATCATAAGAAGTTCATAGATCAGGGAGCAGACTTCTTCAAACAGGACGGCGCCTATCAGATCTGCGAGCATCCCGGACGACTCTGGGGCAATGGAGTGACTGATGAGGAAATGCATAACCTCTACTCAATCCTCTACGCCCGCCAGATGTATGAGGGAATGGCCGAATACGGCAATCGCCGTCCCCTTGTGTTTACGGTGGCAGGCTGGAGCGGTTTTCAGGCGTTCTCAGGTACTTGGACAGGCGATACAGGCGGACGTCTTGAGACTCTCGGCGGAATGCTCAACACCGCTATGCTGGGGCACTGTTTCATGACTAATGATATGGAGGTTATGCAGCCGGAAGGAATTCACTTCGGCTACATGCTTCCGTGGAGTCAGATCAATAGCTGGACATATTTCCGCATGCCATGGATACAGGGAGAACGTTTGCTTGAGATGCACAAATATTACAGCCGCCTCAGAGCCAGACTTGTTCCATATATTTACTCCTGGGCGTATGATTCAACGCAAAGCAGCTATCCGCTTCTTGTTCCTCTGACTTTGGAATTCCAGCATGATAAAAACTGCCGTAATGTTCTGCATCAGTTCCTGCTGGGCAGGGATCTCATGGTCAGCATTTACAATCATGATATTTATTTTCCCGCCGGGCTCTGGAAGGATTTCTGGTCCGGAAAACTGTACGAAGGAGAGCAGAGTCTTACTGTCGAATGGCCGGATAATCGCGGCGGAGGCCTCTTTGTCAGAGAAGGCGCAATAATCCCTTTCGGTCCATTGATGCAATATCGCGGAGAAAAGCCGCTTGATGAAATCGAACTTTATGTATTTCCGGCTTCAACGGAAAGCCGCTTTGTCTTCTATGAGGATGACGGAGTCAGCTTCACTCATCTTGACGGAGATTTTGCGAAAACTGCTCTCAGCACTCAGCGGACGGGAAATACAATCACCGTTAAGGTCGGAAGTCCGGAAGGAAAGTATAAAGTGCCGTTGCGCAAATGGAATCTTAAACTTGCAGTTCAGACGGCTCCTTCAAGCGTCATGAATAACGGCAAGCCGCTTGAATTCAGCTATGATTGCGGACGTGGAGAGTTGACTGTAGATGATGTAAAAGCAGGCGATATCGTTATCGGTTTATGATAGGCTTCCTTTAATCGACTGTATAAGCTCTGGATTCGAGGCAAAATGGATATGCGCATACGATGCGACCGTATTTCCATTGACCTCGAATCCGGCGGCAGTCCATTCAGCGCCGGGCTTGGCGCTTTTTGAATTGTAGACGCATTTATGAACAGCTTGCTCCGATATGAAAGACCAGTGGAATTCGTGCGCTTTCATTTTTGTTCCGGCTTTTCCCAGTATGCAGTCTTCGCTAATCTCAAGATTTCTGTAGCCGAGTGCCTGAAGTTTTGTCCCCATTGCAATTCCGAAATCGAAAAGGCCGCAGAAGGGATATTCCTGTTTCCCATCAAAAAGCCACTTGGACAGATATATGAGGCCGCCGCACTCGGCATAGACCGTTTTGCCGGACTTCGAGAAATTCCTGATCGATTTTTTCATGCTATCGTTGGAGGCGATTTGTTCCGCAAAAAGCTCAGGGAAGCCGCCGCCTATGTAGATGCCGTCTAGTCCTTCCGGGATTCTGCTGTCATTGACAGGTGAGAATTTCACGAGTTCAATTCCTGCTTCCTCAAGCATCGTCAGGTTGTCCTGATAGTAGAAATGAAATGCCTCATCCATGGCAATGCCGAGCTTCGGACGTTTTCCCTGAACAGCGCTTGCTTCTCTTGGCGGCTCGGAGTTCTTTTTATCTGCCAGCTCCAGCAGTTTATCTATATCTATGTGCTTTTCGATGAAATCCGCAAGCATATCGTACCACGCGGACTGCTTGTAGTTTTCCTGACTCGGAACGAGTCCAAGATGGCGTTCCGGCAGGACTATTTCGGGATTTGCCGGAATCGCGCCGACCAATGGCGGCAGTTTATGAAAGTCGAGTGCTTTTCTTATGACTTCCGCATGATTTTGTGAAGATACAAAGTTGGCGATTACGCCCGCTGTTCTGAGGCCGGGCAGAAATTCATGGAAGCCCTTGATAAGAGCCGCCGCGCTTCCTCCCATTCCCTTGGCGTTGAAGACCAGAAAAACCGGCACATCAATTTCCATTGCGATGTCTGCTGTCGAGCCTTCTATCGATTCCGGATTGGCTCCGTCGAAAAGCGACATCACTCCTTCAACGACCGCAATGCCGTTCCGATGTTCTCTCATGTGGCTTGCGAATGTTTCTTTGACAAAGCTCCGCCCGCATATCCAGAGATCAAGATTTACAGAGGGATTTCCTGCGCTCTGACTGTGAAAGGACGGATCAATGTAATCCGGCCCGCATTTATACGGCTGGACATCAAAGCCGCGCCGCTTCAGCGCCCGCATCAGACCGAGACTTATGCTTGTTTTTCCTGAGCCTGAAGAGACTCCGGCAATGCAGAACGCTTTGAATGTTTTATTTTCCGAGCTCATACTTATTCAGATAGCCGCGCCTTGTCAGCATTTTTCCGTTTACAAGCTCCGTCCGCGAGTCGCCTATGAAAACAATTGTATTCATTTCGATTTCTTCGACCGGAAGATTCTGAAGTGTTCCGATGAAGACAGTCTGTTCTTTGCGGAACGCTTCGCGCACAAAGCCGCATACACAGTTTTCTCCGCGCGCCTTTTTATAGTTGTCCAGCAGAAAGTCCAGAAGTTCCAGACGTCTTTTGCTGCGGGGATTATAGATTGCCGTTACAATGTCCGCAGTTGCCAGCGCAAGAATTTTTTTCCTGATAAGTTCATCCGGAGTCAGAAGATTAGACAGACTGATAACCGCAAAGTCATTCATGAGCGGAGCTCCAAGAAGAGATGCCGCCGAAGTTGCCGCTGTCAGGCCGGGAATGATTTCCAGTTCAATATCGGCGTATTCGGGCGCTTCATTTATCATTTCGAGCAGAAGGCCGCCCATTCCGTATATTCCAGCGTCGCCGGAGGACAGGACTGCCGCTGTTTTTCCTTTCAGCGCCTGATCCAGAGCTGCTCGGCATCTTTCGATCTCCTGCGTCATTCCGCTGGAAATGATCTCTTTGCCCGTTGCAAGTTCTCCGATAAGCTCAATATACTTATCGTAGCCCGCGATGACTTCTGATTCTTCAATAGCTTCCCTCGCACGGGGAACGAGCATCGACAAGTCGCCCGGTCCTGTGCTTACCGCATATATTTTATTTTTTGTTTTCATGGATAAATAAAAAAGCGGTGCGGGCATGATTTTTCAAGCCGCACCGCGTTGTTTAAGATACTTTTATTTCTTGCGGATACTTGAGATAAGAAGATCAATGTCCTCTTTCAGTGCCTGCAAGTCTTCTTCATGGGTAACTTCATCCTGAAGAATCTGGAGTGCCATGTTATAAGTCACAGGATCCTTGTCCTTTGTTGCGTCAATGATGTTTCGGTATACGTTGATGGCGCACTGTTCTCCGCTGATATTCTGTTTGAGAATTGCCTCAACGTAAGCGTCTTTAGGCTCATCATACCCGCAATTGGTTTCCTTGAGCCAGGCTTTCGGATGGAGCAGGGGCGTGCCTCCCAGCTGTATGATTCTCAGTGAAACCATGTCTGCGTGGCGGAGTTCGTCTGCGGCGTGCTGGATAAGTTCTGCATTGACAGCGTCTTTCATCGGGCCTTTTGAGATTTTTGCGCCGATCCAGTACTGATAATAGGCCAGCCATTCATCCGCGAATGCCTTGTTCAGCATCTGAATCACTTTTGAGACATCCATCTTTACGATTTCACGTCCTTTGGTTCCCATTTTATATCCTCCTCATGTTTGGGTTTTCAACTGAATATATAATGCGGAAAACTGTGATTTCAAGGATATCGCTTATACTGTGCTTCCCGGCTTGAGCCTTATTTTTACTTTGGTTCCGTGGTCGCTTGGAGAAGTCTTTATATCTGAAGAGCTTATCTCGATGCTTCCCTTATAGGAAGTGAGGAATTTTTTCACCAGCGGCATGCCGAAGCCTGTTCCGGTTTCTCCTGATGTGCCTTCGCGGCTTGTTACTTTTTCCATGCTGAATATGTTGTCAAGAATCTTATGCGGCATGTCTATGCCTCTGTCCTTGACTATCAGTATCACTTCGCCTGAAAAGATTCCGGCTGTAATTTCTATTGATGAGCCCGGAAATGAAAATTTCACCGCGTTGGTCAGAATATTATTCATGACCGAGTTTATGAAGGAGACCGGTTCTATCATCACCGTGATGTCTGGGGAAATATTCATGTTTACAGTGACATTCTTCTGCTTGAAAAGATTTTTCAACATCAGAAGCGACTCTTCCACTACCGATTTCAGTTTTACCGGGGACAGTGTCAAGTCGAGCTTTTTTTCTTCAATCGCGCGTATTTTACGGACAAGATCAATGATCTCCAGTCCGTTCTGTGCCGCGGAGAGAAGATGGGGTTTATACTCGTCGAAACTATCTTTGTCCACTGTGTTGAGCAGGCTGATGATCGAGGAAAACGGATTGGTCAGGTCGTGGCAGAGCACGTGGAGAAGCTGTTTTGTCTCCGAGTTCGCTTTTTCCAGTTTCCCCTGACTGTCATTCAGGAGCTTGTTTGAGTCTTTAAGCTCAATTATCGCCTGTCTGAGCTTTCTGTTCAACATGGTCGCGCCTAGATGCGACTGAATACGGCTTATCAGCTCCTCCTTGATGAAGGGCTTTAGAATATAGTCGGTCGCTCCGGCCTTGAAAAGTTCGATCTGTGTATCTTTGTCCTGACGGACAGAGAGGATGATTATAGGTGTTTCAACGATTCCGAAATTCTTTCTGATCTTTCTTGTCAGGTCAAGACCCGACATTCCCGGCAGAACAAGGTCTATCATGAATATGTCGAAGTAACCCGGCTGGGCGCTTATGAATTCAACCGCGCTTTCGGCTGCGTCCATTATCACTGTTCTGACTCCGTGTTCTCCCAGTGTCTGGGCAAGCACGGCGGCGTGGGTTTTGCTGTCGTCGACGATCAGGGCTTTCAGCCCTTCCATCTGGCGGTGAGGTTTGACGATTTTCTTTACAACGTCGGCAAGTTCTGTTTCCAGAAACTTCTTAGTGATGAAGTCGGCTGCACCGGCGTCGAGTCCCTTCATTCGGACTTCCAGCGAGTCGCTGGCGGTTATGAACAGTATCGGAATGGTCGAGTGGCATTCAACTCGGAGTTGACGGCAGGTTTCAAAGCCGTCTATCCCTGTCATTTCTATATCAAGTGTTATGAGGTCGTAAGTTTTTCCTGATACTATTTGCTTTACGGCATCTTCTCCGCATACAACAGCTTCTGTCTCGTATCCTTCCTTCTTCAGCAGGGATTCGAGCATTCTACGCATCATCGCGCTGTCGTCTACTATCAGAATTTTCATCGGTTTATCCTCATTCCGCTTCCAATCTATCTCGACTTGTATTTGAATTCAAGCCCTTCAGCTCTGGATTTTTATATTTAGGATACTATCTTAACTCCTCTTTTGAAAAGGAAAGTAAAATGATAAACAAGATCCTGTTATACCTGACCAAGGATATATGGAATGTAAAATTGAAGAATATGCCTAAACCTCAGGCTCTTTTCACTGTCATTCTTCGCATACTTGTCGCCTCGATCCGGGGCTTTATAAAGCATGACTGCTATTTAAGGGCATCCGCTCTTACTTTTTATACCCTGCTTTCAATTGTCCCGGTTGCCGCCATGTTTTTCGGTATCGCCAAAGGTTTTCATCTGGACAAGCTTCTTGAGGAAAAGCTTCGCGCCGCCTTTATCGAGCAGCCCGAGGTCATCGACAGAATCATCACTTATTCCGGCGCTCTTCTTGATAATACCAAGGGCGGTATGGTTGCCGGTATCGGTGTGGTCATGCTCTTCTGGACTGTCATTCGTCTTCTTTCCAACATCGAAAAATCCTTCAATGATATATGGAGTGTCCGTCATTCGCGAAGCTTCGGCAGGAAGTTCAGCGACTATCTTTCAATCATGCTGATCTGTCCTGTCCTCATCATCATGGCGAGCAGCGCGACGGTTTTCATCGCCTCACAGCTTTCATATCTGAGTTCCCATCTCGCTTTTGCCGGATTTCTCAATTACAGCTTTTTCATCCTGATTAAACTTCTCCCCTATTGCGTTGTCTGGCTGGCGTTCACCTTTATTTACATGTTCATTCCCAATACCAGAGTCAAGCTGAGTTCCGCCCTGATCGCCGGTGTTTGTGCCGGTACGCTTTACCAGCTTTTGCAGGTCGGATACATCATTTTTCAGATGTCTGTGTCAAAGTATAACGCTATCTACGGAAGCTTTGCCGCCCTGCCTCTCTTCCTCATCTGGCTTCAGTTGAGCTGGCTTATTGTCCTTTTCGGTGCTGAAATCGCCGCCTCCTGGCAGAATCATGTTTCAATGGAAATGTTGCCCGACACTCCGGAACTCAGTCCTTCCTTCAAAAAACTCGTAATGCTGTCCATCTGCCGTACTTCGATCAAACGCTTTGCCGCCGCTGAACAGCCTTTTACTCAGGACGAGTTTTCCAAGGAGCTCGGCATTCCACTGAAAATATGCAGTGACCTCATAACGGAACTTATCGCTGCCGGAGTGCTGATTGAGACCATACGTCATAAGGACAAACGCCATGCCTTTGTTCCTGCCTCCGATATCGCCGCTCTTTCGATGGAGGAGATTATCGCGCGTGTCGAGATGTGCGGATTTTATGATATCTCCGCCGCGACTGTCGGCGGCAACGCTAAACTCGCAGATACTCTCACTCAGTTCGAGAAAAAACTCCGCGAGTCCGAATCAAACATTCTTCTCAAGGATTCATGAGCATGAAATTCGACTGCATTATCATAGGTGCCGGAATGTCCGGCATTGCCGCCGGAATTCGTCTTGCGCATTACGGCAAGAAAGTCTGCATCCTTGAGCGTCACAGCCGCGAGGGCGGACTCAACTCCTTCTATTCGCGCGGACGCTTCGAGTTCGAGACCGGACTTCATGCCATGACCAATTTTGTGAAGTCCGACGCGCCCAAGAATTCCCCGCTTCTGCGCCTGCTCCGCCAGCTCCGTATTCCTTACGAGGCGATGAAGCTGCGTGAACAGAATCATTCTCTCATAAAATTTCCGTCTGCGACTCTGGACTTCACCAACAACTTTGCCGATTTCATGGATTCCGTCGCTTTCGCTTTTCCTGCCGAAGCCGACAACTTCAGACGTCTCGACGCTTTTCTCACATCCTTTAACGAGCTTGATCTTGCGCTTAAGCCTGAGTCAGCCAGAGCCAAGGTCAGTGAGTTCATAAAGTCTCCTCTTCTTGTCGATATGCTTTTCTGTCCCTTGATGTATTACGGAAGCGCGACCGAAAACGACATGGAGCTTGGACAGTTTGTTGTCATGTACAAGAGTATTTTCAAGGAAGGCTTCTGCCGTCCCGCCGATACCGGAATCCGCCTGCTTCTTGGACTCCTTTTCAATCGCTTCAGCGAGTCAGGCGGAGAACTCCGCATGAAGACCGGAGTCAAGCGTATTATTTCACGTGAAGGCGCTGTTGTCGCGGTCGAAACCGATGCAGGCGAAATTCTCGAAACCGCCGCAGTTCTTTCTTCCGCCGGACTTCCCGAGACCCTGAGTCTCTGCGATGTCCCTGATCCGCTTTATCCCGAACCTGAAAAATCCCTTGCCGGAGGCCTCGCCTTTGTCGAAGCCGTCTCCATGCTGAACGATTCCTATGAACTCAAAAACGATGCAACGATCATCTTCTATTCATTGAATGACAAATTCCGTTATCAGGCTCCCTCCGAGCCGTATTCTCTAGACAGCGGCGTTATCTGCATGCCTCAAAACTTCCGTTTCCGTCAGGAAGACTTCACGCCCGGCAAAGCCTTTCGCGTAACCTGTCTAGCGAATTACGAAAAATGGAAGAATCTTTCTGCTGAAGAATATTACGATCTCAAAAAAGCGACTGGCAAAGCCGCCTTTGAAAACGCCGAAAAACTAGCCGGAATCTCCGGCATTCTCGACAATTCCGCGATGACCGACATCATAAGTCCCCTGTCGATTTCGCGCTACACCTCCAGAATGCGAGGCGCAATCTACGGCAGTCCGATCAAACGTCGCGACGGCCTGACGCACATCAAAAATCTCTATTTATGCGGTACCGACCAAGGCTTCCTCGGCATCACCGGAGCCATGCTCAGCGGCATCACCGTCAGCAACCTCTATCTGCTCAAGTAAATTCTGTGGCGCCCCTTACTACAGGGAGGGCGATTTTACCACGAAGGACACGAAGAGCACGAAGGATTCTCAATGTTTTTGCTATAGATTTTGCCTTTGTCCATTCTGTCCATAGTGTCCATTCTGTCCATTTCTTTTTCCATGGACATTATGGACAAGGCCTGTTGAATAAAAGTCTTCGTGCTTTCTAGTCTTTCGTGCGGCGGGCGGAGCCGGGGCCGCACTGCTTGGGTGCAGGCGTCACGCCTGCCTGCCTGAAATCGCTTAAAGTGGTATGACTATGCAAGACGGCTTTTGTGAATTTTGTTTGCTGAACTTGGAAAAATAAGAATGCAACAATTGCACTCAAGAAAGGATAGAAAAGTTCTTTATGATTGATTATGCATAGTTATTTGATTCTTTAGTGCAGGACTTCTTCTTAGGAATCATGTATAATCATAAACATATGAGATCCGTTACATCTTGCCGGATCGTCTCTTGAAATGCAGCTTAATCAACATTAAAATCATAATCGGAAAGGGAACTGAATATGCTGATCTCACCAGGAAAAATGAAAACGATAACAAAAATACTCTTTTCTTTTGTACTTGGCTTTGCCGTGTTGTCCTTGTTCGGGGCAGGGGAGATTGTGTGGACTTTCGAGGACGGCAAGCTTCCGGCTAACGCGAGCCTTTGGGATCCGAGCGGAGGAAAAAACTATGCGGTTTCGGAACAGACATCCCCTGAAAAAGCCCCGGACGGAAGCAGGGCGCTTGTCATAGCGGTCAAGGACGATCTGGCGACTAATGAACCTTGGAAAGCTCAAGTGCTTTGCAGCGGGACTCCGGCGATAAAGGCTGGTGAGAATTGCAGCATCCGTTTCTGGATCAAGGCGGATGCCGATGGTGTTGCACAGGTGATGGCAGGTCTTGCCGCCGCTCCTTACTCAGAGCTTGCCAAAGAGGCTCGCCAGGAAATTCAGGTAACTGCCAAGTGGAGTCTTTGCAGCCTTGAATTCAAATCTTCTCAAGACTGGAGCGGCAAGCTGGTTCTGCCGAGAATCATGCTGAAGGATTTTGCCAAGGGTGCAAAAATCTATATTGGAAAAGTTGAGTTCAGAGAGGAAAGCGGCGCTTTTGCAGTTGACATGAGAAAAGCTGTGAACTTCGGCTTTGCGGATGACGCTGCCGGAAACGGAAAAGGCGGCTGGAGCGATCAGGGGGCTGATAACGATTTTAAGAATTTTCCAGTTACAAAAAAGTGGTTCAGAAACATTCCGTTTTCCATAATAAATCCCTCTTCCAACGGAGGGAAGGCTATCATTGTATTCGATTCCCCTAACGTCAGAAGCGGCGTTAAAAGCTGTGATTTTGAGCTTGATGCGGTCTCGGAAAAGTCCTCATATCTTTACATCATGCATACGCTCTGCTTTTTCAGCGGAGGTAAAGAGAATCTTGGCAAGCTCAAAATTACTGCGGATGACGGAAGCGTTACTGATTACGAACTCACGACAGGGAAGGATATCGCCGACTGGTGGGCTCCGAAAGATCTTGAAAACGCCTTTGTGGCTTATCAGACAGTGAATAATCGCGCTCAAGTCGGTGTATATGTCTCAAAATATCCGCTTCCCGCAGGAAAGAAAATCAAGAAGATCAATCTGGAAAGCTCCGGTCAATTCTGCTGGATCGTGCTTGGAATGACAATAAGTACTTTCCAGCCGTCGGTCGTGGAAGAACCGGAAGATAAAATTGTAGCTGACAAAAACTGGAAAGCTGTCGATATCTCCGATCTCATGGTGAAGTCAGGCAGTGCCTTGGACTTCTCGTCAATCGTGCCGCGCGATCCTGCCGGAACTTACGGAAGGGTGATAATCAATGCGCAAGGACGTCCTGCTTTCGAGAAAAAAGCATCTGAATCCGTGCGTTTCTTTGCCTGTCCTGTACTGCCGATGCACGCGTTGACCGAAAAGCTTTGCAAGGACAACGCAGATATTGAGCGTTTTGCCGAGGCGATAAAGCGTCAGGGCTATAACATGGTTCGTCTGCACTTTCTCGATGCTTATCTGATGGGGCAAGCTGTCATTCCTCAGAAAGCGGATGCGACTTATTGTGAAGATCCTGCCACAATCCCCATTGTGCCAGAACGTCTTGACCGCATAATGTATTTTGTAAGCTGTCTCAAGGCTCGCG
Source organism: Verrucomicrobiota bacterium (assembly GCA_022703965.1). Classification (GTDB taxonomy): domain Bacteria; phylum Verrucomicrobiota; class Lentisphaeria; order Victivallales; family UBA1829; genus JAKJHH01. Next base: position 31,463 of record JAKJHH010000008.1, read on the forward strand.
GCATCTATATATTCCTTGACCTCGGAACCAACACTACAGGCTATACAGATGCCTATCCGTGGAAAAATAACATGAAGCCTGGTGAATATGAATTCGGGCTCATGACGGACAGTCATGTAAGACGCAACTGGCGCGCAGGTTCCATGAAGCTGCTTACAACAGTCAACCCGTACACCGGAATGAAGCTGGCCGATGATCCTGTAATCGCGGTGATAGTATACTTCAACGAACAGAACTTCCGTTTTGGAACAGGCGGAAAAGATTTTGCGCTTGATGAATTCCTCGGCAAGGGCTGGCGCAATTTTCTCAAGGAGCGTTATGTCAGCACGGAGAAGCTCAGCGAGGCATGGAAAGATGTTACGAATCTGAAAGAAAAAGCGTCCATAGAGAAACTGCCCGCGATATCTTCCGTTCTCTGGAACAACGGTCAGGCGGGACGCGATCTAGCACTTTACATGAACAAAGTCTGCGCCGAGACAACGGAATTTTATAACAAGACAGTAAAAGGCGAGTGCGGCTATAAGGGCATAACGACGCAGTGGGATTTTATCGAGAATCAGAGCGAAACGCCTCTGCGCGCCATGATGCCTGCCGTCACGATGCACGGATACTTTGCGCATCCGACGGACTGGATGAGAACAGGTTCGACAATAGATCAGAGCAGTTCTCTGGCCTCTGGCTCCTGGTACACAAAAATACTTTCTCTGACCAGAATGCTTGACCGTCCCTTTTTCATAATCGAGTACGGTCATGTTTTCTGGAATCGCTACCGTCACGAGCAGGGACTGGTGTTCCCGGCCTATGCGGCCTTGCAGGACTGGGACAGCATTGCTCTTAGCCATCTGCCTGTTGAGCTTTGGCCGTACAGAATGACTGCGTTCAACAATACAGGACACGACCCGATAAACAGAGCGTCGGAAGCAATAAGCGTGCTGTCTTATCTCAGACGCGATACCGCGCCCGCAAAACGGACAATAGAATTCAAAGTGACAGAGGATGACATATTCAGAAACGGCAATGCCTATGGCAGAGGCTTTGATTTTGGATTGAGTATGGTCTATGCGGTATCGAAGACTGGAATAAGCTATTCAGGCTCACTGCCTCAGCCGTCCTCAAAAATTGCGGTGAAGTCGGATGTGCAGGTGTCGATGGGCTCTGCTGAATTCAAGACTGGAACACCTGCTTCGCTGTCCCTTGCCGGACTCGACGGCAACGCCAAGGCTGCTCTGATTGTAAGCGAGATGAAGAAGCGCGGTATGCTTGATTCGTCCAACTTGAGCAGTCCTGAAGAAAGAATCTTCCAGTCCGATAATGGCGAGATTACGATGAAAACAGGAATGGACGGCTTTTTCAAGCTGATTACAGCTCGTCTCGAGGGAACAGCGGCGGTCAAGGCACTGCCTGCGAAACTTAATAAGCTTGAGCTGATATCGACTTCCGTTCCAGCGACCGTTGCGGCTGCGTCTCTGGAGGTCAAATCCACGCTTGAAGACTGCTCAAGAATCCTGCTTGTTTACTCGACAGATGCGCTGAATACAAATATGCGCTTCAAGAGTACGGCAAGGACAACGATTCTTGACGCCGGAGAACTTCCCGTTCTCATGCAGACAGGAAAACTCTCGGTCGCCATTACAAACAGGACGCTCACAAAGCCGAGCGCATATGTCTTGAAGTTCAACGGAGAAAGAGCTCAGGAAATTCCCGTCAGCTATGAAAACGGAAGAATTATACTGAACTTTGATACAGCATCGTTCACAGCAGGCCCGAGTCCTTTTATCGAAATTGTATCCAAGTAAACATGAGGAATTCAGACAATGTTTAAAGAATTATTGCTGGCTCTTGGACTTGGCGGAGGAGCTTCTTCGGAGCTCCTTTTCGAGGAGTCTTTCAGCAGTCCTGATTTTGATAAGGCATGGCGCATGGAAGGTGCCGGAGCCGTCTATGATCCGGCTGAAAAGGCAATGAAATTTACTTCCCTGAAGCCCGGGGCAGACTACATGATTTATAAGCTGGACGACAAGAAATTCAGAGGAAAAAGAGTTTAGCTTGAGGCTATGGTGAAAGGAAAAGATTTAAGCAGTTCGGCAATGCCTTATTTTAACTCCAAACTGAAACTTTCATTCAAAAGCAAAAGCGGTGGAGATCAGAATCCCGAGGCTAAACGTAAGACCGGAACTTATGACTGGTGGAAGGCTGCAAGAGTTTTTACAGTGCCTGAGGATGCGTCAGACATACAGATAACAATCGGTTTGCAGGATGTAACGGGCAGCTACTGGGTTAAGGATTTGAAAGTGATTTGTATTCCCGTCTACGAAGGACAAGCATATACGCCTTCAAAAGATCCTTTGCAGAAAGTTCCGAAATTCCGTGGCATTGATACTTCACGTCGCGACGGTTGGAAAGAGGAGGACTTTATTGAACTCAAAAAGTGGAATGTAAATATAATCCGCTATCAGATGCTTCCTTTCAAAACTCCGATTGATACATGCGAAAAATTTCTTGCGTGGATAGACATTGAAATGCAAAAGATTGATGCTTTTCTAGTGCTTGCGGAAAAGTACGGTATGAAAGCTGTAATCGACTTGCAAGTCGGCCCCGGCACCAACAATTCAGAACTCGGCAGCAATCAGATGAGCTGGGATAAGCGCGATCAGGATTGTCTGATCGAGGTCTGGCGTAAGCTCGCTGCACATTATAAGGGAAACAAAAATATTTACGCCTATGACATCCTGAACGAGCCTCGCGAAGATGATTATGTGTATGATCCTAATGGAGGTGTTGAGTGGCAGCTTCTGGCAGAGCGAGCCGTTAAAGTCATAAGGTAAATTGATTCTGAGACACCGATTATTGTCGAAGCAATTTCTTTCTCCAACCCGAGCGGATTTTTGACTCTCAAGCCGATTCCCGGCAAAAACCTGATATACAGTCCTCATTTTTATGAACCTGGACTTTTTACTCATCAGGGAATTTATGGAATAAAGCTCGGAGCGAAATATCCCGGCAAGATCGGCAACGATTACTGGGACAAGGAGCGTATCCGCAAAGAGCTTCAGACTGTTGTGGATTTCCAGAAGAAGTATAATGTTCCGATCTATATTGGTGAATTCAGCGTAGCTCGCTGGGCAGAGGGCGGAGATCAGTGGCTTAAGGATGTTGTGGAAGTCTTCGAAGAGAACGGTTGGGACTGGTGCTATCACGCTTTCCGAGAATATCACGGCTGGAGCCTTGAGCACGAGGGAACTGATGTAAAGACACCGATTCCGTCAGTCACTAATCCTCGCAAGGAAGTAATGCTGAAATTCTTTGAACTCAACAAGAAATGAGGCGACTTATGAAGAGGTGGGCATTCACTTTAATTGAATTACTGGTTGTGATTGCGATTATTGCGATTCTCGCCTCAATGCTCTTGCCTTCGCTTTCGAAAGCAAGAGCAATGGCAAGGACTTCCGCTTGCGCTGCCAACCTGAAGCAGTTCGGGGTTGCTCTTTCATCATATACAATGGATTGGCAGGACTGGCTGATCGTTGCTCATTACGCCGAGATGGGGGAATCAATGACTACTTGGAAGAATCAGCTTGCTCCTTATCTCGGGTTCAAAAGTATTCCGCAGAAAGCTTATTTTGATGGCTGTAATAAAGGCGTGTTCAAGTGTTCCGAATGGACGGCGACTACTCCCGGCGATCCGTCTTATGAGGGGGGGTATGCATGGAACTACCGCTTGGGTAATGCCGATGACTCGGTCTCTCTCAAGAGGAAGAATATCAAGCAGCTGAAAAACCTTTCACAGACAATATTTTTCGCAGATAGCAGGGATCTGGCAGGCTTACCGATGACAGCATATTGTGTTTTTATATCGCAACCTTCAGATAACTGTGGCACCGTTGGGACATGTCATAATCTCGGCTCCAATATTCTCTGGGGAGATATGCGTGTAGCGTGGGATAAGCCGGCCCGTCTTGCCGTTGGAGTCGGTGGGGACATCGACTACTACTTCAAAGCCAAGCAGTGATTTAATAGCGCTTGTAAAACATTGTATTGCCGTTCTGGCTACTTTGACCAAGAGTGCGACCTTGTGCGTCTTGATAGGTTGTAAGCGTTCCGTTAACAGTCGAATAGCCGACTACCTGTCCTTTGGCATTGCGGTAAGTGGTCTTGTTTCCATTTACCGTGGATGAGCCGAGACTGCGTCCGTCTGTTGTAGTATATTGTGTGAGATTGCCGTTTTTATAAGCGCAGCCGATGTCCTGACCCCACGCGTCCTTATAGGTGGTGCGGTTTCCTGAAACTATCGAGTAGCCGAGTGTACGTCCGTTCTTGTCCTTGTAGTAGGTGACGCGTCGCTTGGGATCGTAAAAACTGCGTCCTTCAGTCGCCGGTGCTTTAGATGGATCAAACTGAGCTTGAGAGCTGTTTTTGCCGTTAGTCTGCTGCTTGTCAGCAAAAAGAATAATAGACGTGAGAAATGTAATCACGATGAGAACGGCTTTGAATGTTTTCAAGCAAGCCCCCTCTCTTTCATGTCAGCGGCTCAGAGAAGTCCGTCTGTTTCCTTGAATCCGAAGAGGATGTTCATGCACTGTACAGCCTGACCGGATGCGCCCTTAGTGACGTTGTCGATTGCACTCAGCACGATGAGACGTCCTGTGTGTTCGTCGAAGGCAAAACCGATTTCGCATGTGTTTGTCATTGTGACGCACTTGGTGTCCGGCAGCTTGCCTTTTGGAAGAACGCGTACAAAGCGCTCGTTTGCGTATGCCTGAGCATAAGCTTCTGCGACTTTTTCCACGCTGAATCCGGGCAGAGGATTGAGGAATATAGTTGAATTGATTCCGCGGTTCACTGGAACTAGATGCGGAACAAAGTTCATTGCGATTTCATTGACTCCGGCGGCAAAGGCCAGTTCCTGCTCGATTTCGGGCAGATGGCGATGTCCGACAGGAGAATAAGCACGAAGGCTTTCATTGCATTCCGGGAAGATGTAAGGGAGATCGACCTTACGGCCTGCTCCTGATACGCCGCTCATGCTGGAGACGATGATGTTTTCAGGTGAAACCAGCTTGTTTGCAAGAAGCGGTGCTGTCGCAAGGATGATGCTTGTAGGATAACATCCCGCGCAGGCGATGAGCTTGGCGTTCTTGATTTTTTCGCGATAACGTTCGGGCTGTCCGTAAACGGCTTCCTTGAGAAGTTCCGGAGACGGATGGTCTTCCTTGTAGTACTTTTTGTACTTTGCTTCGCTCTTGAGACGGAAATCGGCGCTTATGTCAATGACTTTCACGCCGGACTTCATGAGTGGAATGGCGAATTCCGCAGCGAGACCGTGAGGGAGCGCAAGAAAAGCAACCTGACATGTGTCGGCTATTTTCTTGACATCCGGAGCGGAGAACTTCAGGCCGCTTCCCGCAAAGCGCGGAAAAACTTCTTCGATGCCTTTTCCGTCGTACTGTCTTGAAGTAATGACGGAAATTTCGCATGAAGAATGACGGAGAAGGAGCCGTACAAGCTCCTCTCCCGAATAACCTGAGGCACCGACAATCGCGGCACGTATGGAATTCGACATCTTGATAACTCCTGAGAGGAATTAGCGTTTCGAGAACTGGAAGCGTCTGCGTGCGCCGGGCTGACCGGATTTCTTACGTTCCTTGACTCTTGAGTCACGGGTAAGCATCGCAGAATCTTTGAGAACCGGACGAAGTGATTCGTCAACCTTGATCAGAGCGCGGGCTATGCCGTGACGGAGAGCTCCTGCCTGACCCATTGCGCCGCCGCCGAGAATGCTGGCTGCGATGTCGTATCTGCCTGTTGTGCTTGATACGACGAGCGGCTGAGAGACGAAACCTCTGAGTGCTTCTGTCGGGAAGTACACATCAAAAGCCTTGTCGTTGACAAAGATTTTGCCTGAACCGGGACGGATTCTTACTCTGGCTGTGGCGCTTTTTCTACGACCTGTAGCCCAAATTTCTTTCTTATCGGCCATGATAGGATAACTCCTTGATTACATTTCGATTTTTTCGGGGGTCTGTGCGGCGTGCGGATGTTCTGCTCCGACGTAGACTTTGAGCTTGCGGAACTGTTCACGGGCAAGTCTGCCCTTTGAAAGCATTCCCCATACAGCGTCCTTGATCAGACGTTCCGGATTTTTTTCGCGGATTTTTTCGGCTGTTGTTTCGGTGTATCCGCTGCGGTAGCCGGAGTAGTCTGCGTAGGTCTTGTTCTTGTCTTTGGCGCCTGTAAAGAGAACTTTTTCGGCGTTGATTACGACTACAAATGAACCTGTGTCGATGTGGGGAGTGTAAGTCGGCTTGTCTTTTCCGCGCAGTGCGTCAGCTATTCTGACTGCGAGACGTCCTACAGGTACGCCGGCAGCGTCGAACAACACGTGTTTACGTTCGATTTCCCCTGTTTTTGCAAGATATGTCTTCATTTTTCCGTTTCCTGTTTTTTGTGATTCTCTATCAATATGTCTGCACGGACTGAGATCGGGGTTCAGCCGTAAAGAGCATATATATTAATGGTCTATACTAAAAAAATCAAATTATTTTTCCTGTTTTTTTCAGATTTCCTTCGTCTCAGCGCTTGACCGGATCAAGCTTTTTCGCCTCCTCCTCAGATATGCAGAAGACCGACGGGTACTGATGTTCCGGGCGGGTTCTGACTACTTCTCTTATTTGAATTTTGATGTTTTCATCCAGGCTGTCGAAGGTTTCTTCTCTGAATATCAGATATTTGTATTTCAGCTTGCCGTTTGCGTCCAGGAGTTCCTTGGTGTACCAGATTTCGTCGTAATCGTTCGGGAGGTAGAAGACGAGTTCTTCAAGGTTTTCTGCCCGGACGTGAGCTATCATTTCGTTCCTGTTTATTCTGCTCTTGAACTCCAACGCGTAGTCGCGCAGGCTCTTATAGGAGTCGGCGTAGGGGAGTACAAATTCTGTTGTCATCCAGTGGACTGTCCATATGCTGAACGCAAGGAGTACTGCCGCATAGACGCAGCGTCCTTTCTGCATCAGCATGCCAAGCAGACTTAGAATTATGAGCGTGATTAATACCGCAAGTATGATTGCGCCTGAATTGGTATTTATCATTTCAAAAATTTTCAATGCGCTTCTGGCATCGCGTTCACTTATGCATGGAACTTTGTCCGATAAGCATATTGTTGCAAGTTTTGTCGCAATTCCGCTTCTCACAAGTGTCAGGAAGCCGAGAAGCAGAACGCCGAATCCTGCCGTTGCTATCTTCCAATAAGAAGCAAGTTTGAAGGAGTTTTCCTCCAATTTTATGATGTACTGGGCAATGAGTACGGCAATTGCCGGGTAAAGCGGCAGCAGGTAGTCAGCTCTCTTGTAGGCTGAAAGTGAGAAGAATGCAAACACGACAAGTGCCCAGAAGATGAGGAACCACGTTCCGTTGCTGAGGCTTTTTCTTTTCTGCCAGAACTTCCAGAGGCCGAATGGTAGAAAGATTGACCAGGGCAGGGTTCCGCCTATGATATTAGGAATATAGAATAATACATTCTTTTTCTTACCGCCTCCGAATTCGCTGTCGATTCCGGTGAAGCGTTTGATGTTGTGGGAAATCAGGAAGCCTGTTGTGTATTCTCCGTGAGTTCTGATTCCTTCTCTGATGTACCAGGGCAGGGTGATAGCAGAACCTATTATGAAGCCTGATATTGGTTTGAGTTCCCAGAATACTCTCCATGATCTTTCTTTGATTGCAAGGCATATCGCGGTCAGTCCGGCCAGTACGACTGTGACGGGGCCTTTTACCAGTACGCTGAGTCCTAGGACGGCGTAAAAGATATAGAGCTTCCAGTTGCCTTTTTTACTTTCCGCATAGCCGCAGTACATGAAGTACATAGCCACTGTATAAAAAGCGGCCAGCACGATATCGATTCGCGCTATTCTCCCGAAGTTTATGAAACTTATCATTGTCGCCAGAATCAGTCCTGCCAGAATTCCGGTGTTTTCACCGTATATGCGGCGTCCGAATAGAGCCGCCATTATTACGCAGATTATAGAAGCTATTGCCGAGGGCAGTCTGATTCCGAATTCATTGTTGCCGAATTGCATGGATGACGCGAGGCATATCCAGTAATAGAATATAGGTTTTTCGGTGGTGTCGCGTCCTTTGAAAACCATTGTGCCGTAATCTCCGCTGTCCACCATGTTGCGAACTATGATTCCGGCTCGTCCTTCCTGAGCGGAGTACATGCCGCTTCCGCCGAGGTCGTGAAGGAATATAACTATGGCAAAGACCAGCAGAATTGTCCATTTTACGTCTGATCTGTTGAAAAAGCTTTTCAGTTTGCTGAGCATTCAAGTCCCCTTTGGTTTATGCCGAGTTCTCTGCAAGCTATAAAGTTACCACTTATTGCCGACTTATTCAAGGATTCTCCTCTTCATTCTCTTTTTCTCTTTTCGCTTCTGTTTAAGGTTTTAAACTTTTAGTATCCTGTGCTATCTTATATGGATATATTTGTCGAAGGCGGGTTAATTTATATGAATGTCAAATTGCGTAAAGAAATCATCAGGAATGCCAGAAGAGTCGTTGTCAAAGTCGGAACCAGACTGCTTACCGACCCGGCGAGGATTCCTGTTCTTGTAAATCAGATTCACAAAATGCGTCAGGCCGGCAAGAAGGTTCTTCTTGTTACTTCCGGAGCTGTCGGCACAGGCATGAGGGCTCTCAATCTGGACAAACGCCCCAAGAAACTTGCCGATGTTCAGGCTCTTGCGGCTCTTGGACAGAACAAGCTCATGGCTCTTTATGAGGCCGAATGTGCTAAACTCGGCTTCCATTGCGCGCAGCTTCTGCTTACCGCCGAAGATCTGCGTCATCGTGAGAGACACCTCAATGTATTCAACTGTATAGAGTCGCTTCTTGCCGACGATGTGCTTCCGATTCTCAACGAGAACGACACCGTTTCCGTGGCGGAACTCAAGTTTGGCGATAACGACGGACTGGCCGCTCTTCTCGCTACAATGATGCGTGCGGAACTCACTGTTCTCCTGACCAACGTCGACGGTCTCTTTTCACGCAATCCCGACGGGACATTCGGAGAAAGAATTCCGGCCGTCGAAAAAATCACTGATAAATTCCGTGCTATGGCTTCCGGAACAGATGACGCCGCTTACTCCAAGGGCGGTATGGCCTCGAAGCTCAACGCCGCTTCCATCGTCACTTCATCCGGCGAGTATCTTTGGATCGCCTGCGGCAAGGATGATCATGTTCTTGAGCGCATGCTGAAAGGCGACGATATCGGCACGGTATTTCTTCCCAACAAGGCTAAAAAGCCCATGGAATCCAAAAAACGCTGGCTTAAATTCTTCTCGAAATGCTCCGGCAGGATCATTGTTGATGAAGGTGCGGAAGTTGCCGTGATCGAACAGGGACGCAGTCTTTTGCCTTCCGGCATTATCAAAGTTGAAGGCAAGTTCAAGCGTGGCGATGCCGTCGAAATCTGCGCTCAGTTCAAGGGCGATGTCCTTGGTCGCGGACTCAGCAATTTCAGCGCGGCTCAGTGCCGTAAGATCGCCGGACATCAAAGTTCCGAAATAGCTCAGATTCTCGGGCATGACGCGGACGAGGAAGTCATACACAGAAACAATCTGGCGGTGGCTGATCTGCCTCTTTGAAACTATGGAGTCTTGATCCGATGACTGAATACGGCGAACTTGCGGGACGTGACGGTTCTTCCGAGCCGAAAAAGATGCCTCAGGCCTTTATCAACTGCCTGAGATGTGTTCATTATTATGTCACATGGAAACCGGCCACTCCGCGCGGATGCCGCCTTGTCGGTTTCGAGTCCAGAGAAATGCCGTCGATGCTCGTTTTCGAGTCCACTGGCAGAAAATGCATCGGCTTTAAAGCCAAATAACCGTTTTGACAGGATAGTCCTTTGAAAGTCTACATAAAAACATACGGATGCCAGATGAATGAGCGCGACTCGGAAACAGCCGCCGCTCTTCTCAGCGCCCGGGGCTACAGAATTTGTAATGACGAACTCGATGCCGATATCATTATTTTCAATACATGCAGTGTTCGGGATCAGGCAGAACGCAAGGCTGTCGGGAAAATCGGCATCATCAAAAAGATCAAGCGCGAAAAGACTGCTCTGATTATCGGTGTCATGGGCTGTATGGCTCAGCGTCGCGGCGAGGAGCTCTTCAAGGAGCTTCCTCATCTTGATTTCATACTTGGAACCGACCAGCTCCACTCAATCGCCGAGATCGTTGACGAAATCGTTAAAAACCGCAGAAAACTTGTTGCCGACGCTCAGAATTCAAGTTTCCCTGATTCCATCGACACTCATATGGCGGTCGAAACCGGTGATTTCAGCGCTTACATCGCGGTCATGCGCGGCTGCAACCGCTTTTGCAGTTATTGCATCGTTCCCTACGTGCGCGGACGGGAAAAGAGCCGTCTCATGGATGATATCGTTAAAGAGGCTCGTCTGCTTGCGGAAAAGGGAATCAAGGAAATCATGTTGCTCGGACAGAATGTCGCCGCTTACGGACACGACGGCATGCCGCCTCCGAAATCCATGAGCGAGGGTGATTCTCCCTTCGGTGAACTTCTTGCTGCCGTATCGGAAATCGAAGGAATAAAGCGAATTCGTTTTACTTCACCGCATCCAGCGTACTTCAACGATGCATTGATTAATGCGATTGTATCGCTTCCGAAAGTCTGTAAAAGCGTTCATCTACCCTTGCAGTCCGGTTCTGATTCCATTCTCAAGGCGATGAATCGTCCTTACACCGCAGAACGCTTTTATGAAATCGCCTCGAAGCTGAGGTCGCTCTGTCCAGATATTACTTTCTCGACGGATGTGATCGTAGGTTTTCCCGGCGAGACCGAGGAAGATTTTATCGCGACTCGTGAGCTGATGAATAAAGTCGGCTTCGAGAATGCTTTCATCTTCAAATATTCTCCGAGAAGCGGAACCGCTTCTGCCAAAATGAACGATGACGTGCCTCAGGAACTCAAGGAGGCTCGCAATAAAATCCTTCTCGAAGACCTGTCAAAACGAGCTGCCGAATCCAATCGCAAGCTTGTCGGTGAAACAGTCGAAGTTCTTGTTGAAGGCCCCAGTAAGCGCAATGTCGAACGCTGGTCGGGTCATACTGACAGCAAACGTTTGGCAGTTTTCGATAATCCCGGCAATCTCAAAGTCGGCGATTTTGTACAAGTCAAAGTGACAAGAGCCAGCTCCTCCACCATCTTCGGCGATATCCTCTGAGACTCGAGAAATCCATCTCAATATATTTTAGCAGTATGCAGAATAAGCAAGTCTTGTGTTTTATCTATTGTGAGAGTAGTTTAATTATGGGATATTAAATTGCAATCCATATAACTATGAGATGAATGATGATTAAACGCATGTTTATCAACAATTTTAGATGTTTTCTGAATTTTGAATTTCTCCCTGGAAGCGAGAATTCTCTTCTGCTGATTGGTCATAATGGGGCAGGAAAATCGACAGTGCTTGAGGTCTTGCAAATTCTTCAACGTATCGCCAAAGGCGACAACATTGCAAAAGCTGATGATCGCAAAAAAGCATTAATAGATGTTGATGATTTCGGCTTTCAAGGAACAGAAGTTCCGATTCGCTTTGAAATAGAAGTTATTTTGAAGGATCGAGTATATCGTTATGAATTAGCGCTTGAACTGCCGCTTAATTTCAAGTTGCCTCGTGTTTCTCACGAATCTTTGCAAGTTGATGGTGAATTCCGCTTTAAACGTGAACTGGCAAATATGTCTGTTTTTCCACTGAATAGAAGTTCCGGTCAGTTTTCTTTGGACTGGCATTCGATTGGTTTGCCGATAATTCAAAGAACTTCCGATAGTGATCCCGTGGCAATATTTAAAGATTGGCTATCGGAGATGATTCTGTTATCTCCAATTCCATCTCTGATGACTGATGAGGCAATCAATGACAACAATGAACACATAAAGATGCATGGAGAAAATATAGCCTCCTGGATTTCAAATATTCTTGCGACTTATCCGCGCGCATATGGATCTATGGAAAAATTTTATAAGACATTTTTTCCCGATTTCAGTCATTTTGTTTTCGATCCAACTGGTAAGAATACTAAAGAACTTGAACTCAGATTCGCGAATGATGCGAAAAAATTCTCCTCGAGTCTAACGAGATTGTCCGACGGAGAAAAATGTATTTTACTGGGGGCGGCTGTTTATGCCGACGCAAAAGAGCAGGATTGTCCTTTCTGCTTTTGGGACGAACCAAATAATTATCTTGATGTTAGTATTCTTGATCAATTTTTTAGACTTTTTCGAAAGGAATTTGCAGCCAGAAAAGGTCAGTTTATAGTCATCTCTCACGATTTGGAGACTGTCGGTGGATTTAATGATGAAAATACATGGCTGTTTGAGCGAAGAACTCATTTGGAGTCTACTGTGCCTCCGATAGCACTTGATGATTTGCGCAAAAGCGGAAGATTGAAAGGCTCGCTTCGCAATGCTTTGACAAGCGGAGACATTTATGGCTCCTAATAAATATAAATGGCATTTGATTATCCTGCCTGAAGATGATGCCACTCGACAAATTGCCAATGGATTGTCAGACTCAAGAGATGAGCTAGAAAATGCCGTGCAAGTATTGAAGGAATGTCGAGGATGGCAACATACCCTTGATGACTTGGCTGATCAAAATTTACAGGATTATCCAGAGCGTAGGGTTTTATTGGTAATTGACTTTGACAAAGCCGAGGGACGCCTTGATTATATAAAGAAAAATGAACTGGTTCAAGAATTTCACGACCGTGTTTTTGTTATAGGCTCAAAATTTGAGGCAGAAGATCTGAAGCGCGCATTAGGTTTAAAAT
>JAKJHH010000090.1 GCA_022703965.1 Verrucomicrobiota bacterium
GCCGGGAGCAACATGGAGGCAAGTATGGCGATGATCGCAATGACAACCAGCAATTCAATAAGCGTAAACCGCATGATCTTCATATTATTTCACCGTGTTGTTCTTGTCTATTATATCATAGGAGTCGTGAATCATGAACGGCTTTGTCAGAGAGAATCCTTTTTCCGAGCCTGTCGCGCTGACATCACGGGTCATGGCATTTTCGACCTGATTGTTGGTCAGAATCAGACCTTTGACTCCGTAGGCATGAAGAGCAACAGAACCGCATGTGCTGATTTTATTGGAATCTATGATGATGTTTTCGTGTCCTGGATATATAGGCGGATTATCCTTGCCTCTGAACGTGAATATGCTGATGGCTCCGCAGGAATAAGCCCAAGGGCTTGTTGCATCAAGATGAACTCCGGCATCCTTGATATCGTTTTTCGAGATCACGACATTTTTAACCCATCCGGCTTCACGCCAGTAGTTGAATTCCGCACCGACGGAAATTGCGCTCTGTCCTGTCCGCTCGAAACGGTTTTCAGTTATCACACCGTCCTGAGCCATGATGCGGAGTCCTCTGGCGCGATGATCATGGAAATAGTTATTCCTGATGACGAAACCGGGACAATTGATCGCCGGAACCGTTATATACTGTCCGACTTCAGCTTTGACGGGGCCTTTGAATTTGAGCCTGTAAAAACTGATTTTGTCATATGTTCTCCCGGCTGTGCTGGGATAGTATTTTACGATATCCTGAGATTCCGCCTCTGTCGGAGCTTTTGATTCAGTGCGTTCAAGGCTTTCAAGAATTCCCTCTGCTGCTGTCGCAAAGCTGTCAGGCTTGAGCACTAATACTCTGTCTCCGTTTTCAACTAACTGAACAACAGGACTGCCGCCCTGAGGTCTCATAAGAATAACTGAACTATCAGATTCAATTTTATATATGGGCATTGTTGTACCGTGAAGATTTACTCCGTCGTCGCCCATAAATCCGATATCGCAGTTTGTGATGATCGGCCCCTGTCGGCAATAGGCATAATTAATGCCGTCCGCACCTGTACTGTAGAGGCGCTCTTCAGTTGCGCCTTCAGGTTTCGAGCCGCGTGTGATTTTGATTCCGTTGACGATCTGGTCTCCGCTCATGTAGCGTCCGATAATTGCGATGCCGGGGGCGGAGTAAATCGTCAGATTTTCAAGCGTGACGTTTTTGCTGGTGACCAGATTGAGTCCAGCTATTTTCCTCTGTTCGATGACGATCATATCACCGGGCTTGATAGGATCAATTTTAAGATCCTTATGCTTGAGATCAACAGAAATTTTTCTGTCGCCGTTTTTCTTGATGTCGGCATTATAGAATCCGTAGACATCACGTTTCCAGAGACGTGTTTTGCCGTCGAAAACCATGACTGTGCCCTGATTCTTGAACTCATTGATATCCGGATAGCCTTTATGTATATCAGCCTCGATTTTTGCGGTTGCGTAATCTATGCTTGTGATAGTCGCCTGAGTATACGGCAGCGGATTGTAGTCAAAACTCATCCCTTTGAGCGTGATATTTTGGGAGTCAGCTATATTGATTGCGTTGACGTGATCCGTAACTACGAGTTTTACACCCGCGGCATCTATTACAAGATCCTTCTTGTTGACAATCTGAATGGTCTTTTTTGTCGTATAAGTTCCTGGCTTGATCTTGAGAGTTGTTCCCTGAGCCGCGTTTTCGATCATCGCGGCGATATCCTGATCTGCGGCAGACGCGATAGTGCCGGTAAATACCGTCAGCACAAGCGCCGCGAGTCCTGTGAATAGAGATTGCTTCATTTGTTCAGCTCCTTATTTTTTAATACTTCATATTTTTCTGCAAGTTCTTTTATATCTGCTCCGGCTTTTCCTTCCGCTTTTCTGTTGAGCAGAGACTCTGCCGGTATGAGTTCCTTCATTGCGTCTTCGAGCTGGAAATCGATGTCAGAATTTGTTTTTATCCACGCTGAACTATATACGCTGTTCTGGATTATTTTATCTGTCTCAAGATTGTTTTCAGATTCAGCAATCAGGCCATTCCATTTGTCAGGACTGAACTGTTCACCGGATTTTTCAATGACGGAGCCCTTGCTTATGATATTGTTTTTCATCACGATTTTGCCTGGAAATTCCTTATGCAGATATACGATTTTCCGGACATCCTTGATGATCGAATTCGTTATTATGAGCTCCCCGCTGCTTTTCGCATTTGTGCTTGCAAGGAAGAGGGCATTAGTAAAGGTACATCTGTCGAATATCGCCCTGCCGCGTTCAAGATTCAGAATTCCTCTGTTCTTGTCCTCAGGGCTTATGTAACAGTTGACGAAAATCAGCACGGAATTCTTATACTGCCAGATCTGCTCAAACGGCTTGTTTCCAGTTATAAGACAGGACTCAAACACCGTTGTAGAATCCTCAAGTCCAAGTATGCCGGACTCAAAGGTGTTGTCCGATATCACGCAGTTTCTGAAAAGAGAATAGCTTTTATTTACGTTCGTGATACCTGTGCTGGCATTACGGAATCCAATGCAGTTTTCATAGAAGGCACTTGTCGTATCGTGAACTGAAAAAGCCTGTCCGCAGTTGTCGCTTGCGACGCAATTTCTGTACTTTATGTTTCTGCCTTTTCCATGAGTGTCGAAGCCGTCGTTCCATGAATATCTTGATTTCAGATTGCTGACTTCAACATAATTTGTGTTAATGCATATTGAAGTATTGTATACCGGAATCTCAATCTTTGTATTTGCCGGGCTTTTCCCCGCAGGAAAATGTATCAGGACTTTTTTGTTTGCCTTATCCCAGAAAAAAGCGCCGGGCTTCTGTTTCAGTTCCTCAAGACTTTTACAGTTGGGCGCTTTCTGCCCGTCCATGAACCAGATTTCCGGAGAATCTATCCAGTGCTGAATTTTTGTATAACCCTTCAGCATATTGCTCATTGGATAGAACTCTGTTGAATATATGTATTCCGCTTCCTTCTGAAGCTTTTCAGGCGGAATTATACCAAGACCGGATATTTCCGCGCCGTTGCCCTCAATAACAAGAGGATTCTCTTTCGTTCCGCCTGTTTTTGTAAGCGCGTTCCCGCCCTTGTAAGGAATTCCTGTATTTTTGATTTCAATGCGGCATGATTCCGTTGCCGCTTTAAAAGCCTGTCCGATGCTGGAGAACGGACCGTTTTTTCCGTCCGCAGCGATTTTTTCGCTTTTTCCGCTATATGAGTCGTTTCCAATGCTGTTGTCGACATAAAAGATGTCCGCCCCTGAGGCGATTGTGCCGTTGAGCAGTATCGCGCAAATTGCCGTTTGGAATATTTTCATTTATAAATCCTTTATTATTAAAAGATGTTACGTGTCTTCAGTTCTTTGCTTTTCAGGTCTCTCTGATGACCAGACTTGTCGACAGGCGATGAACCTGAGGCGGAAGCAGAGGATTTTCTATGCGTGCCATGAGCAGTTTTACCGCTTCTTTGCCGATTTCGTCGATGTTTGTATGTATTGCCGATATTGCAGGTTTCTGTTGAGCCAGACAAGGAAGGTCGTCGAAGCCTATCAGACGGGTTTTTTCTAGCTGTTCCGGCTTCATCTGCTGTATTGCCAGATAGGCGCCCATTGTTATTTTATCACCGGCAGTCATAATTGCATCTGGAAATCCCTTTTCGGCGAAAATTTTAAGCATCATATCTTTAGTAAGATTCGCACGTGGTGAAACTTCCAGAATTTCAGCTTTCAAGCCAGCCTCATCCATAGCAGCCGCATAGCCTGCCGGACGCTCTTCGTTAGTTATATGAAAAAAGTGCAGGGTTCCAAATAAAAACCATATCTTTTTGCAGCCGCAACCAATCAGATATTTTGCAGCCTTGTATGTACTCTGAAAGTTATCCGGCAACACACAATTTTCCTGTCTATGCTTGAAAAGATAATCCATAAAAACGCATGGAATTCCTTTATTATGAATCATATCCACCATAATATCCGACATCGGTCCGAAGGCTAAAATACCATCCACACTCTTTCCGCAGATGCAGCGTCTGAAGGAGTCGGACGGATAAGCATCTGTCATATTAGACACGAAAACAAGGTTATAGGCGTTTTCATCAATTGATTCTTCAACTCCCCTCAGTATGCTGGCGCGAAAGGGGTCATCAAAAACGGTTGCGATTGTTTCTCTGTATATGATTCCGATATTGTAGGTGCGACCTGTAACAAGGGCTCGAGCGGACTGATCCGGACTGTAGCCGTATTTTTCAGCGATTTCGCGGACTTTCGCCGCCACTTCGCTGCTGATTCGGGCTTTAGGATTCCTGTTCATGACATCCGAGACCGTTGTAGGGGATACTCCGGCCTGTTCCGCTATGAATTTTCTACTGATTTTCATGTTCGTCCTTATCTTGATGCCTCGTGTCTTCAAATTATACCATACTGTTTTTAATTTGTCAACACTGCTCGAAAATAATATTCCGAAGATCACTGCAAAACCCGCAATGCTTTAGTTTTCTAGCTACAACGCGACATAGTCGCAAGCAAAGAAGGTCTCTAGTCCTTCACCCATGTACTGTGCTTCAGCTTCGCTCAGCGCACGGAAAGAAGCTGAAAACGGGTAGCGACGACACCTTAAGCGCTAGTCATAAATAGAAAAGAACAAAGAATCTCAGTGGCATCCCATAGGAAACTGAAAAAATAAAGTAAAAAAGCTTGTATTGAGCTTAGAATATAAAGCTTTTGCAAAACATAAAAATCGGAATTGGGTATTTCCAGAGTACACGATGGAGGGAGGGAAGATCGCTCTTCCGCCGCTCGGCGGGCAGGAATGAATTCCTGCACTCTGTTAAAATGCTTCGCATTTTACTTTTTATGGGATGACTGTGAAAGAATCTATAATTTCAATGTTTTTGAACTCATACTTATAAGCTCAAAAATACTTATGGTGGGCTATTTTCAGAGAAAATAAGGAACTGGAAATCCCCTTGATCCCCAAAGGCTGTTTTAATTTTCTCTTTACCGCACTTGATTTTTTCTGATTTTTACATTAGACTATGCCCAGATGCGGCGCATTGCATCTGGGCATAGTCTTTTTGTTGAATTTGATTTAATTATGCCACAGTTTAATGAAGATATGTGCCCATAATGCTTGATCTTTTAACTGATATTCAATGTTCAAAAAAAATCCACCGTCTTCTGTTTTCGTGTATTTTTCATGCTGACTAGCGCTTAAGCTGACGGCACTACCAGTCAAATCTTCCTCTAAATAGCATCTGCTTCTTAAAAATTTCGTGGACTTCGTGCGCTTCGTGGTTTAAATCCAACTCATTATAAAGGAGACTGACGCATTACCGCAAAACCGCAACGCCGACAGTCATATCAAAAAGATTTCCGGAATTCACGAGGGGACACTCCGTATATCCTGTGAAATTCAGAAGAGAAATGCAACTGCGAGTTGTAGCCAGATTGCTCTGAGATCTCCTTGATGCTCAAAGTCCCTCTGCTAAGGAGATTTACTGCATGGGACATCCGCAACCTGATAAGATACTGATAGGGAGTAAGTTTAAAGGAATCGGAAAAACATTTATTGAAGAGCGGCAGACTCAGCTGAAATTCAGCCGCAAGAGTTTTCATATTCAACGGAGCTGTAAAATTCCGCTCCAGATAAGTTTTTATTGCCACAGCCTTATCAGAATGAGGTTCTTCACGTTTTGCGTTTACAATCATCTGAAACAATTCAAAAATCTGCCCGGTCATCTGATTCCGGCATTCCGCTTTAGATACATTCTTCAAAGAACGCCGTATTCTGCCAAAAAGTTCCTCCAATGCCTCTCCGTCGCTGATATTAACCGTATCCAGAGAATCCAGACGCAGAATCTTCAAAATCTCAATCAAAGCAACCCCCTCTATGACCAAACCGTATTTCACACAAGGCTTGGAAGGCAGATAGAGAAGATCGTTGTTCCGGAATGGATGAAGAAGACAAATATCCCCGGCCTCCGCGACATAACTCCGTTGTCCGCCGCGAAGATAGATTTCACCTTCGCAAATATATTCTATTGACAAGAAACTCTGATTGCGCCGACGCTGAAAGAACTTCTCCCTGATTGTCGATTTACGTATATCACAACAATAGAGAGACTGACTTTCAAGACCTGCCGAGTCAATAGAAGTTATAAGCGACTGCGGCGATGTCCCGTAATTAGACACAGAAGAGCGCGACTGACGAAACAGAAGCTGTGCCTTTTGCGATTCAAAAATAGATAAATCGTCGAGAATCCGCATTTTTTTATCTTTCCTTATGTTTTTTTACTTTTACTTATAAAAATACAAGCTAAAGTCGTGTTTTATCAAACTGCATACTGTAAAATTTAGTTAAAATAAACAGATCAAAGAGGGAACCCCGGCAAAATGGAAACATATACCAGAATAAAACAAGGAAAAAGAAGACTTGCACACTTCACCTTAATTGAGCTTCTGGTTGTTATAGCAATTATAGCAATTCTGGCAGCCATGCTTCTTCCGGCGCTCGGAAATGCAAGAAGCATGGCTCGCAGTATTTCCTGCTCATCCAACCTGAAACAGCAGGGAACAGCTCTTACCTGCTATTCAAGTGATTACAACGGCTGGCTTCTCACAAACGACAACTATGTAAACGCCAACAATCTTGCAGGCTGGAAAGCCTATCTGGCGCCATATCTGGTGAAAGGCCAGAGCGAGATGGCATTGGCAGGCACATGGGCATGGCAAGGCTCTTTTCGCTGTCCGGAGCTGAAAAACGATCTTATTGCATCCTCAGGCAGCCTGAATTACAGCGGAGGATATGCATGGAATTACATGACAGGTAGCTTGGTTTCCCTTGACGGCAGCAGCGATAAAAAGCGCCGTCGCAATATCTCTTCCATTGTCCAGATAAGTGAAACTCTGCTTATAGGCGACGCAACAGCACCACTGCCATCCGAGCCCACCGCAACGCCATGGTACGGGTCTTCCATACAACCGCCAAGCTGGGGCTGGGACTTCTCCGCTCCAAAACATCGCACAGGCTGGAATAATCTCTGGGCGGATGCCCATGTCAGTTGGCAGACACGCAGCATATTGCTTAACGGTCAGTCAGGCGGAAAATGCGATGGAGCTGCAATCGCAACAAATGATTATTTTTATTATCCCAAGACAAACTGATCCTCGTTCATTCAGGAGCCATCTATGAAAGTATTTTCCCTTCTAATTTCCATTGCCTTCTTCTGCTGTATAAACGCCGAACTGAGAGCGGAAGAAAACGTAAATTCAGCTATTCTTTCCCCCGAATGGACAGTATTCATTCGGGCAAATGCACCTGAAAAATTCGACAAAATCCCTGCGGAACTGAAAACGGCAGACGGGAAAATAATTCTGCCTCAAAAAATTACAGCTAAAAATGAAAAAATTGATATTGCTGCAATAGCCGGCTATTCAAATGAACAGGATTGCGCAGTCATTTATAATGAATTCAAGTGCGCAAATGCAGGCAACATGCGCCTCGGAGTCTCGGCGGACTGGTGGATGGAAATATATCTCAACGGTCAGAAAGTATTCTCCACAATAAACAGCGGAAACGGAAGCAACAGATTTCTGCCGGAAGACCATACCTTCACATGCCCGGTAAAAGCAGGAAAAAATCTTTTGGCAGTGAAAGTTCTGAGCGGCTCTGCCGGATGGCGTTTTGTCTATGGAAGTCCGGCCTCATCAGCCGCTGTTTCAAAAAAGCCAGAAGAAAGCCTGAAATTCACCGCAAACTCAGACTGGAAAATTGTGGATATGAGCGACCTGACAGTCAAGCAGGACAGTGCACTTGATTTAAGTTCAATAAGCTCTGAAAATCGTAAAGTCTCACGACTGATAATATCCCCGTCCGGCAAAATAGCACGCATGGAGAATCCCGAAAAGCAGTTCCGACTTTTCGGGTTCAACGGTACAGTCCGTTTCAACGGTACAAGTGAAGAATGGAAAAGCAAGGTTGATGCTCTTTGTAAAGCATCCAGACTTCAAGGCTACAATTTTATCAGAACGAGTTTTGACGACATCTGCCTGAAAGAAGACAACAGCATTGACCCTGAGCTTATGGATAAAGCCGATTATCTTCTTGCGAAATGCCGCGAAAACGGGATTTATCTGCATGTAATTCTTGCCGCATATGGACTCTATCTTAAAGATCCTTGGGGCGAAACGTTCAACAGACGCGATGACAATAAAGCCAGAATGCTTTTCGGGGATGATAAACTGCGTGCAAGCTGGAAATCTGGAACAGAGGAACTTCTAAATCACGTCAATCCTTACACAGGACTGCACTGGAAAGATGATCCAGTGATCGCAAGTCTGGAATTCTTCAATGAAATGGAACTCGGGCTTTCTAGAATGGGAACTCCGGGAAAACTTTCTCAGGAAGGACGCGCTCTTTGTGATCAGCGCTTCCAGCACTGGCTCAAAGAAAAATATCAAAGCCCTGAGTCCTTAGCTTCAGCCTGGAAAGAATCTGATATCAAAAGTTTTGAAAACATAAAGTCACCAAACGGAATCAAAGGCAGCGGACTCAAAGCCAATGACTTTGCGCTATTCTGCAACTCGCTGACGCGTGATTTTTCACTATGGGCTGAAGATATTGTCAGAACAGCAGGATATAAAGGACTTACTTCGCAGTTCAATGCTCATTACGGACTCGGCAGTCTGGCGGCAAGCTACGAATGTTCGCAGACATCCATTGTCAACGGATACTTCAATCATCCATCGAATTTTTCAAAAGCAGGCTCAAAATGCCGTCAAAACAGCTCAGTCGAGGATGAAGCCTCATATTTCTGTACTATCAACACGTCCAATTTCGGAGACCGTCCGATCTTCGTAACTGAGCATAACCATGCGTTCTGGAATCAGTATCAGCATGAAGACGGACTTCTCTTCGCCGCTTATGCTTCATTGCAGAATTTTGATGCGGTCTTCATACACTGCAATCCTGTTGAGTTCCAATCTCGGACAAACATTGATTTTTCAGTAGGACGCTCTCCCGTAGGAAGAGCCAACGAATTTCTGGCCGCCTGTCTTTTTGCCCGAGGCGATGTCAAAGCGTCAGAACAGCGGCTGGAACTGGCAGTTCCTATGGAATTTCTCGAAAACAGCTGTAACAGCACAAAAGCAATCGCGTCGGAGCAGAGTAGGATCGCGCTTCTTTGCGGATTCAATATCAGCTTCCCGCAATTGCCGCGTCCGAAAGGACTGGCTCAGAGGGAAAAAGCAAAAATGACAATCCTGCCGTCAGGTGCATCGGAAATAGTCTCATCCGACTGGTTCAACACCGTCAAAGCCGATAGCAACGGTAAATTCTCATTGACAGCGCTTGCAGATGAAATGAGGAAAAACGGAATTCTACCTCAAGCTAATATCAGTAATCCGGCAAATGGAATATTCCAAAGTGACACGATGGAAATTGAGCTGCGCTCTAAAGAAAAACTGATGAAGCTCACTACCGCGCGCTCGGAAGCAATTACACTTGACGCAGGAAAAAGCGAAACTCTCCGCAGATTGAAAATTCTGTCCAGCAGCGTTCCTGCTCTGATAGCCGCCTGTACAGTAGATCAGAAAGATTTGAAGGAAAGTCGTCGAATTGTACTTATCTATTCAAGTGATACCGTAAACAGTGAAATGGAACTCTCAAAAGACCGGGTTACGCTCATTAATCTCGGAAAGCTTCCGATATTGATGAAAACGGGAAGGCTGGAAGCTGATCTGACTCTGAATAATGCGGCAGAGTTTGAACTTTACGCTCTCGGTTTTGACGGCGCGCGCAGAGAAAAACTTGAGCTCAAACACACAGAAAACACTCTGAATATAAAGATTGATACAGGAGCGTTGAAAAACGGTCCGACTCCGTTTTTTGAGCTTGTCAGAAAATAAACTGCCAATCTATTCTTGTCTCACATCGAGCTTAAATGAACTATATAGTGACGCATTTGCAAAATCACTGATAAAACTGTTCAAAGTGGCGAAAAGAATGCAAATCCGCATTCTTTTCGTCTGCAAGAATAATTCTTTCTATTTTCCTCAAGCTTGAATTTTGAGCTCAAAACCATCAAGCAAGCCGCAGTTCCTAACATAAATCTAATTTTTATCTAACCCTAAATAAATTGAAGCTTAACAAGAACCCTAATATTGTCATTTCCATACAATTAAGGAGGGGTTCTTAATGGCATTTAAAACCGTATCGGGGAAGCTTTTGCTTCTGCTCAGCTCATTTCTGGTTCCATTCTGCGTAGCAATCTTCTATCTGGGATGGAACACCGTCGGCAGGGAAACTCGTTTGTGCTCGGATGAGCTGCGCGGCAACGCAGTTTTATCCGCAATACAATCCCTGAATGAAAAAATGTTTCTCTATGCAATTCAAACAGACCGTCTCGCCTCCGGAGCTCAAATTCCAGAGGCCTCATTCCAGAAACTGGAAAATGAGATTGATCTGGTCTTGCACAAACTGGAAAATCTGCCTAGGAACGAGGCTCGCATGCTTCTTCCGACAAAGGATGAAATCGAAAGGACAGCTGGAAATCCGGCTAATCTCGAAGTCTTGAGGTCAAAATGGGAGCTCTTCAAAAAAAATTGGCGCAGTCAGAAACTGGATCTCAGACATGCCTCATTTCGTGAGCTCAACTCAATCATTCTTTGCCTGACGGGACGCAATGCTTATAAATCGGGGCTTATTCTCGATCCTGATCTGGACTCATATTACATGATGGATCTCAGCCTTCTGGCCTTGCCTGAGATGCAGCAGAGACTTCTCTTCTTTTCATTTCTGCTAACAGAATCCTATGCTGCCGAGTATCTTGACTTCAAGGATAAACTGAAGATTACCGTCGAGCTCAATTCTTTTGAAAACGGAGATAAAGTACGAGTTCACTCCAGCCTGAAAAAAGCGCTGGATAACGACGGCTCTTTCCATGGGCTGTCTGAAATCCTTCAGAAAAATCTCCCGGCCTCAGTTGCCTGCTTGGATAAGAAGATGCTTGACTTCGCTACGAAGGTCGACCTTTTTACAAACGGAGCAATAACACAAGAAAAGCTCTATGATGCTCTTGAATCGTCTTTTAAAGAATCATTTACGGTATGGAGCCAGAGCTCTGCCGCGCTTTCGCAAATGCTCACAGCAAGACAGGCATCAATTGACAGCAGAAGCCTTTGGACTTACTCTTTGATGTGCGCTGTTGTAATTATAATTGTCCTGACCGGCTTTGTGATTTGCCGGAGCATAAAATCATCTCTGAGAGAACTATCAGATGTGCTTTCAAATGTGGCCTTGCATGTAAAAGAATCATCGGGAAAACTAAACGTTGCCAGCCAAGCTATTTCTGGTTCATCCGCAAAACAGTGCGACGGACTTGATAATATTTCTGACAATATGAGCGGAATTTCCGATATGACGGAGAAAAACTCAAGTTATGCGTCTTTGGCTGGTGAGCGTGCCGCATCGGCTTCGGAATCTGCCTCGAAAGGAACTGTCCTTGTTAACGGCATGAACGAGGTGATGGAAAAAATCTGCCGTAGCTCTCAAGCAACATCCCAGATTCTGAAAACGATAGATGAGATAGCCTTTCAGACCAATCTCCTTGCTTTGAACGCTGCCATTGAAGCTGCTAGAGCAGGAGAAGCCGGAAAGGGTTTTGCCGTCGTCGCGGAGGAGGTTCGACGTCTGGCCGGACATTGTGCCTATGCTGCAAAAGAAACAGCGTCTCTTATCGAATCCTCCGTAGCAAATGCAGATGAAGCCAGACAGCACAGTGAATCTGTTAGCAGTCTCTTTAAATCTATTGCCGCCGATATCGGGCATTTAACAATGATGATATCCAGCACAGGCTGTGAAACTGCGTCTCAGATTCGTTGCGGAATAAATGAAATAAAGTCTGGAATTGAGGATTTGACAGCCATTTCAAAAGAAAACGAGGAACAGTCTGCCTTTCTCAATAGCGTCTCCACAAGATTTTCCGAGGATGTTGTCAAACTCAACTATCTTTCCGAGCAAGTTGCGGGACTTTGCGCTTCGCCGTTTTCCCTCAGAAAAACACGCTTGCCATGCTTGAAAAAGCCTGTTTTCAGCGAGTCTTTTATTCTTGTCCCAGCGGATAAGGAAAAGCGTCTTGCCTCAGCCGGATAAAATCTTTAATACGGAAAGTCGGAGAACTGGAAAATCCAGACATTAAGTTTTGAGAATCCAGCAGTCGAGCAGGCCGTCCTCGGGATCGCAGCGGCGGCCTTGACGAATGAAGCCGTTCTTTTCGAGAACTCGAGCGGAGGCAGGATTGTCAACGGCAGATTCAGCGGAGACTGGAATCATATGTCCAGTCTCACGCAATTCGGCAAGCATGAGAGCCAGACCTTCGGAGGCGATTCCACGTCCTCGGAAGGCTTCAACTACTCCATAGCCGATTTCCAATGCTCCGGAATTATGAAAGCCCTTCCAGCACGCGGAACCGACTATTATGTTTTCATCGGAAAGATAGAAAAGCCTTTCGGCACAGAAAAACCAGTCTTCGCCTCCGCGATATCTGGAAAGTCCGGCAGCAAGCACGAAATCAGGGCCGACAGCCCCCTCGGCAGCAGGAATTCCACGGAAAGACAGCGAGATGCCAGCGGACTCCAGAAGAGCCTCTGTTTCAGGCAAGCTAATTGTTATAAGTTCAACAGTCATTATTCCTCCGTATGAAAGATCACTCCATGAAAGCCAATATGCAAGCTGGATAAAATTCAAAGCTCGTGAAATTTTGAGCATCCCCCCTTTATTCATGAACAACGGGCATTTTCCGACTATAGCGCGTGAAAAGCAACTGTCTGCATCTTCATATTTGTTTATCGTGAGCTTTGCAATTTTTTTGTATTCAATGCCCCTCAAAAACTCGCGAAACCGGAAAGCTTCGACAAAGCTTGCAAGACGGAAAAAGCTTGTATATATCGGTGCAAGGGGATAGGGTAATGACATCATAATAAAGATCGGAGATCACGCCATGTCCGCAGAAAGAAAATCTCAGGATGACGGGACGGGCAGGAGATACCGCCTCAGAATAGTCGTACCGTCATATCCGGCCTTCAATATCTACTCCAGAATAGCCCGCAAGACGACTGCCCTCGGCCCTGTGCTGATCGCCAGTGTTGT
Organism: Verrucomicrobiota bacterium; assembly: GCA_022703965.1. GTDB lineage: Bacteria > Verrucomicrobiota > Lentisphaeria > Victivallales > UBA1829 > JAKJHH01. The sequence goes on from JAKJHH010000090.1 coordinate 13,147, forward strand.
CAACAAAATGCCCGGCTGGGATGTTGAAGTAATCGATGAAAACAACTACAGAAGATTCGCGCCCAGAAATGAAGACGGGATGCCGGATCATAAACTCCTTCAGGAACTGCGTCCTGCCGATATTGTCGGCTTTTACGGAGGACTCAGCAGCACAATCCCGCGCCTCTATCAGATAGCGGAAGAATATAAAAAAATGGGAGTCTACACTATCGCGGGCGGTCAGCACTTCACTGACGAAACAATCGAAGAAGGACTGAAAAGCAAAATTGACCTGCTCATGCTCGGCGAAGCCGAAGAAACCATCGCCGAAGCTCTCCCCGCAATAGCTAAAGGAGAATCTCTCAAAGAAATCAAAGGGCTCGCTTTTCTCGAAAACGGAACTGTATTCAAGACAGTTCAAAGAACTCCTCTTGAATGCTTCGATAAATTCCCTATTCCTGACTTTTCACTTGTTCGCTACGCAAAGATAAGCCTCTTTCCGGTCTCACGTGTAAGAGGTTGCGGCATGGATTGCGAATTCTGCACCGTAAAAGGAAAAGCCCGCTACGCAAGCCCGGAGCGGCTTATGGAACAGTTCATGTCCGCAGCGGAACGCTGGAACGCCTCAGACTTCTTCATCGTGGACGACCTTTTCGGTCAGGACAGAGAAGGAACGCTTAAGCTCTGCAAAATGCTGAAGAAATATCAGGACAGCACACACAGATCGTTTTTCATAACAGTGCAGATAAGGCTTGATAAATCACGCGATACAGAGCTTCTCGAAGCCATGCGCGATGCCAGAATCAGAGTTGTCGCCATAGGCTTTGAGTCTCCCATACCCGAAGAACTCACCGCAATGAAAAAGCATCTGAAACCCGAAGACATGATCAAAATGGCTCATGTATATCACAAATACGGCTTCATGATACACGGCATGTTCATATTCGGCTATCCAATGCAGAAAGAAGCCGCCTTCAGCATGCCGGCCAAGGAAAGAGTGCAACACTTCCGTTCATTCATAAAAAAAGCCGGAATCGACACGATTCAGGTGCTTCTGCCGGTTCCCCTGCCCGGAACGGAAATGACCAGTCGTCTGAAAGAGGAAAACAGAATTTTCTCGAAGGAGCTTGTAGGACTCGAATATTACGACGGCAATTTCCCGCTCTTCATTCCTGACGCTCCCATGACAGCGGACGAAATGCTTGCCGCGACACGAAAAATCATGGGCAGATTCTATCGCTTCAAGTACATGTTCTCGGTAGGATTTTACACGTTGTCCTTCCCCGTGCTGGTATTCTGGCTGCACAACCTGCATTATGGCTGGAGAATCTGGTACAAAAAATGGCGCAACAGCATAATCCGTTTCGGCGGCTGGATCGTCATAAGAGACTGGAGCGCACAGTTCAAAAACAGCGACTTCATGACCCGCATGCATCACGCCCTGAACGAAAAAAGACCGTAAGTTTTACGGTCTCTTTACTTTGGCCTTTTGACGATTTTAACTAGTTTGAATTTTTTTTAAAGTTTTTTTGTTTGAGTTCTTGATTTTTTTGACTTTGCGTCTAGTTTATTAACTAGATATACATTCAAAAGGAGATGGTATGAATAATTAGCTGGGACTCGCGGCATCAGCTTTGAAGCGGTAGAATTAGGCGATGAACTCTA
>JAKJHH010000091.1 GCA_022703965.1 Verrucomicrobiota bacterium
CAAGAGTTTTCTTCACTGTTTCGCCGGGGATGAAATTATGTCCTTCTTCGGTTACTTCGCCCGGCTTACCGCCAATCCAGCCTATGAATTCGGTGAAGTTCTCGTGAACCGCCTTGCCTGTTGTGCTGAGGCTATATTCTGTAAATGGATTGTTTATATATTCTCCGCGAGCCAGAAGTATATCCGGTACAAGACCCGGATTTTTCAGATTACGGAAGGCATCCGGGTTGTTTCCGGCACCTTTGCCTCTTGCCGCCCAGTTCCAGCATGCAAACTGATCCCAGGGCAGGAGTCCTGAGATTCCCCAGTAGCGCAGGTTGCGGAATACACGTTCGTTGTAATAGGCTCGGACACTGTTGACGTCTTCAACGTTGTTGAGAATATTATTTCCTCCCAGCGCGCTGAAGAAGGTTTCTTTATTGCCCTTTATCAGTTTTTCCTGATGCGCGTATAGTTTTTCCTTGGCTTCGCTGTTGCGGTAAACTTCCTCGCCAAGCATTGCAGCGTTGAACTCGTTGACCCAGAGACACTGAAGTCCTGCGCTGCGCCAGATGAAGGCGGGTCCACGGAAACTTGACCAGCTTGCGACATGAGGCATGCCCCATTCGACGAAGAATACCGGCATTACGCCCTCTTTAGACCAGTTTTCGAGCCAGTCGCCGCGTTCCTGACGAGGAGACCAGTTAAGATAGCAGTTCAGAGTAAAAACATCGCCGAGATTTCCGCTCTCATGATGATATACCGGGCGAATCGGATCAAGCTGTTTAGCGATTTTTTCGGCAAGTTCGGCCTGAACTCTCTTGGTCAATGTCTTTGAAGGAACTGCCTGTTCCGGACGGTATGAAGTGCCTAGACGCTGAGGATTCTGGTCGCCCATGTAGCCCGTTGCGTTGTGATTCATGACGTTCATGATTACGCCGGGGACGTTCTGATAGCGGCGGATCAGGTGCTCCGCCTGACGGCGATAAGCTTCCGCCTGCTCGGGTTTTTCCAGTCCCGGCTCGAAATCTTTAAAATGAGGCAGAGTCAGAGATGTCAGCATTCCACGTTTCGAGCAGCCTTTATGAAAGCCGTCGATATAGGAGAATACGCCGGGTGTGAAGCTGTAGTTCCAGCCGATCAGGAAATTGGCTCCGAATCCTCGTGAAGCCTTAACAAGATGCTCAATCCATACATCAGAACCGAAATCGGATTCCTGCGGTGTTTTGGTTACTAACGCTCTCAGGTGGATTTTTTTGCCGTTAAGATAGAAGTCGCGTCCTTCAATGTAGAATTCACGGAAGCCGAATTCCTGAGGAAGAAATTCGTCCAGCAGAGTTCCTTTTTCATCCAGAAGACGGAGTTTTGCGACATAAAGATTTTCCGGCGTGTCGGTGTCCCATAATTTAGCATCGCTCCATTTGCCGGAGAATGTATGGCGGAAGCCCGCTTTTCCGTCTGTTTTGAATGCTTCAGATTCAAAATTCTTGACTGTTTTGCCGTTGACAGCATCGCTGATTTCCGCAGAGAGCTTATAAGTTCCGGCGGGAAGCGTTACAAATCCGGTGTCAAAAGCGATTTCCTGCTTGCGGAAGGACGTAACGACATACAGATCGGAAACGCTGGCATTTACGGGACGGGATTCAAGATAGAGATCGCCCGTTATGCCGCGGTTCGCGAGTTCAGTCGCCAGTTTGATAAGACGTTCAGGAGCCATGAAATTTGCGCTTTCGACAGGATTTGCGCTTATGAGAATTGCAAGTTTCTGTTTCTTGCCGGGAATGAGTTTTCCTGTAAGATCAACTTCTCCGCCGGGATAATACAGTTCGGCTGTTTCTGCTCCGTCAACGAATATCTTTGCGCAGCTTTGAATCATGTCTGCAGTGAGCAGAATCTTCCGTCCGTTCCAGTTGGCCGGAACTTCTATTTCACGGAGATACCAAGCGCTGTTGAGATCATTGAGTTTGAGCTTGGCTGTGATTTGTGGAGAGAGATAAAAACGCATGCCGTTTTCCTTTATCGGCCATGCGCCGGGAACTTTGAAGTAACCCCAGCCTGAGCCGACTGCAGGAATTGTCGATTCCTTTTCACCCGGCAGAACGGGGCGGAATTTCCAGAGTCCGTTAAGACTGATACGTTCGCGGCTCGGAGTGATGCAGCGCCATGCGTCGGAAAGAGACGCTATTCCATCTTCTGTCAGAGAAGCCGGAGGCATCGCGTCGATGTTAAGTGCCTTGTCCTCTGAAATCGCGAAGAGGCTGAGATTGGCGAATTCGACTTTCCCTGCCGTTCCGAAATTTGCCGGTTCCAGCATCAGGCTGACTGCTCCTTCCGGCACAGTGTAAACACGTTCGCAGTTGATCCAGTCGCTGTCGCCTTTTGAACTGAATACATCAGGCCATGGATTGACTCCTTTGCCGTCCTTGCCGTAAAAACGCATGGCAAGACGGGCGTTCTGCCAGCTCTCCTTGCCGGGGGTGACTCCGCTTACACGCATGCGCATTTTCAGCTGAAGAAATTTGCTGTCCGCCGCAATCGGAATCGGCATCTGGTACTGCTTGTTTCCTCCGTCAATCGTGATAAAGCCTTCATTGTTCTTGAGTTCAGCGCTTACTCCGTTGCCGGGGGCTGTTTTGGCGCGGAGTTTTCCGCTTGCCGGATCAATGATAAGATTTGCATCCGCCGCCTGCGTGAAAATGGCGGTGAAAAGAAGAATTGAGTAGATCAAAAATTTCATGATATATCTTTCCGTAGTAATTTTTATTCAGGAGAGCTAATTGCAAAAGTATTTCGGACTTTTAATGTTTTTTCCGGTATTTTGCCGCCCTTTGCTCGTTTGACGTAGCGCTGCTACGACGGAACTCGCAAAAAACAGCAAAATTCTCGTAAAAACTCATTAAAAATCTGTCGAAAAAGTACTTTTGAAATTAGCTCAGGAGCCCAGTAAATCATTGCGGGTTGACATACTTTTGCCCGCATCAGTGCTTCATCGACAGTGGAAACATGACCGTCGCCCCATGCCGCGTTGAATCTGTTGTAATGTCCTCGCCACGGTCCGCAGCCCCAATCTCCGAAAGCGCCTATCGGATAGAATTTTGAGACAGCATAGCCGCTGTTGTTTCTTCCGTCTGCCAGAAACAGAAAGCCGGAAGGTTCTTTTAGCGCTTTCATATTGAGTGCGCTGTAGTTTGTTCCTAGTGTGACTCGGAACGTAGCTGAGGTATAGTAAGTGTTATTTACTACTTGCATTCCCTGATAGTTCCCTGCAAAGGAATATTTTCCCAACAGTTCTACATCGGTAACGGAAGGAGCTTTTTTGGCTTCCGGGCAGTTGATTGCTTTTGTGGAGTTAGTGTCAATCATACCGGCCCGGTATAGAGAACCGGACCATGTATAGTGCTGATCACCTTCTCCTACGATGCTCCATTGATAGGAGTCCAGATACATTTGCACGTAAGTCATGGATTGCTTCAGGTTGCCGAGACAAGCTGTGCCGCGCGCCTGTTTACGAGCACTGCCAAGCGCCGGCAGCAACATTGCTGCCAGTATCGCAATGATGGCTATTACAACCAGAAGTTCAATGAGTGTAAAGCACTTTTTCATGACACTGTCATTCCTTTACGATTTCGTATGCTATGACAGACCCTTTGGGTGTAAATGTTTCTACCTTGATTTTAACAGATTCCGCCGATTTGTCAACAGGCATTTCAAAAAGTCTTTTTCCGGCGCAATCAACCGCATAGACTTTGTGTTTTGAGAACTCGCCTTTCAGCGTGATTTCCGCTTCTCCTTTGCGCAGAAGATAAGGCGCTTCTCCATAAGCCTCAAGCAGTGTCATTTCGGGACTTCCGAACTTGCTTTTGCTGTTTTGGCAGTCTGTCAGATGGAGCAAGAGCATACGGGAGCTGTCTTTAAGGTCTTTGCCGTCCACTGATCCGAGATAGAATACCGCTCTGTTACCCTTGTTTTCTATGCTCATGACTTTGCAGGAGCCGGAAAGCTTTTCGGGCAGGATCAGAGATTCGCTCTTCGGGCTTACCGCCTTGAAACTGTCAGCCGTCTTGTTGATTTCCAGTTCGCCTGTTGAGCTGGTGAAAATCCCCTTTTCAAGATCAGCTGTTGCGTTCTTTAAAAGTTTTGCGTTGACGAGTTCTTTTACTGCGTCCGTTTTGCTGTCAGACTTGAATGCGGGCTTTTTCCAGTCCGCGTTTTTGAGTTTTGATTCGAGATAGACTACTGCGCTTGAGTCGGCAGGCAGCTTGGCTGCGCCTTTATCGGATACAAGCAGGGCTCCTGTCTTGACCATGAGGGCGAGCTTGTTCAGCGAAGCCGGGCTGCTGTCGGGCATGTCTTCGGAATCCAGACAGTTTTCGCTGACGGCAATTGGCACTGTTACGTCGGAAGTCTTGATGTCGCCTCTGAGGAACATCATGATTCCGGCTCTTTCCGACAGTGCTTTTACCGGATCAACCGAGGTGTCGAAGAAGTTCGATGGCAAAGTTTCTTTGATGTTGTTCTGTGAGTGTGCATAAGCGAAACGGAAGAGGCCATCCCAGTCCTGAAGAGCTGCATAGGCACCGACAAGTACTCCGCCATCCGCGCTGCATGAGTTGGGATTGGAAAAGTCGAATTCCGTAATCATGTACGGTTTTCCGAGAACTCTTGCACTGGCGGAGCCCGTGATTCGGCTGGCATCGCTTTTAATTATGCTGCGGTTTGAGAATGTGGCAGGAAGCTTCCACGGTATCAGCACGAAGGACGGATGATCCCAGTAGAAATGGTTGTCTACATAGTCATATTTTGCTCTTGTCGGAGCCAGTGTGAGGTTGTCCCACATATTCTGGTCGGATATCATAGATTTGACATCCTGAGTCTTGGTGAAGGCTCTCATGCTGTCGAAAGCGACGTTATAGGTTTCGATCAGGAACTTGGTGAAGAGTTTATCCTTCTGTTCCACATTTGAATATGAAAGCTTATTATTTTTGAGATATTCTTCGAATTTCGCCTGATAGATGTCGATTATGAACTGATCTCTTTTCCATTCCGAGAATATTGTGTCCTCATTAATGAGGCTTATAGAGATGAGTGCCGGATCGTCCTTCCAGGCAAGCTTGGTATAGGGATTGACGTGATTCAGGAGATTGCTGCTGAAGGCTTCCCAGTTCTTCATGACTGACGGAGTTACAAAGACGAGTCCCTTGAAGCTTTCTCTCCATATTGCCTTGTCCGGGAATTCCGGGATTTCACCTTTCACAAGTGTTCTTGATATATAAAGGTCGATTGTCAGGTATATCCCGCGTTTTTTGAGAGCGTAGAAAAGATAGTCTAACTGATCCGCTTTTTCAGGATTTAGTTCTGTAGATTTGCCGTCCTTCTTGAGCACAAGTCCGTCGTCGAAGTGGTGGAAGCGGACTGCGTTGTAGCCTGTTCTTGCCATTCTGTCGGCGAGGCGTTCGCACCATTCCTTGTCAAGATAGTTTGCGCTGCCGCAGTAATTCGTTCCATAGAATCTTACCGGAGTATCTGTCTTTTTCTCAAAAGCGAGTTTGCCGTTGACAGCTTTTAGATATCCATATTTTCCGGCGGGGGCATCGAGAAGTCCGGAGAAGTCCAGTACGCTGCCTGCTTCGATGTCCTTGTTGTAGTCAATGGCTTTCCATTCGCTGCCTGTTACAACATAATAAGGCTGGTTTTTCGGAAGACGTATTTTGTCGCTTGAACCTGATACCGAGGTAATCATCCAGACCGGAGCGCCTGCGCTCTTGAATGTGATTGCTTCAATTGGCTTGTCATTGATTTCGTACTGGCTCATGTAGAGACCGACATAGGCGCTTTTGTTTTCGCCTGTCCAGACGACGGAGCCCTTTTCGCGGTTGACCGGATTCCACCAGTCGCCGACCTGCATTCTGTCTACTGTAAGGGACTGATTCGTGCCGTCCTTGAAGCTGATTTCGATAGTTCCGACAGGCTTGCCTGTTTGTGAGCCGCCCCATGCCAGAGCATGGAGGATATAGAGATATTTGAAGTTTTCCCCATTGAGCTTGACTGTAGCGGATTCGGGGAAGTACTGACGGTCATAGCCTTTCAGCGCAATACATGATTTACCCTTGTTTTTCTCGGGATTCACGATGTCGAAATTGATTCCGGCGAATTTATAGGAACCCGGCTTGATCATGCGAAGATCGTTTTCAGCTCCCTGATCTGTCCAGCCGCCTTCCATGTCACCGTCTTTTTCGTCCTTAAAACCGCGATTAACTGCGGAACTGATATCAAGAGCCTTGCTCTGATAGGGATTTACCGATATGTCCAGTTTAAGGGATGATTCCGTGATTTCTCCGCTTCTGGGAGTCATACCGAGGCGGATTGTGTAGTTGTTCAGATTATATTTTCTGTCATCCTGAACGAGTAGAGGAAATTCTCCTTTGAAGCAGAGAATTCCTTCGGCTGTTTTTATTTCGAGAGAATTAGTTTTATCAGCTCTGAAGATGACGTTAGTCTTTTCGTCCAGAATGTCGGGAAGGATGATGCTTTTTCCATCGACCATGATTTCAGAAGCGACGAACTTGTCACAGGGAAGGCTCATTGTGAGTGCCAGCTCATTCGCTGAGATTTTCTCGGCACTTGAGATACTTACATTATATGATGCAGACTTGCCTTTTGCAGTCAGGTTTTCATTGATCTTGAAGTTGCCGCTCTTTGTCGTAAATGTGCCGCTGAGACTGTAAACTCCGTTTTCTAAGGACGGAGATTTTTCCGGCTTTACTGTGTATGATTTCTGGGCTGATCCCTGCCATTCCTTGGAATAATGGATGATTCCGAATTTGATTCCTGCCGCGGAAATCTCACCATACTTATCAGCTTGAATATCATCTGTGATTTTAAAAAGCTGTTCCGGAGCTCCAAACAGTGCCAGCGGAACGAGAAAGGCCGCTGTTCTGAATAGGTTTTTAAGTCTCTGCATCTGGGCTTCTCCTGTCGTTTTATTGCAATAGGGAAATTATTTTCTAATCTTATATCACATTTTTACAAAACAGGCAATATCCTATTGTAGCTAAGATTGTAGAAAATACTATGCTTTCTAAGAAATATTTCTAGATGCTTTAGAAATATTTTTGTCGTGTTCCATAGTGGTGATTCAGGATTCAGGAGCGCTTGGAGTCTTTTTTCTAAAAATGGAAGGGCAGTTTTCTATGAAGTCCGATATGTACGGCAGGGACATTCCCTGAAGGAAAACAGAGAAGAGCACGATGAAGAAAACCATATTGAAGATAAGGTCTCCACTGTGAACTCCTGCCAGCATCGGCATTGTCGCAAGAATGATTGCGACTGCCCCGCGCAGGCCGACCCATGAGACCAGCAGCTTTTCCCGGACAGGAGTCTTGAAGAAGGCCAGTCCGGCAAAAACGCTGACCGGTCTTGCAATGAATATCAGGAATGCCGCTATCATTGCGCCGTGAGCCATCCACGGGAGAAGGCGCGACGGGAAGACCAGAAGTCCAAGGATGATGAACATGGATATCTGCATCAGCCATGAGATTCCGTCTGTGAATTCTATAAGGCTTCCTTTGTGATTGATATCGCTGTTGCCAACTAGTATCCCGGCAATATACAGCGCCAGAATTCCACTTCCCTGAAGCGTGCTTGTAAGACCGTATGTGAAGAGAATCAGCGCCAGCGTCAGCACAGGATAGAGAGCTTCAAAGTCAAAGCGGATGGAGCGCAGCATGTAGACGATGAGTTTGCCCATTCCGTAACCGAGCGCAACGCCTATTACCGCCTGTTTGATCAGTATTGGAATCATTATCCAAGGAGAACTTCCGGGGGTGGTTATAAGCTGTATCAGCCCGGCAGTGAGCATGAAGGCCACAGGGTCGTTGCTTCCCGATTCAAACTCCAGCAGAGGCCTCAGCTTCTCTTGAAGTCCCTTGGTGCCTCGTCCGAGAATCGAAAATACTGCGGCCGCGTCTGTCGAGGATACGATAGCGCCAAGAAGCAGAGCCTCAAGTATGGGAATCTTGATTATGTAAAAGGCGAAAAGTCCTGTCAGTATGGCTGTTATCAGAACTCCCGCGGACGAGAGAACCACGCCCGGCCATATTATAGGTCTGATTACTGAGAGCTTGGTCTGGAGTCCTCCCGCGAATATGATGACGGAAAGAGCCACGATTCCGAAGAATTGCGAGAACCATGCGTTGTCGAAAAAGATTCCGCCGGGGCCTTCTGCTCCGCAGAGCATTCCTATGAGTATGAAAATCAGCATGGACGGAACCCCGAAAGATCCTGCGACTCTGCTTGCCAGTATGCTGAATATCATCAGCAGCGAACCGGCTAGAATTATATACTCAATAGGCCATTGCGACATATTTCAGTTCACTCTTTTTTTTCTTTGGCGTTTTCCTGCTCAATCTCAAATATGACTTTGAGAGCAGGCCTGTTTATTTGGTCATCGCCCAGTCTGACTGCTTTTTTTAGAGAGAGCAGGGCGGCATCAGAATTTTTTACCGTTCCGTTTCCTTTGTACTGGCAGATTCCCATGTAATAAAGAGCTCTGGCATCTTCCTGCTCCGCAGCTTTCGCAAAGTATGAAAATGCTTTTTCTCTGTCCTGTTCTGTTTCTGCCATGTCCATCAGTGTCACCCCCAGAGCGCATAGGGCAGGGGTATAGCCTTTGGAGGCAGATTTTTCATAGTACTCAATTGCTGCTTTGGGAGCTTTTTCTGTACCGAGTCCTTTAGCAAGCATCTGAGCTGTCTGATATTCGGCTTTGACATTTCCCTGAGCTGCGGCTTTTTTTGCGAAGGCGAAGGCTTCCGAAAAATTTTTCTCGGCGATCAGGCAGTTCGCGTAGGCGAGCTGAGAATCCGCGAGTCCGTTTTCCGCTCCCTTCTTAAAGTAGTAAGTTGCCTGAGCCTGAGATTTTTCAATATCAGTTCCTGCCTGATAAAGTTTTCCGAGCTGATAAGCTGCCAGAGCGTCTCCGTTTTCGGCAGCCATCGCAAGGTACTTGACTGCTTCCGGTATCCTGCCCGGCTCTTTTAGATAATATGAGCCCAAAGAATACTGTGCCTGAACGTGTCCGCCTTCCGCTGCTTTTTTCCACCATAACGCAGCCTTTTCCATATCGCGCTCTACTCCGTCGCCATAAGCATAGGAGGAGGCTTTCTGGTACTCTTCTTCGGGACTTGCCGGTTCAGGTTCCTTTTTTGCCTGAGGCGCTTCTTCCTGAGGCTTGGGCAGTGATGGCGGATTTGATGGTTGCACTGCTGCTTTTGCCGGAGGGCTTGACTCTGCTGCGGCAGACATCTCAAGACAGGTTCTTGCCGTTTTGTTGGCAGAGGCTATGCTTTTCCAGATTTCTATAGCTTTTGCTTTATCCTGAGCGAGTCCCGGGCCTCCCTTCCAGAAGAGAAGTCCCTGACGGGCTTTTCCTTCGCTGCTGCCCTGCTGTGCCGCGAGATTATAATACGAACTTGCATCGGAATAATTTTTGTCGGGATATTTTCCTGTTTCGCAGAGTCTTCCGAGCGCGAAAGATGCTTCAGCCAGTTTTTTAGCTGAAGCCTTTTCAAGCATTTCCAGAGCTTTCTGAGTTTCTCCTGACTCCATCAGATCAAGCCCTGTTCTGCACATTGCCTGCGGATATCCCTGTTCGGCTGACTTCCTGATCAGGTCTTTGGCTCGTTCCTTGTCCTGCTCCGGACTTTTAGGATTCATAAGATAGAGAGCAAGCCTGTACTGAGCCAGACTGTTTCCTTTCGAAGCTGAAGTTTCAAGCCATTTTATCGCTTCTTTGAGGTCAAGTCTGACGCCATAAGCTCTTTCGTAACATATTGCCGCGTTGTACTGAGCCAGACTGTCGCCGGATTCAGCTCCTGATATATAAGCGGCTGCCAGTTCCGTTCCGTCATCCTGAGCGCTCAGGATTCCTGAGACTGCCATGAGCAGTACTGCCGCATTTGTTTTTGTGTTTGTTCTTAATTTCATTTCTGCCACTCCACTATGAAGGTATGACGTGCGTTTTCGGGATCTTCAGCATCCCAGCCGTTTATGATTTTTCTATACGCTCCCTGTTCCAGCATGGAGCCTTTTGTGCAGAAGATAGCTCTGATCGGTGATCCATCGATCCAGCGCAGACCGTCCTTGTCGTTGACAAGGCCTATCCAAGGAGTGAAGTTATCCGGTATGAACTCCGAAATAAACTCGTTTTCTGCAACGGTTGAGGGGGATGTCAGATTGCCGCCGAGCTTCTGGGCGATTGCCTTTGCTTGATTAAAGCTGCATTTTATCGGGATCAGGAGATATCTGTGATGCTGAAATACTTTCTCATACTTGCGCAACGCATCGTGGCTTGGCGATTTTAAAGCTGCATAAATGCCTGCGTATTCGGATTGTACGTGCAGTTTTTCCTCTTTCCACTTTTTGGACAGACGCTCATAGCTGTCCTTGTCTATGTTCTTGCAGTAGAAAAGGAAGAATGGAGGAGGCTTGTTCTCAAAGGAACCTAAACTGCTTATATTGGTTTCCTGACAGCTGAAGAAACCGAGCTTCAGGTTGCCGAGCGCGGATAGATCTGTTACCGGATTGGCTCCGATGTCCAGAACAAGCAGATTACTCATTTCGGACAGAGTGCTGATATCGGAAACTTTGTTTTCGCTTATATCGAGCATATCCAGAGTGGATGCGGAATTCTTCAAGGGGCTTATATCCGAAATCTGATTCCTGGAGAGGAATACGCGTCGCAGTGTCATCTCTCTTAGCGGCTCTATGCTCTCGATTTGATTGCCGTCCGCCATGATTGCCTTAAGTTTCATGTTCTTCAGAGGGCTGAGGTCTTTGACCTGATTGCCGTTGAAGAACAGTGCATTAAGTTTGATGTCTTTCAGCGGTTCAAGACTGCTTATTTTGTTGTAGGAACATTCGAGATATCTCAAGTCCTTCATCTCTGACAGGGAACTCAGATTGCTGAATTTGTTGTCGGATATATCCATGTAGATGACAGGCAGTTTTTTTAGTTCGCTTATGTCGCTGATGCCAAGGCCTGAGAGCTGGAGAACTCTGACGCTTTTTGTCCTTGCCAGATATTTCATGAGGCGAGTCGCTGTTTCCTCGTGTTCAATAGGGAGCAGTTGGCTTGATATGACCTTAAGGACTATTCTTGTTTCCGGATTGATGGAGAATATTCTGTCCAGAAGGCCGAAGGCTTCTTCATGAAAGCCGTTTTTCCAGGCTTCCAGACAATCTTTCTCAAGAATCACGGAAGCAGTTTTAGAGGAAGGGAATTTGCCGAAAACAAGAGTTCTGACTTTGGTCATCTCCTCAGCAAATTCAGTCGGCATTCTGGAGCAGATGAAGAATATCTTGGTCAGCAGTTCGTCCTTTTTCAGCGCATCGTCTTCTCTCTCGAATTTTTCCCAGAGTTTCTTTATGGTTTTCGCTCCCTTGAATACTAATTCCGCGTCCGAGAGATCGCCTTCGCTGCGGGCTTTGCCTGTGTAGCGGTATATGGAAATATTCATGATTGTGAACGGATTTCCGTTTGAGCGGAGTCCTATTTCGTCATAGCCGCTGAAGTCCAGAGGCGTGATGTCGCTCATTGAGAGCGAGACTTTGCCGTCAACTATAATTGAAAGCTGTTCGCCTTGCTTTTCAAAGATGATTTTATGGACGCTTTCAGGTTTGATTGACGAGTTTGCCGATATGATTGAATCGCCCGGCTGTTCTGTTTCATTTTTCGAGATTATGTCAAGCCGTCCTTCGTAGCCTCCGAAGGTGAAAGAATAACCCGGCGGCAGATTACCGAATTTCGTCAAAGGTTGTTTCCTTGAGAACATTGATACGTCAATTGATCCGGGCGGAGTTTCCGATCCGTATTTTATTGTCAACTCGACTTTGCCGGAGGAGGCCAAGTCGACACCGTCCAGCCAGAGCCACTGCCCGGGGAAAGACTTAAGCCCGTCTTCGGTAAAGCGCCACGGAGAGACTTCCCTGCATATTGTGCTGTCAGAGAAAGAGAAGCCCGTTACGGACTGTTCCTGAACCAAATTTCTGCTGAAGATCAGTTCCCAGCCGCCTCTTTCATATCTGTTAAAGAGAAAGTAGATTATGAGCAGCAGAAGAAGAGGAGTGATCACAAGATTCCAGAGTTTTTTCCTGTTCTGTTCTTCGCTTTTGAATACCTTCTTTAAGAAGCTGTCCGGCATGTTCATTTGCCTCCGTTGTTTTTTCCGCACACGACAGATATTATTGTTTCCGCCATTTCCTTTTTGGACTGAAGCGGTATCACTGTTTTCGCTCCGTTTCTGCCCAGTATGACGGCTTGATTCTTATCTGATTCGAAGCCGCTTTCGCTCCGGCTTACGTCATTTGCTATTATCCAGTCCAGATTTTTGCGCTTGAGTTTGTCTTCGGCATGTTCGAGAAGTTTTTCCGTTTCAGCCGCGAAGCCGACAAGTATCTGAGTCGATTTCTTTCTGCCGCCGAGTCCCGCCAGAATGTCTTCTGTCGGTTCAAGTTCCAGAATGAGACGCTCCCCCTTCTTTTTCAATTTCTGCTCCGCTGCCATTACCGGACGGTAGTCTGCGACTGCCGCGCACATTATTATGACATCGGAACTTTCGGCTTCTTTTCTGATTGCATCCGTCATTTCAGCCGCGCTTTCAACCGATATGAGAAGAGCCAGACCGGACGGCGGAGTCAGTGATACCGGGCCGCTCACAAGTGTAACTGAAGCTCCGCTTTTGACGGCGGCTTCTGCCAGAGCATAGCCCATCTTTCCGCTTGAACGGTTGCTTATGTAGCGTACCGGGTCAATTTTTTCTCTTGTCGGGCCTGCACTTATCAGTATCTTCATGGACGGCAATCCCTGTATTTTCTTGAGTGTCTGAGTCTTCGGCATTCCGGACACATGAATATATCCAGTCCGTATATAATAGCATTCATGCTGCTCATCCTGATTATTGCCGATTCGCCTTCTGGTATGAGGATTCCGTCTGGATTGTTATCGCCTACGAGCAGGCCGGGGCCTCTCTTGATGCCTATTCTGATTTCAGATTCTTCCGGTATCACGAGGTGGTTTGTGAGTTCCGTACTGTTGCTGAAAGCAAGGCCTATTCCTGTTCTGAATATACTGTGAGTAATACTGCGGTAGTATGCTGTGCTGCCATGAACGGTGGAAACACAGGCTCCGTCGCCTACGACTTCAGATACATAATTTTCGCTGTCTATGCACACGCTGTATCTCAGGGCGCTCACTCTTTCATAGTTGTGTATGAGGATGTCGTTGAGTGCGTAAAGAGTTTTGCCGCAGGCTGTTCCGCTGAGTTTGCGCAGTTCTGTTGATTTCAGAGAGCCTTCGGCAAGACGCTTGAACTGTATTTCATGAGCGTGCTCAGGGCAAAGCGGAGCCTTTCTGATGTCTCTTATCGGAAATTTCGGAATGCCGGGATAATCTCTTTCCGCTCCGAGCAGAGAACCGTCTCCGCCGTAAACTATTATCATGTCGGGATCATTTTCGGACAGTTCGATTCCGTTTTGAAGGAGTTGGCCGCGTATGTCGCCGCTGTATCTTCCTGTCAGCATGAATTTCATTTCCCAGTCCTCCTGCGGTATGCCATGACTGCATAGAGCACGGCAGCCGCGCAGTTGCCGACGTTGATGGATGTTTTTTTGCCGAACATCGGCAGTGATACTGTTCCGTCGCATTCCTGAAGAGTCTCCTGCGATACTCCGAGTGCTTCATTCCCGAACACAAGAGCCAGCGGGAAATCATAATCTTTTTCCCAGGCGCAGACGGAATTCTCTTCGCATTCGACTGCGAGTATCATTGGAACTCCTTCGGCTCTCAGCTGTCTTACTGCGCTGAGGGAGTCGGGAAAAACGCGGCAGGGAACCATTTTTTCAGCTCCCATCGCCGTCTTTTCGAGCTTCGGATGCGGTGGCGCGGGAGTATAGCCGCAGGCAAGAATCTCTTTGGCTCCGACAGCATCGGCAATCCGGAAGATATTGCCGGTATTGTGAGCGCTTCTGAGTCTGTCCAGAACTATGTATATATCAGTTTTTTCCATTTTTGATTTTCAGGAACTCCCTAAGACATCCTGCTAATCAGGAAGACGCGCGGCGTGCGTTTTTTATAGTCCGTTCGCCGCGCTGAGTTTTTACTTCAGGTTTTTCGCCATGAAGTTGAATATTTCATCATCCCAGCCCTGAAGTC
The DNA here is from genome assembly GCA_022703965.1 of Verrucomicrobiota bacterium. Classification (GTDB taxonomy): domain Bacteria; phylum Verrucomicrobiota; class Lentisphaeria; order Victivallales; family UBA1829; genus JAKJHH01. The sequence continues at coordinate 14,189 of JAKJHH010000091.1, forward strand.
CTTCGTGACCGAAGTCATGATAGACAAGCATGTTTTTCGGGGATTTGATTTTGTTGAAGGTTGCATAGATCGTTGACGGCGGACACACAGTGTCTCTCATGCCGACCGACATCATTACAGGAGCCTTGATTCTTTCCGCAAGATTCTGGATATCAATGTATCCTAGAGTATTGAAGAATTCCTCTTCCTTCTTGTGAAGCGGGTCGTGTCTGCGGAAGTACTCGCGTATTTCTTCATAGGCTCCGGAGCAGTCCATGTTCCATACTCTCTTGTAGTCGGAGAGGAAGGGGAAACATGAGACGCAACAGGCGACTTCAGGAACAAGAGCCGCAGCCGCGACTGAAAGTCCGCCGCCCTGTGAACCGCCGTTTGTTGCGATTTTTCCGGCATCGACGCACTTCATTTCCATTACAATTTTTACAAGCTGTGCGCAGTCCATGTATATCTGACGGAAAAGCAGTGTTTCCGGCGACTCGATGCCGCGGATTATGTGGCCTCTGAGTGTTGTTCCTTTTACTCCGCCGA
>JAKJHH010000092.1:0-5363 GCA_022703965.1 Verrucomicrobiota bacterium
CATGGTTTTCCTGTCGGAATGAGCAAGACACTGCGCAAGTACTGGTCAAAGGAAATGGCTTCGCACATTACTCAGGTCAAGAGCGTCAGATTCGACAATCCGCAGTTTACGCTAGAAACAGACTTTACGGAAACAGATTTTACAGAGAAGCTTGTCACTCACTTTAATCTTCCGCGTGAGACCGTGAATGCCTTTTATCAGGAACTCGCCTCGATGAATTATTACGATCAGAATGATATGCTGAATCGTGATCTTTTCAATAAATATTTCCCCGGCAGAAATGATGTCGTCCGCCTCCTCATGGAGCCCATTACATACGCCAACGGTTCAACTCTCGACGAACCCGCGATTACTTACGGAATCGTCTTCTCGAACTTTATGAGCAAGGGCGTTTATACCTTCTCCGGCGGAACCGACCTCATGCTTGACATGATGGAAGAAGAGCTTACAAAGAACAAGGCCGATTATGCTCTGAGCGCAAGACTCGAAAAAGTCATTGTTGAAAACGGCAAAGTTGCAGGGGCAGTCATCAACGGCAAAAAAATTCTCTGCAAGGCGGTTCTTTCAAACGGCAACATCTTAAACACCATCAATGAATGGGTTGGCAGAGAACATTTTTCACCTGATTTCGTAAGCAAAGTTTCAAAAGTCAGACTCAATACAAGCAGCAGTCAGGTATATATCGGATTCAAGAAGGGACAGGGCTTCGACTTTATCGGCGATCTCCTTTTTACTTCGACTTATCCGACATTCGAGCCTGCCAGACTTCTTGACAGGGAAGTCTCAAGCAGAACCTATTCGGTATATTATCCGGAGATACGTCCCGGCAGCGACGATTATACTGTTGTCGCCTCGATGAACGCCCGTTACGAAGACTGGGCTGGACTCTCCGCCGATGAATATCAAAAGCGCAAGGAATGGCTCATTGAAGATACTCTGAACGCTCTGGAAAAATATATTCCCGGCGTAAGAAATAAAATTGACTATACCGAAGCTGCCACTCCTCATACTTTCCAGCGTTATACTCTTCATGGCGGAGGCTCATCCTTCGGCACAAAGTTTGAAGGTCTTGAAGTCAGCATGAAACTTTCCGAACAGGTTGGCGGACTCTTCCATGCCGGTTCCGTCGGAATTATAATGTCCGGCTGGCTTGGAGCCGCAAATTACGGAGTAATCTGCGCCGGAAACGTGCATAAGTACCTGAGATAAATTCTTCACTCCTATTCGCTTGCATTTCGTGTGGCGCGAATTTATATTCGTGCTCCATCTTATGCGGGGTGTAGTCATGAAGGATTTCAGTCTTATCGATTTTACGGCTATTGCCGACGATATCATTTTTTTCAGACGAACTCTTCCTGCTTCACTGAAGAAGCAGCTTCCTTATCTCCTTAACTTGCAGGGAAAGCCCGGCGCTTATGCGGGAATGTTTGCAATGCCTTCCTGTGACTCGGAAAAAGAATTCCGGACATTAACAGGAGAACTCATAAAAAGCCGGGCAGCCAGAATGCACATTGCCGGAGAAGATGTCTGTCGGATTATCCGTAAACTTTTTATTTCCGATTCTGCCGCTAAATCTGCCTGTGAGAAAGCGGAGCAAGGGATGATTGAACGGATTTATGAGTCCGATGAGAAAGCACATACTAAAACGGGTGTTTACTGTTGCGGTTCCTGTTCGGTCTCTTTATGGCGGAATCTTCTTGCCGGAGCTTACGATCATCAGGAGGAGCGTTTGCGTCACGGGCTCAAAGAACTGAAATCCTGTCGTGACGGCAAGGGATCATGGAGACGTTTCCCGTTTTACTACACTGCGCTTGCTCTGTCTGAAATGGATTGTCCTGAAGCGGAAGAAGAGAAAGATTATATCAAAATGCGCCTTGAGTCTCTTGTCAAGCGTTTGAGTAAAGCGTCTTCATTTGATCCCATACGTCTTGCTCTTGCAGAGCGCATGCTTGGCTCATGAAAGTGAATTTTAAACATTGTCGTGAATTATTCATCCGCAAATTCGGAGTATCTGGAATTGGTGGACTATGGATGCTATTTCTTCTTTTCTTTGCCTTTTTCGCTGACGCTTTCTTTTACAGACCTTTGTTTTATATGCTGCACGGAGAATATATACGGTATTTTTCTGACGGACAATTCTTCAGACCTTTTGACATAGTTCACGCCGGAACTGCAATGGATCAGCCGACTATCGGAAAATATCTGATTTTCTATAGTTTCTTTTCTCTCTGTGTATTAAGCTATTCCGGGGGTGTTCGTCTGTTCAGTGATTTCGGAGAGCGGCGGCAGCGGCTTGCGTTTCAAATTCCGTTTTATTTTCTGATTTTCTGGTCTTTTTCATTCCTCTGCATGCCTGGAATCCTGCTTGCGCATTACATCTGCGACATGGGACTCACAGCGCGCCGAATCTACGCAATTATTTATATTTTGCTCTCAATTGCCGTCTGGATTTTTTCAGCAAGAACTCTTTGCCGCAAGAGAAATCAGGCTTAGTTATGTTGATAATAAAATCTAGAAGATAGAAAATTCGAGGCTATTTAGTGGTGCCGAAGGTGGGACTCGAACCCACACATCATCGCTGATACCAGATTTTGAGTCTAGCGCGTCTGCCATTCCGCCACTCCGGCACTGAAACACTGATTGTCGCGGGTCATTACATTAGTATCGAAAAGAATAAAATCAAATAGAGGCGCTTGAAGAGATCAATTAATGTTATAGTTTACTTGGCTAACAGCTTATTCGGAGTCTTTTTTATGGGAAGATATCATTTGTTCCTTTGCGCCGCCTCAATGCTTTTGCTTGTATCATGTGAAAGCATTCCGGAGGGGACTCCTCCGACAGGGGAAATCGTAAAGGCAAAACCGCAAAAGGAGACTTATTCGATAGCTGCCGCGGAAAATCTGCTTGTCAATGAAATCACTATGAAGCTGGTAACTTTGCCTGCTAAAGGCGGAATGGCTAGAAGACTTGCCGTTTATATACCTCCCAAATCGTCTCCTTTAAGTCCTGAACTCGCAGGGGGGCTGATGAAAAAGCTCAAAAAAACAGGGCTTGCCGCAGATTCCGCAAACGGAAATCAGGAGTATCTGCTCTACAGTTCCATAAGTGAAGACGGACAGTACTGGATTTGCGGAATTTATCAGGCTGACGGCAAAAAGCTTCTATGGTCTAAGACTTTGACACTTGAAAAAAAGACGTCCGAATCAAAGTGATGTCGCAGCTCTTTTCTTGAGCCATGCATTTTTCAGATCCTCGAAAACCGAATAAGGTATTGAAAGAGAGCCGAAGCCGCTTCCCAAGGATATGCCTGGTTGATTTTCGCCATGAAAATCGCTGCCGCCGGAGATCAGAAGATTATATTCCTTCGCAACAGTTAGTACTGCGTCATGCTGTGCCTGAGTAAAGACCGTATAGTATGCTTCAAGTCCGTCAAGACCGGCATCCACAAGTTCCTTCATGACTCTTCTTAAAGAAGACGCGTTTTCACCGGGACGGGATAGCGGATGCGCCCAGAATGTCAGACCTCCGGCGTTGTGTATTGCCTGAATTGCTTCAGCCGGGGACAAGAGCACTCGTTCGCAATAAGCGGGCGCTCCTCGTCTCAGACACTTTTCAAAGACTTCCTGAGGAGTGGAGAAGTAGCCTTTTCTGACAAGAGCTTTGGCGAAATGAGGGCGTCCGATGACTTCGCCACCTGCTGCGTTTTTGATGTCCTCATAGGTCAGATCATAGCCGAGAGAACTGATTTTATCAACCATTATAAGATTGCGCTGGCTACGTTTTATCTGGATGTCGGCCAGAACTTTTGCTAGTTCCTGACATTTATGATCGATGAAAAGACCTGTGATATGTATTTCGCGCTTCTGGCATGTTACGGAGACTTCGACACCGGGAACTGTTTCCAGTTCGGGATGCTGTTCCCCGGCTTGAACAAATTCTTCAATTCCGGCGATGGTATCGTGATCCGTGAGTGCGACCGCCTTGATTTTGAGCTCCGAGGCCAGTTGCAGGATGGCGGAGGGGGAAAAGGAGCCGTCCGACGCAGTGCTGTGCGTGTGTAAATCCACTATATTTTTCTGCTCGTCAGCCATCATTTTCCTGCTTTGCATTTTAGGGAGCTGTTCATAAATAAATTTTACATTTTCCATGTTCTCGTGAATGCTTTTTATGCCGCCGCCTCGTTAGATACCTGAAGGTATCTTCCTCGCCGTCAGCCTCAAAATCAAATCACGATCTCCAAGGCAACTTGTAAGGTTAACTTATTTACAGCTCCTAAGAGTTTTATCTGTAAGAAATGAATCTAGCTTATTCCGCGTGATTTTCCAGTGAGTCTTCTTGCATAATTGAAATTTGACAGTAACGTATAAGCCACCAAAAGGGACAAGTATCAAAACACTAACCCGCCAGGAGGGACTGGATTATGGGCAAAGAGAGCACAGAAAAGAAGGCTCCAGCATACAAGGGAGAGAAGAAGAAATACTACGATGCGCTCATGAAATTGAGAGAGGAATATATGGGGCAGCTCTCTTTCCATAAGAGTGAAGCTCTTGACCACTCCAAGGATTCAGCCGGAGACAGAGCAGGGATGGCAACTCACATGGCAGATCTTGGAAGCGACAACTCTCTTCATGAAATGGAGCTCAGTCTCATGTCCGAGGAAGTGGATGTCATCGAGATGATTGATGAAGCTCTCGACAGACTCAAACATGATGAATACGGAATTTGTCAGGATTGCGGTAAAAATATTGCTCCTGAACGCCTTGAGATCAAGCCTCATGCCCGCTTCTGCGTAAGATGTAAGAGCAACAGAGAATCCAGAGGCCATAAGAACAGATAAGGCGCAATTTGAAGCAGTATCCTATAAGTTTAACGCAGGAGCGATACCTGCTATTGAGATCTTTTGTGCTTTGTCTGATCTTTGTAGGCATTGATCAGATTACAAAAGCGCTTGTCGTGGCGGACATCCTTCACGGCGAGCGCGTAAAAGTTATTCCCGGCATATTTAATCTTACCTATATTACGAATCCGGGGGCTGCCTGGGGGATTCTCGCCGGTAAAGGCAACCTGCTACTGATAATTTCAGGTATTGTTTTTTGTCTGGCGATATATTTCATCAGAACTCTTTGCGAAGGATGGAAAGAACGCTATTACGCGGTTTTCATGGTGCTCAGCGGTATCATAGGAAACTCTCTGGATCGTGTTTTTCGCGGTTCGGTTGTCGACTTCCTTGATTTCCATTTCTTTGACAAATATCACTGGCCTTCCTTCAATGTGGCGGATTCCTGTATCTGTGCCGGAGTTTTTATTTTCGTCATTTCCTCCCTTCTAAGACCTCAGCCGAGGCCTCAGCAGGCTTATGTCAA
>JAKJHH010000092.1:5373-10373 GCA_022703965.1 Verrucomicrobiota bacterium
CAAACCGCTGATAAACCTCTGATTGTCATTGCCGGTCCCACTGCGTCCGGAAAGAGTGCGCTTGCGTTCCGTCTTGCCCTTGATCTTGGGGGCGAGATTGTCAGTGCTGATTCCATGCAGCTGTATAAAGGCTTGGATAAAGGTACCGCAAAACCTTCTTTGGAGGAAATGCGGGCTGTTTCTCATCATCTTGTTAATGTTCTGGATCTTAAGGAGAGGGCGGATGTCTTTTCATTTGTCAGAATGGCCGATGCCGCTATTGCCGGAATCAGACAGCGCGGCAGGATTCCAATCATTGCCGGAGGAACCGGACTTTATATCAGAGCTCTGATAAATGGAATGGATGAGATGCCGACGGATTCTCTTATAAGAGAACGTCTTGAGAAGGATTATGGGGCGGAAGAGCGTTTTGATGAACTTAAGAGAATCATGAAGGAGAAGGCTCCGGATGATTTTGCCCGTTGGGAAAAGCATCAACGTAAACTTTTGAGAGCATATGAAGTTTTTCTTATAAGCGGCAAATCCATTACATCACTTCAGAAGGTCTGGAACGCGGAGCCTGACCGTTATGAAAGTATATTTTTCTCTCTGGCTCCGGACAGGGAAGAGCTGAAGAAAACCATACATCGCAGAGCTGCTGAAATGCTTCGCAACGGCTGGATTGAAGAGACTGAAGCCTTAATTGCAAATGGACTTTTTTCAATGCCGACAGCATGGCAGGCTTTGGGCTACTCGATAGTCGGCGATTATCTTGCCGGAAAACTTTCTTACGAGAAAATGCATGAGAATATTTCCATAGCAACGTGGCAGCTGGCGAGGCGTCAGCTTACCTGGTTCAAGACACAGCATCCAGGAGCCAGACGTCTTTCAATGCCCTGTGATTACGATGCGCTGTACAGAGAATTGAAAGACGTTTTCTGTTCATAATTTATTCTTCTACAAGCTCATAGCTAGTAATTCCGGTTTTGCCTGAATGATTGTCAATGCTGATTTTTATGATGTCCTGCTCTTTGCTCAGTGGGACTTCAAAGACTCGTTTACCTGAGCTGTCGACGGCATATAATCTGGGCTTCTTCAATCCTGTATTTCTGATTTTGATTGTCGCAGTTCCTTTTTTGAGAAGATAAGGCAGCTTGCCCCATTCCTCCATGAGGGTTCCGCGTTCGTTGCCGAATTTTATCTTGCTCGGCTGGATATCTGTGAGATGGATGATCAGAATTTTTTTACTTGATTTCAATTTTTCTTTATCCATTGCGGCAATTGAAATTACAGTGAATGTATTGTCCGGTTTGACGGAACATGCTTCTCCTTCAAGCTGCGTTCCGCTGCTGATAAAGCTTTCGCTTCTGCTTGATATGGCTTTGAATGTTTTTGCGGTTCCGTTAATTTCCAGTTCTCCGGTGGAGCTTCTATATATGGCTTTTTCGATATTTGCGGAATTTTTGTCGATAATTCCATCGGAGAGGAGGCTTGATAAAGAAGAGCTGTTGTCGCTGAGTTTTCTGAGTCCGTTTCCTGTCTTCAGTAAATCCTCTTCGATGGCAAAGGAAGCGCGGGTTCCGCTTGGATTCTTGAATGTGTTTTTACTGGCGAGCAGAGTGCCGGTCTGTCCGATGAGGCCGAGATATTTTACTGCTGCCGGATAGTTTTCCGGATTCGCCGCATTCTCGTCATATTTGTCCGAGACAAGGATCGGAAAGCAGATATCGGACTTGTTTATATCTCTTCTCAGGAAGAGCAGTATTCCAATACGTTCGGAAATTGTTTTCAACGGATCAAGAGAAGTACTGAAGTGGCTTGGGCGCACCGGGCTGACTTCGTTTTCCAGCTGTTTGGGATTACTTGAGAAGTCGAATCTGTACAGGCCGTCCCAATCCTGCAAGGCGGCGTAAGCTCCTGTCAGAACAGCACCTTCTGCTCTGAACATATTAGGTTTAGGATAGTCAAATTCTGTAATCATTATTGGTTTGCCGAAGATTCTGGAGGCGAAAGTTCCGGCAGGTTGAGAGGCAAGTTTTGTCACTGCGCTTAGATTATTGAGAGAGGAGGGCAGGCTCCAGGCTTTTACAGGAAAGCCTGGATGTTCATAGTAGTAGTGGTTATCAACGTAGTCGTAGTTTTTCCTCATCGCGTTCATAGGGACTGTTGTCCACATATTCTGATCTGACAAGGCCTGTTCAACGCCAATGGACTTCAGGTAATCCTTCATTTTGAAGAAGCCTTGATTATAGGTTTCGATGAGGAAGTTCCGGAAGAGTATATTGCTTTTGTAATCATATGGAGCGGAGTCTGAAACCTGTTTTTTCGCCGCCCATTCTTTGAATTTTTTGATATAGATATCTTTTACGGAGGCTTTGCGTGCGTATTCCGCAAATATGGTGTCTTCGTTTATGAGACTTATTGAGAAGAGTGCCGGGTCGTCTTTCCAGAGAAGACCGGTATAAGGGTTCTTATGAGTCATCAGTTTTAAAGAGAATTCCTGCCAGCTTTTCATCACTGAATCAAGTACGAAAGCCAGAGCTTTGAAATCATGTTGTCCCACTGCTTCGGGAAAATCCTTGATGTCTCCGTCTTTATGCAGTCGGCTTATGTAAAGATCTATTGTAATATATATGCCACGCCGTTTAAGGCAGTGGAAAAGGTAGTCCATCTGATCCAGTTTGTCTGAATTGAACTCGATTGATCCAGGGGCAGTCTCTTTTGTCAGTATTCTGTCGAATGCGTGGAAACGGACAGAGTTATAGCCGTTCATCGCGATTCTGTCAGCGATTTTTTCGGCAGTTTCCTTGTCAAGGAAGACGGATTCCATGCACAGGTTGGTGCCATAGAAGCGCAGGGCTTCGCCTGTTTTGCCTTCAAACTCCCAGTGGCCGTTCCGGATAATGATTTTACCGTGTTTGCCGGCCGGAGCATCAAGGAGTCCGGAGAAATCCATGATGCTGTTTTTAATGATGTCTTTTTCAAAGCTGAATTCTTTCCAGTTTTTGTCGGCGACGATGTAATATGGAGTGTCGGAAGGCAGTTCGATTTCATCGTTGGAGCAGCTTATTCCGCAAATCATCCAGACTGCGTTGCCTTTGCTTTCTATTTGCAGGGAATCAAGATTTTTTGTTTCGAGCTGAAATCTGGAAAGATAGAGCCCGGTATAATTGCTGCCGTTTTCCGCTGTCCATACGACTGCGGCGTTTTTTCTGCTGGTCGGATTCCACCAGTCGGCGATATCTTCTCCGGCTTTTATCGGGATCAGGCTTTTAGTTCCATCTTTATAAACGGCAGTGATGCTTCCTGTCTGAGTATTTTCTGTTTTGGGAGTCCATGCGCTTGCGTGAAGCAGATAGATATATCTGTAAGAATTTCCATCTGCTTTGATGCTGACCGAGGCCGGAAAGTATTCTCTTGAAGGGCCGGCAAGCACAATGCAGCTTTTTCCGGCATTTTTTGCAGGATCGAGGATTTTGAATTGCGCCCCGGCAAAGTTCAGAAGTCCTGAGGGCATGGCTTTGAGATCATTCGCGGGTCCCTGATCAGTCCAGCCGCCTCTTTTGTCGTCGGACTTTTCATCTGCGAAGCCCATGTTGGCTTGAGCTGAAATGTCTATGCAGCTCAGTTCATAGGGGATGGCTGATATCTTAAGCTTGAGCGACGAGTTTTTTATCTTTCCGCTGAACGGGCTGAATCTTACACGGAGAGAGGCTGTGTCGCTCTTGAATTTTCTATTGTCCTGTATCGCTACTGGAAACTCTCCTTCAATAATGAGCTTCCGCTTTTCCAGAGGAATCATGATTTTTCTGACCTGTCCGGATGCGAAGAGAGTAGTCTTCTCTTCCGGATTCTCTTTCTGGGCGATTACGTAAGTCTGGTCGAAAAGCATTTTTTTCTCTGCGATAGTACTTATAGGAATACTGAAGGAAAGAGCCAGATCTGCGGCTTCAAGTTCCTTGTCGGAGGATATTTGGGCTTCATAGGTGAATGAGTCGGCACTGATCTTGGAAATAGTTTCCGTGATTTGCAGCTCGCCGCCTTCCGGAGTCTGCATTTTGCCGTTGATCTGCCTGCTTGTTTGCTCTGCGGATTCGTTTTTATTGACGGAAAACTGAATCGGATTGCTTTGATCTGCCCGTTTCCAGTCTTTGGCAAAATAGCTGATACCCGCTTTTATACCTGCGGCGGAGAAACTGCCGTCGGCGTTTATTTTAATAGCGGATTCGTCTGCCGAGAATAGCCTGGCGGCACAGAATAATGTCGGAATAAAGACAAGAAGATTCCATTTGATCATGCGATCGTCTCCTGATGTTTATGGGAACCTCTTAAAATTGTAAATCTTGGAATAAAACACTGTCTTGCGGCAAGCGCCACGACCTTGTGCGTTATTGGTTAGCTCTGCTAGCCAATAACTTGCAAAATCATGGCTTTGAGCCGCAAATACATGATTTTTATTCTCAAGCCAATTTTAAGAGATTCCCTTATGTTTTTGAGATTGAATTAATTGTTATCCCAGTAGAGGCTGTTCTGCTGGTAGTTTTTGTAGTGAAGGCTTCCTGCGTGTCCGTCATAGAATCCTATGTTTACGGAAGCGTTGTGTCTGTAGGCGGTGACGCTGCTGAGATAGTTACTGTATAGGGATGCAGTTTTTGTAAGCATCCAGTCAGTTGAGTCGTTGAACATGGATTTTGAGGAGGGATTCTTTATTTGAGAAAGTCTGAGTCCCATGAAATTGCTGCTACCCCATCCTCCTGAAATTCCGAGTATTGTCTGGTTCATTCCATAGGAGCGGCTTATAGGAAAGCATAATGGATTTTTTTGCGCCGGATGACTCAATGCATAGGATGCCTTCGGGCAAATGTAGGCTGCTGTAAATCCATTATATGGAAGGATGTTTTCGGGCATTCCAAGAATCTGCGCAAAGGCTGGATACAGTGTTTTGTTCTGCGTGTACCACGCTTCAGAGTATGAACCGCCCGAGTAATTGTAACAGAGCGGGAGAGCCCATCCATTATAGG
>JAKJHH010000092.1:10443-14576 GCA_022703965.1 Verrucomicrobiota bacterium
CCTGCTCAAAGACGGAAGCAAGAGGGAGGATAGTATTGCGATGATTGCAATCACCACTAGAAGCTCAATCAAGGTAAAGGACGTTCTTTTCATAGTCAGCATGCTTCTTTAGTTGATGTTTTTTATTGCTTGAGCGCATGAGCTGCCTTTTGTCAGATATGGACGGAAAACTTTATTTTCACCTGAAAAGTCATAAGCTGCCAGCATTCCAGCCGCACAGGCTCCCATTTCCCTCAGCGGCTGAAGAATTGCTGTGGGGATGAACTCCAGCTCTTCGTAAAGTCTGCTGTAGCCCATGCATGCGATGACAGAAACGTCTTCCGGAGTTTTGAGTCCGTGCTCCTTCATTGCCTGCATTGCACCTGGCAGAGTTCTGTCGCCGTATATGATTACTGCGCTGAATTTGATGCCGCTTTTGAGGATTTCCTTCATAGCCTCGTAGCCGCCTTCAGTGTCAGGGGTGCGGCATTCTTTGAATAGTTCAAGTTGCTGGTTGAGTTGCATGTCTTTCATTGCTTTCAGGATTCCCCTTCTGCGGTCTTCTGCTGACAGTGCGTGCGGATAGCTTCTGTCAATTATCGCAATGTTTTTGTGACCGAGACCGACAAGATGTTCGACAGCCATATAGCCTCCAGCGAAATGATCCGCATCCACATAAGGAACGTCGTGGCAATTGGAGGGATGCCCTATGCTTACGCATGAAATTCCGTGTGCCCTAAGTGCCGCGACATTTTCTTTCGCTGCCAGATTATCGGTTAATATGACACCTCCGTTGAAGGAATCGGGAAGAAGTCCGTGCTTCAATTTTTCTTTAAAATCCTCTTCTTTCTGCAAGACGGATATGAAAACGGACTTTCCGTCTTTAAGAATTCTGGAGTGTATGCCCATCAGAATTTCTTCGAGGAAGGGATTTTTTTCTCTGAGATTGAGCAAATCGATAGCAAGCAGGCCGATCAACTTGTCTGATGAGTCAGGATTCAATTTACGGATAAAAGTGCCTTTTCCCTGAATCCGTTCCAGATATCCGGCGCTTACAAGTTTTGATACAGCTTCTCTGACTGTCGCACGGCTTGTGCGGGTATAGGCTGTGAGTTCATTATCGGAAGGTATGCACTCACCTTCTTTGAACTTGCCGCTTCTTATTGAGTCAAGCAGTTGCAGACGTACCTGTTCACTTTTTGAATTTTGTTGTCTATTCATAGGTTTTGCCCTCTTGTCTGATCTGTTATTATGTCTGCTTATGCTTTATTTTAAACTTGTTATATGTTTTTTTACTTCACTGTTGTATGTTGATTTAAGTTTAACTTGTATGACAAGTTGTTTTAATTATATATTCTCCGAAATAAAAAAGCAATATTCTTCAGCTTTTTTTAGCAAATCTCAGCAAAAATCAGCTTTTTTCTTGCCTTTGCTTCATAATAGAGTTATAATTATTCATAATGAATATATTAAGCTTCATAATGTGGAGTTTGTTATGATAAAGGTCTTGAAGAAAGCATTTGATATTATCGAATTTATATCCCGACATAACGGACAGCCGGTTCTTCCTGCGGAAATCGTCGAGAAGATAAAACTGAATCAGGCAACCAGTATAAGAATCCTCAAGGATCTTGTTGAGCTGGGCTATCTTGAGCAGATATCCAGACAGAAAGGTTATGTGCTTGGTCCGATGTCCTTCTGGGTGGCCGGAGGGAAGAAGTATAAGAATGAGTTGAGTCGAAGAGCCGATCCTTTTATTCTTGAATGCGCGAGAGAATCTGGACAGTCAGTGCTCCTTGCGACCAATCTTGTCGAACGCCGTTTTATTCTGGCTCATTATAATATGAATCCTCATTTTAATGTAGATGTGGATGAACCGTGGTATGAGGACATCTATGTGACTGCAACCGGACGCATTTTAATGGCGTATATGCCGGAAAAGGATCTGGATATTCTTCTCAGAAAATGCGGCTTGCCTGAGGAATCGATCTGGCAGGGAGCGGGGACTCGCGAGGGACTGAATGAAGAGCTCAGAAAAATCAGGGAATCCGGCTTGGTGAGCTTTGTAAAGAATCAAAAGAGCACGCTTTTCATCATGTCCCGTCCGGTCTTTAAAGGCTCTGAGTTTGTTGCCGCTCTTGGAATGTCGGTTCCTCTTGCGGAGCTGGATCAGAAAGGTACTCCTTTTTATCTGGAATGTCTCAAGGAATGCGCACGCAAAATAAGCGCTGAAATATCAATAGTAAGTTCAATTGGTTGAAAGGATTTTTTCTGTATGAATACATTGAAGGACTTCTTTCCGGCAGGTGCGACTTACGCACCTCTGGCGAAGGCGACAGAAGTTGATATGTCGGAATGGGAATCCGACATAAAGAGAATGGCTGCTTCCGGACTCAATACATTCCGCATATTCATCGCGTGGGATCGGATCGAACAGAAGGAAGGAATCAGAGACTTTTCCAAGGCAGATCATGCCTTCAAGCTTGCCGAGAAATACGGCATGAAGGTCATCATCAATATGGGCGGTACTTTCGCCAACATTCAGGCTATATATCCGCCTCGCTGGCTCTACACAAAGAAGAAATGTACTCTCCTCAAGGAAAAACCGTTGGATCAGCCGATAGTCAATACTCCGCGCATAAAACTTTGTTACGATGATCCGGTATATCAGAAATATGCGACGAAGTTTATTGCCGATGCCGTCAAGCGTTATAAAAAGAGTCCGGCTCTTCTTGCGTATTCTGCTTGGAACGAGCCCAGAGTTTCCTTATGTTACTGTGAACATACACTTGCCCTTTTTCGCGAGTTCCTGAAAGAAAAGTATGGAACACTTGAGGCTCTCATAAAGGCCTGGAGTACAGAATTCCCTCTTCATTACGATTCATGGGATGAGATATATCCTCAGGAAAATGTAGGCTTTGAACATGGCGGCTATGTGCCTTTTATGGACTGGCGGAAGTTTTCCTGGAAGAATCGTTCGGACAAGTTCAGACTTGTTGCTGATACGATTAGAAAAGCTGATTCTGAACATCCGGTACTGTCTCATCTTTGCGGGTCTTATGACGCAGATATTTTTGATTCCGAGGACATTCCCGGCACTTCGGTTTACACTTACTTCAAGGAAGGCCGTGAACGTTATAATATCAGCGCTTCCACGCATATGCAGACTTTGAGCTGGAATATTACGTGCATGAATCTCGGCAACCGCAAAGAAAGAAGCCTCGCTCCTGAGAATTTCTGGGTACTCGAAACTGAAGCCGGGCCGGTAAGCTGGGTTCACAATCTGATGCCGCGTTCTTATTCCGCACGCAGAATGAATGCCCGTGACATGATTTTTACAGGCAGCGGAGCGGGATGTATACTCAGGTGGCTCTATCGCAGTCGTGTCACGGACGCTCAGGCTGGCGAATTCAACCTTGTCGGCTGGGACGGTTCCGAGACTGAACGTCTGCGCGAATTCGGGGCGCTTTCAAAGTTCCTCAACAGCCATTCTGAGCTTTTTGCCTCGAATAGAGTCTTCAGGAGCGGTCTGGCTGTCTTGGCTTTTGATGAGTATCAAAAACATCTGATGGATGCAGAGGAAATGCACCATAAGTATTCAATGTCGCCTGAAAATATTTTCACATGTCTCAAGCATGCCGGATATCATCCTGAACTGTTGAATGATCGTCTTATTCTTGAAGAAAACGCACTGAAAAACTGCAAGGCTCTCGTAATTCCTTTCAGGCCTTACCTAAGCAGTAAAATGGCTTCTGTTCTCGATAAATTCGTAAAGAATGGCGGTCTGCTGATTACTGAAAGTCCCTTCGCGATCAAGAACGAAGACGCAATTCACTGGGAAATTACACCGGGAGCAGGGCTGACCAAAGTTTTCGGGACTCAGGTCTATGATCTGGAAAAACTTTTTGAAGAAAATTGCGGCAAGGTCAAAGGCTTCGACTTCAAGGCAGTCATGAGAACTTCGACATGTAAAGTCGAGTCGGTTTTTTGCGATGGAAGTCCAGCCTTGATAAGCAACTCATACGGAAAGGGCAAGGCAGTCCTTTTCTCGTCGCTTGTGAGCATGGGCTATGAATATGAGTCCGGCGAAGCTCTTCGCAAGCTTCTGACTTCGTATTTAAGCGAGGCAGGACTGAAGCCGACTTTTAAGTTGG
>JAKJHH010000093.1 GCA_022703965.1 Verrucomicrobiota bacterium
GGTGCTGAACAGGTTAAACTTCTTAACGTCTCATACGATCCTACAAGAGAATTCTACAGCGAATACAATGCAGCATTCGCCAAGCACTGGACATCCAAAAATCCGGGCTCCACCGTAAACGTTCAGCAGTCCCACGGAGGCTCTGGCAAGCAGGCAAGATCCGTAATCGATGGACTTGAGGCCGATGTCGTCACACTTGCTCTAGCAGGTGACATTGATGCAATCGCCGATAAAGCCAAACTGCTCCCGGCTGACTGGCAGAAGCGCCTTCCGGACAACAGTTCTCCTTACACCTCGACAATCGTATTCCTTGTGCGCAAGGGCAATCCCAAAGCCATTAAAGACTGGGATGATCTAGTTAAGCCCGGCGTTTCGATCATCACTCCCAACCCCAAGACTTCTGGCGGCGCACGCTGGAATTATCTGGCGGCTTGGGGATATGTCCTCAACAAGGAACTCAACGGTTTTGAAAAATTGAATGATAAAGATGCCGCCGCAAAAGCTGACGCAAAAGCAAAGGAATACATCACAGCACTTTTCAAAAACGTTCCCGTGCTTGACTCAGGCGCAAGAGGAGCCACAACAACATTCGCACAGCGAGGTCTCGGCGACGTATTCCTCGCCTGGGAAAATGAAGCATTCCTTGTTTTGAAGGAATTTGGAAAGGATAATTTTGAGATCGTAACCCCCTCAATCAGCATCCTTGCCGAACCTCCCGTCTCAATTGTTGACAGGAACGTCGACAAGCATGGTACAAGGAAAATCGCTCAAGCGTACCTTGAGTATCTTTATACACCCGAGGCTCAGGAAATCGCGGCTAAGAATTTCTACAGACCGCGCCTCGAATCCGTAGCCGCAAAGTACAAGGATCAGTTCACAAAATTGAAGCTCTTCACAATTGAAGAAGCCTTCGGCGGCTGGACAAAAGCTCAGGCAACTCACTTTGCCGACAACGGCGTCTTTGATCAGATTTACAAGCCCGGCAAAAACTGAGTCTAAAAAGAGTCTCACAAGGAGAAGCGGACAATGAGCATATTCACGAAAAATAGGACAGCACTGCCCGGATTCGGGCTGAGTCTGGGCTTTACGATATTCTATCTTTCGCTTATCGTGCTCATTCCGCTTTCCGCTCTTTTCCTCAAGGCGGCCTCAATCGGATCTTCCGAGTTCTGGGCGGCGGCGACAGGAGACAGAGCCATCGCTTCATATAAGCTGACATTCGGAGCTTCGGCTGTAGCGGCTCTGATCAACGCAGTATTCGGATTACTTACTGCCTGGACTCTCACACGCTATAAATTCCCGGGCAGAAGGTTTTTCGATGCAATAGTCGATCTTCCCTTTGCGATCCCGACCGCAGTTTCCGGTATAGCCTTGACTGCGGTATACTCCCACAACGGAATCATAGGAGCTTACTTGGAGAAATTCGGCATCAAAGCGGCATTTACACCGCTCGGCGTAACTATCGCGCTGACTTTTATCGGACTGCCTTTCGTGGTCAGAACTGTCCAGCCGGCTCTTCAGGAACTCGACAAAGATTTGGAAGAGGCGGCGGCAAGTCTTGGCGCAAACAGATTTCAGATTTTCTTCCGAGTCATCACGCTCAGTATAATGCCATCTCTGCTGACAGGCTTTGCGCTGGCGTTCGCAAGAGCTGTCGGTGAATACGGATCTGTAGTCTTCATTTCGGGCAATATGCCGATGAAAACAGAAATAAGCTCGCTTCTGATTATTGTTAAACTTGAGCAGTACGACTATGCCGGAGCCTCGGTCATCGCAACAGTGATGCTGATATTCTCCTTCCTTATACTGCTCCTTATCAACATTATCCAGGCTCTCACCCAGCGCAACACAGGAAAGGGATGACGCAATATGCAGAACAGAAAAAAAGAATGGCGCAAGGTCGCAACCGGCGAAGGGCCGCTTGTAAAATTCATCCTGATCTCAGCGACAATCATATTCCTTATGCTCTTCCTGATACTTCCGCTCGGAACAGTCTTTGCAGAAGCCTTCAGAAAAGGCCTCGACGTATACGGAAAACGCATTCGCCGCGATAAAGCTGACAATCATCGTTACGCTTGTCGCTACTCCGCTCAATATGATATTCGGAATCGCTGCTGCGTGGGCGGTGACGAAGTTCGAGTTTCCCGGCAAGAATCTGCTTATAACCTTGATCGATATTCCTTTTGCGGTTTCGCCGGTCATTTCCGGACTCATCTTCGTTCTTGTCTTCGGACTTCAGGGCTGGTTCGGAGAATGGCTCTACGCTCACAACATCAAAATCATCTTTACTGAATACGGAATCATTCTGGCGACGATTTTCGTAACTTTCCCTTTTATTGCCCGCGAGCTCATTCCGCTCATGCAGGAACAGGGGAGCGAAGAGGAATATGCAGCTCTGATGCTCGGCGCGAATATCTGGCAGATTTTCTTTAAAGTCACGCTGCCAAACATCAAATGGGGACTCCTCTACGGACTCATTCTCTGCAATGCCAGAGCAATGGGTGAATTCGGAGCTGTGTCGGTAGTCTCAGGACACATCCGCGGCGAGACAAATACGGTTCCGCTCCATGTGGAAATCCTCTATAACGAATACAATTTCGCCGCGGCATTCGCAGTTGCATCCATACTTGCAGTGCTCGGCATAATAACTCTGATAATCAAAAATCTGCTCGAACTTAAAATCAGAAAACAAACTCACTGAAGGAGTCGGAAACATATGGCTATTGAAATAGAAAACATCTCGAAGACTTTCGGCAGCTTCAAAGCGCTGAACAATTTGAGTCTGATAATCCCAGAAGGAAAACTCACAGCCCTCCTCGGGCCTTCCGGCTCCGGTAAAACAACGCTTCTCAGAATAATAGCCGGCCTCGAAACGCCGGATAATAATCCCGACTCGGACATCCGTTTCAACGGTCAGAGTGTAGCCGAACGCCATGCCCGTGAACGCGGTGTCGGCTTTGTCTTTCAGCACTACGCGCTCTTCCGCCATATGAGCGTCTTCGACAATATCGCTTTCGGACTCAAAGTAAAGCCATGGCGCAGCAGACCGTCACGCAGTGAGATTAAGGATAAGGTTTCCGAACTACTCAAACTCATACAGCTTGAGGGCATAGGAAACAGAATGCCGTCTCAGCTTTCAGGCGGACAGCGTCAGCGAGTCGCACTAGCCCGCGCTCTGGCCGTAGAGCCCAAGTTTCTGCTCCTCGACGAACCTTTCGGCGCTCTCGACACAAAAGTCCGTCAGGATCTCCGCAACTGGCTGAGAAAGCTTCACGACGAACTTCACATCACAAGCCTTTTCGTTACGCACGATCAGGAGGAAGCTCTTGAGGTTTCCGACAAAGTCGTCATCATGAACAAGGGCAGAATTGAGCAGGAAGGAAGTCCTGAAGAGGTCTTCCACAATCCGGCAACTGAATTCGTTATGAACTTTATAGGACACGTCAACCTATTTCATGGACGCCTAGAAAAAGGCAAAGCTGTCTTTGGCAAGATTGTGATTGATGCCGCCGATGTTCCGGCTGACAAGCTCGGTAAAGATGCGCGTCTCTTCATACGCCCCTTTGAAATGGAAATCAGCAGCTTAAATGCAGAAGGAAGCATAAAGGCTAAAGTCGAGCGTATTCAAGCTGCCGGAGTATCCGTAAAAGTCGAGCTCAAATCAGAGGATGGCAAAGTCTTCACGGCAGAATTGACTCACGAACGCTTCAGAGAACTCCAACTCGTGAAAGATATGGAGGTCTTCGTATCCCCACGCAATACCAGAATATTCGTCGAAGACTATCAGGTCTGAGTTCAGGAACTCTGAATAATCTTGTCGTGCGGAGCTCCGCAGACAGGACAACGTTGAGGCGGACTCTGCGAGTGAAACGTATAACCGCAGGAAGTACAGGTGTAATACTTGAGTTCAGACGGACAGTCTCTGTCATCAAAAGTCTCCAATGCCTTACTGAGCAAATTGCGATGCACTTTTTCTGCCTCGAACGCATCGGTAAAAGTATAATGAGCCAGAGCGTGATTGCCCGATTCGGCATGCTCCATGAATTCGCGATACATTGATTCAACCTCGTAATTTTCCGTCGAAATGCTCTCGGCAATATGATCGCGCAGGGGCTTGTTGAGTCCAAGGGAATTGAAGTGATTTCTGGCGTGAAAATATTCCGAATCGGAAAGCGCCCTGAAAAGGCGCGCCAGCTCTGTACGGCTTTCACGTTCAGCCTCTTCAGCCAGAAACTTATACCTGAACATCGCCGTGCATTCATTGCTAAAAGCGTCTTCAAGATTCCGCTTTATTTCGCGGTCGGCAATCTCTTTTGAATATTCAGATTTTTCAAGCGAAACATAGTCCCAGACAAGCTCATCCGACTCATTAAAACGGAATCTGATTATGTGATGCTGAACACTTTTCTCATCGATTCTGTCGTTGACCTTTTCAATTCTGGCTCCGCCTCCGCCGGTGACAATCAAAGGCACGCCATCCACCGTGTCAGTAAAAAACGAGTGAACGTGTCCACAGACAAAGTACTTGATCTGAGACAAGTAAGGCAGATAAGCTTGACGAAGCTTTTCCCATTCCTCCAGCTTTACGCTGTTGCCGCACTGTGAATTAGGAGCCGGAATATGAAAAAGAATCATTATATTATCACGCTGATAATCCCGGAGTGTTGCCGCACAGAAATCGACAGTCTCCTGCGTAAATTTACGAGTCGCATTGTCAAGGACAAGGATAAGAAGCTTATCGCTTACAATAGCATATTCGCGATGTCCGAAATATTCAGTGAAGAAATCTGTGTCATGATTCCCGCAAAGCGTATATACCGGACTGATTGCGATTGTCTCAATAAAATCCCTGACGTTTTCATAAAGCATTCGTGATCCGGAAGGCACAATATCCCCTGCAATTATCCTGAATCCGCAATCCGGCTCAACCAAAGCCTTTGCCAAGACCGTCATTGCCGAAGCCCCCAGCCCGTCGCAGCCGCTATCGCCGATGATCGAGAAGCGATCTATATGCTCAAGCCTGATTATCTTATCGAAATTCTTAACAATACCTTTTGTCATAGTTCAGCTTCCTCTTTTTCTTCTTGCAAATCCGGAGTCCCGCCTGCCTCTATCATACAGCGTTCGCAACAGAACTGCAAGCCCGGGAACCATAGTGACGGAAATATCAAAAAACAGCACGAAAAAACACCGGCAGGAAAGCCTTTCAAGGTCTTAGTTTTGAGCCTGAAAAAAGCATTGCGAAAAATTTTTCCATTTTATTAAAAAAAAATTAAAGAGCTATTGCTATTTTTCGGGCGGAGGACTATAATAATTGTCAGGAAGCGGTTGTTAACCTCTGAACTATATATACATCAAAGCCGCCAGGCTTTAAAGTAACTTTATGTAGAGAGTTCACCGCTTCCGTTTTTTATTTTATACACAAGAATTTTTAAGTTATGAAATACTCCCTGAATGGCGCAGAAAGCGCCTCCAACGAAATATGGGTCATTGCAGAAACCGGACTCAAAGGGCCGGAGCTTTCTACTTTTGAGCTGATCGCAAAAGCAAATGAACTTGCCCAAGCCAAATCATCAAGAGTGGCAACTGTCCTCTGCGGAAAAAACCCGGCAAAATACATTGATGAGTTCCAAACTTGCGGAGTATCAAAAATCTATATCGCAGAATCTCAGGATATGGAATTTTTTCATGATGAAGTCGAAGCTTCAGCCATCGCATCTCTTGCAGAAGAATATAAGCCGTCCATAATTCTAGGAGCCGC
The DNA here is from genome assembly GCA_022703965.1 of Verrucomicrobiota bacterium. Classification (GTDB taxonomy): domain Bacteria; phylum Verrucomicrobiota; class Lentisphaeria; order Victivallales; family UBA1829; genus JAKJHH01. The sequence continues at coordinate 5,762 of JAKJHH010000093.1, forward strand.
AACAGTAAGAGGCAGAAGCCTTCTTCCGCGCATAGCAGTGTTGCTCGGCACAGGTCTGACAGCAGACTGTACCGTCTTGGAGATAGACAACAGCACAGGACGCCTTTTACAGACACGTCCGGCTTTCGGCGGAAATCTTCTGGCGACAATCATATGCGACAGGTTTCCTCAGATGTCCACAGTCAGACCTCATGTTTTCCACAAAGGCGCGGAAAAGCCTTCTTCCACTCCGGAAATCATACGTCTGCCAGTCTCATCAATAAAGAAGCCAGTCAAAAAAGTCCTCTCGTTCAAAAAAGCTGAAGGGGAAGGAAGCAGTTTAACCGAAGCAAAAATAATCGTTGCGGCGGGACTCGGCTGCGGCGGCCCCGAAGGAATAAAGCTGGCAGGAAAACTGGCAGAAGTCCTCGGCGGAGCGCTTGGAGCCAGTCGTTCTGCGGTGGACAGCGGCTGGATAGAATATTCTCATCAGATAGGTCAAACCGGCATTACGGTACATCCTGAAATCTACATAACATGCGGCATATCAGGCGCGATACAGCACCTTGTCGGCATGCAGGATTCAAAATACATAATATCGATCAATAAAGATCCAGAAGCCCCCGTGTTTGCGGTCTCCGACGTAGCAATATGCGGAGATATCCACACAATCATTCCGGCACTGATCAAAGAACTCGCCTGAGCCTTATACTTTCGCTTTATCAGAACGGAGCTTTCGTCTGTTCCCAGCGGGACTTGTCCTTCTTGCCGCGCACTTTCGCTTCACTGAGCCACGAGACAGGATAAAGAATATGTGAGGCCGCATTGAAAGGCAATGCGTCTTTAAGAAGCTCGGCACGAAATCTGAATTCAAACTCATCCTGATTCCAATAGTACTTTCCATCGCCTTTTACTGCGACCACGCTGCCGTTGGTAACAACGGAATCTGTTTTAAGACAATCATTATCAAGAGTATAATTGCAATCAAGTCTTGTGATTTTTCCAAAGTTGTTCAATGACCAGGAGCGGCCTATCAAAGTAAGGAACTCTCCGAAAAGCGGAATAGACCACAAATCGGTGTCCTCAACAGAAAGCTTGCCGTTGCCGCGCAGGAGAAGCTGATCAGCCCCGTCGTAGAATATTTTAGATTCCATGATCCCGGAAAGAATTCCGCCTTTTCTGCCAAGCAGACGTTCCTTGCCAAGATATCTTATCATTCTGTCGTAATCAGCGCCTTTTATGTCGAGATAAATATTCCCAGTGTCACTGAGAAAGTCATAATTATAATCTATGCCGGCAGTTCCGCCGCAAACTGTAGCGGCAGCTTTTCTGATGTTCAGCTTTCCGGATTTATAGGAAATAGCGGCATCAATATTCTCGACAGGAAGACGCTTCCAGAGACACTTGCCGTTCTCCATGCGAGCCTCAAGCAAAGACTTGCGGGAATCACTGTAGTCAATAAACCCGCTGGCAGAGAGAGAAACAGGATAAGGAAAACTAAGATAAGGATTTTTCCATTCGGGATAAAGACACTTGAGAATATCCTGACCTTTCAGGGAACTCTGCATATTGAAATTCAATGTCCCGTTGGGATTGATACCGGAATTTTCTTGAGCACTGCTCTTGTTCTTCCGTCCGTCATAGACAACGTTCATAAGAGCCTGCCCCTGCTCCGACTCCAGAATCAGGCCGGGCATGATAAAGAGGTCATCAGAATCCACAATAAAACGAGAAGCCCCGTAATTGAATTTGATGTCACGGAATTTAAAGTCGGTCATGACAAGACTGCCGCTCATGAAGTAGAAAGGCTTATCATCATAGCGATAGTGCATTTCAATGGAAGCCTCTGTCAGATTGCCTTTTTCCGGCCATTTGATATCCTTGATAAGCGAAGCTAAGAATGCGGCATTATCCTGTTCCAGCAGGGCGGGAAGAACATCAAGACGTCCTAAACAGAGAAGAGATGAAGTGCAGATATTTTTATCAATGAGGAATTCTGCGTCTCCAGTAATTTTAAGTTCATCGCATGCGGTAGCATCGAGCCCGTGAACTGAAAGTTTGTTGTCCGCAACTGAAACGGAGGCAGACATATTCTGGAAGGGCAATCCACGTATTTCGACAAGAGGAGCCATAATATCTACATCCAGTGCGAAATCCCTTTTTGAAAGATCATCGCATGAAATGTTGCCGCTGAAGGAGACCGGATCGCTGTTTTCAAAGCCGAGATTGGCGGCGATGAATTCTTCAGCCGTCGGCGGAACAAAGGGCATGAGTTCTTCAAGATTGACAGTGCCCTCAAAATTACCTGAGAAACGGTTTTCCTGAAGCTCGAAATCGCCGCGGACTTCGCTTCCGCTTTCGAGAGTTGCGGAAATATCATGCCCTGAAATCACGCCGGATTCATCGACGTTGATTACCGCTGAAATCTCGCAGAGCTTCATATCATTGAATGTAGCGGAGGCTATTTCCACATTAAGACTTCCATTATACTTGCCGGAAATAATGGAATAATTGGCCAGATTCCCGTTAAACTTGACTGGTTCATCGGCAAATTTTACTTTTTCGGTAAGGAGCTTGCGACTGCTGTCATCAAGGAAAAGCATAAAGCGGTCAGGAAGCACGGTACCCGAAATTTCTCCGTTGACCATCCCGGAGTCCAGACTGAATGAACCGGAGGCTTCGCAATACTGGTCATCTCCAAGATCCATGCGGAATGTATCAAGAGAAATAACGCCGTCCGTCATCGTCATTTCCTCCTGAATATTACGGACAAAAAGCTTACCGTATTCGAACTCAGGAATCGCCAAAGTCATTCTCATGAAATTCTGTCTGGAGTCATTCATGTCAAAGCGGAAAAAGATTGAGCACGAAGGATTTTCATTGAAATTCTTAGCATTGATTCTGCTTGTGGAACGAAGCAGGGTTTTTCTTGCATTCAAAGGAAGCTCTCTGATAAGCGCCAAAGGCGAGGCGGTGGAAATGCTCGACATGGCTTTGACCGCCATCTTGGAGTCAGGCAGATATGCAGAAGGCAGATTGTCAATAATGCCGCTTGCCTTAATCTCAATTTTTTCAAGATTGCATGAGGCATAATCCAGCTTGATATAAGAATCGTCCTGAGTAATGGAAGCGTTGAATTTTTCAAGTTTCAATGTATCCGAAGAAGCCTCAGACTCATACTCAGGAAAAAGAGGCAGACAGAGAGATGCATTCCAGATGCTGAGTGAACCGACAGCAAGCTTGCCATCCATGAGCTTTGAAAGAGAAATCGATGCTTCAAGCATGGATGCCTTAAGGAAATCATTGGAAGGAGCCGAAAGGTCAGCAACACGGATATTATCAATACACACCGCACCTGTCATGCCGATACGGATACGGTCAGCTTTGAACGCCAGTCCCTTTGAAGAAAAGTAGTCTGCCACCATTTTTCTGGCAAACTCAGGCGCCTCGAAAAACTCCGAATACAAATACAGCAGGGAAGTCAAAGCACCGCAAATAAGACATAGGAAAATCAGGACAAGCCTGAATAAACCTTTTTTGACACTCTTCACATTTTTTTCTTTATTCTCATCCATATAAACCTCTCAGGGGATATAAAAATCAGCTCCAGTCGGGCACAAAAAGCCCTTCCTTGATGCGCCTTAATATTTTACTGTCCGTTATCGAAAATGAATGTTTGCGCCCTTCAACCTTCTCCAGATCTTCAGCGGCCTCCAAGGCCGTCTGATACCGCTTGCGTGGATTCTTTTTCATCATCTTCGCAAGAATCTCCTGAAGAAAAAGATCAAAGCCGGGAATAAGTTTTCTAGGCTCAGGAGGAGCCTCATTCAGTATCTTGCATATAAGTTCATCGAGATTATCGGACTCAAAAGGTTTGCGCCCAGTAAAGAGTTCGTAAGCGACAACTCCGAGCGAGTATATGTCCACAAGACGATCCCCTTTCCATGAGGAAAGATATTCGGGAGCAAGATATGCCGGAGTTCCAATGATCACAGAAGTCTTGGTCAGATCTGAACTTGGTACATGGCAAATGCCGAAATCCGTAATTCTGGGATGCATATGAGAATCAATGATTATGTTGTCAGGTTTGATATCACGGTGAAAAATCGACTGCGAATGCACGGCATCCAAAGCCCGCGCAGTCATGGAAATTACAGCGAGTTTCTGTGAAAAACTCAGGGCATCAGGACGTTTGATATAATAGCTCAAAGGCTTGCCGTCAATGTATTCCATCGCGATAAAAGGAACTTCCTGTCCCTTGCGCTTATAGATACCGGAGTCAAGGAGTCTGACAATCCCCTGATGTTTGATAAGTGAAATGGCACGGCTTTCATTCATAAAACGTCTGATTGCTGTCTCGCAGGTGTTAATCCCCTCTCCATGCGGAATGCTCAAAGTTTTAACAGCGAACTTGAACGGACAGCCGTCCTTGTGACAAAGATAAACCGTCCCGCCGCCTCCTGTGCCGAGAGGGTACTCTATAATATAATCTCCGATAGAGGTTTCACGCTCGACTTGGATTGTAGGCTCAGCATTATCTTCATCTTCATAGTTTTGTACAAAGTGGGGACGTCCCTTTTCAAGCTTATCAAAAATTCTGCTTATGACTTCATGAACCTGTTTTTCGGAAAGCGGCTTTTCAATAAAATCGTGACAGCCGCGCCTAAGGGCTTCAAGAATATGAGACTTCTCCTGCGAGGAACTGACAATCGCGGAAGGAATCCTGATACCGTTTGAATCAAGGAAATCAAGCAGTTCAAAACCGCCCATCTGCGGCATGGCAATATCAGTTATTATGAGAGCTGGAACGCGGCAGGAACTATGGATCGCTTCACGTATGAACGAAAGAGCCTCACGGCCATCCCCGACAGCCGCGACATCATAGCCGAAACGCTCAAGAATGACCTTCAGATAAAGCCTTACGCCATCCTCGTCTTCCGCTATAAGAACAGTTCTCTTTTTTCCGCCTTTATCAAGCATCAGCAAGACTCCTTCCCACTGCCTATAATCTAGCTCCGAAACAACGTTTATTAAAGCAGAATTCAGCCGACTGCGCTGAATATCTCCAAAAAGAGCCTTGTCAATCCATAAATCATGAACGAAAAAAGCAGAATCCACCATATGGCTCCTGAAATCTCACATACAGGATAACGTCCTGCAACGGACTTCCATATAAGCTGGATGAAGCGCAGAAAGAGAAGTAAAAAAAACGGAAAAGCAAAAAGATTCACTCGAAAGGCATCTGTAATTCTGCAGTGAGCGCTGTAGATGAAACCTCTGGTCATGCCGCAACCGGCACAGGAATAGCCGGTATATTTTTTCAAGGGACAATAATATACATCCGACGGCAGAAAAAATGCTTTGTCCGGATTGGAAAAGAAAGCGCATCCCAGAATAGCGGCAAGGATCAGAAGTTCAAGTCCGCAAGTCTTCATGAAGCTGGCAAAAGATGCGCCTCTGAGCGGAGATTTCTCCATATAACAGCGAATAAAAGCCATGCAGTCAACTCATTTGTTCATCAGCTTATCAACAGCAGAAAGAGCCCAGTAGTTTACCGGCACCTTTTCGCCGCGGTTCAGCATGCGGCAGACCGCCACAGCCTCGAATACAGCAAGCGAGTGCGGAATTATAAAAACCAGAAAACAGATAAAGGACATGCCGCCGCCAATCACCACTCCGATAAACGGGACAATCGAAATCAGACTGGACAGGAATGTGATAAATCCTATAAGTATCCATGAAAAAAGCGAGACAGCTATAAAAAGAAGTCCCTTGCCTGTCTGTCCCAGATAAATCTGCCCGAAACCTGGAATACAGCAGACAATAATATTGAGTATCACAGCAAGGGAACAATCCTTTCTGCCGTCCTTCAGGAATTCACATGAAGCACTTGCTTCTCCATCACTTTTTGCGTCGTCCATAAATCACCTGTACTTTCTGTTCAGTGCAATCCGTTGCTGTTCATGAAATCGGAATATTTACGGTCGGTTCCCTGAATATGATCTTTCAGCCAGTCACGCAGGAATTTGAGAAGCGCAATCATATTGATTTCTTCTCCAGCATCCAGCTTTGCAACAATATCGCGCACCTGACCGAGAAGCTTGTCATGAATCTTTTTATGAGCTTCGTAATCTTTGTAGCCGAATTTTACAAAGTACTTTTCTTCAGCCCCGAAGTGCATGACAACAAAATCCGCCATCTGTTTGAGTATCTTATTGATAGATGCTGGGGCGGCACCGGCCTTAATCATTGAGTGTATGGAATTGATATATTCCATAATCTTCTTGTGATGTCTGTTCAATTCATCCACCTTCACATCATAATCCGGAGAAAATCGGATCAGTTCATGCTCGCCCTGAGCAGGAATGTCAAGCTTGATCATTTTCAGTGCTTTTTCCGACTCCCCGGAGTACACGGACACTTCCATCGCAGAAGCATATACCTTGCCTGAGAGCAGTTTCAGATTCTCTGTCTCCTTGCGCACTTGAGCGACCGAGTGAACTGTGGAATCCACAAGACTTGCAGTTTCATAGAAGATTCCGGAAATCTTATTAATGGATTCTGTGGCGTTATCGACACGTCCGGCAATATCCGATACAAATCCGGCTGCGGAATTGATGTTGGAGGAAATACCACGCGAGGTAATTGACTGCTCCTCCACAGCGGCGGCGATATTATCTATAGATTTATTGACCTCGTCCATACGTTCATGAATATGCTTGATCTCATCAACGATCATATCTACTGCGTTTCTTATCGCATCTACCTTGAGTCTGATATCGCCAGTGGATTCACTCGTCTGCTTGGCAAGTTCCTTGACCTCATTTGCAACAACCGCAAAACCTTTTCCGGCTTCCCCTGCTCTGGCTGCCTCAATCGTGGCATTTAAGGCAAGCAGCTTTGTCTGCTCGGAAACCTCATTGATTGATTCAATTACCTGCTCAATCCCCTCTGCCGCCTGCCCCAGCTGAGACACCTTTACAGTCGCGGTTTCTATTGTACTTAGTACCGAATGAGCCATTGATCTGGCGGCCGAGGCGCTTTTTGCGATCTCGCCAACCGTTGCATTCATCTCTTCAGCGGCAGCAGCGACCCCGTTGATATTGGATGAAGCCTCTCTTGCCCTTGCATTGACATCCTGCATGTCCGAGTTCATCGCTGAAGCGGCATGAGAAGACTCCTCGGTCTTGACTCCTATTTGATCCGCGGCACTGTTAATAGACTGCGCCATCTGAAAAACTGAGCAGGATGAATTGAACATTTCCAGTGCAAATGAGTTCAATTCACCGCAAGAAGAGGAAAGATTCCTGATTCCTCCGCCGGCAGCAAAAAAGGCGTCCTTGAAGCGGAAACGAAGTGCCTTTATATTTTTAAGAATCTCCTGCTTAGTCAGAGTCCCGTCTTCGGGCAGACTTGTCTGAAGATCACCGGATGCCAGCAAAGCCGATTCCTTTTCGCAGATTTCCAACAATTTTTCCAGACTGTCCAGTTTTTCCAGAACAGCCTTGTGAGTTTTTGCAGATACAAACATTTTTAAGCCTCCTGAGCGGCAAAGAACATTGACAACTCGTTGCCTTTTTCATTGTACTCCGGATGGCATTTGAATTCCTGAAGAAGTATCATCCCTCTACCGCTCACCGAGCAGGCAGAACGCTTAGAACGTTTCAATCTCTTATGCCAGTCAAATCCGGGGCCTTCATCGGTAATTATTACTTTTACCCCCCCGGTACATATCTCAAGATAAAAATTCACTTTCAAAGCAGGATTGGAACTGTTGCCATGCTTTACAGCATTGACAAGTCCTTCAAAAAGCCCCAATTTGAACGCAAAGCGGTCAAAAACAGCATGGTTCTTCTCAAGAAAATTGAGAGCCTCACGAACCACTTCATTCACAGTATCCAAGTCTGAATAAAAAGATATATTCAGTCCTGAATGTCCTGTTTCCTGTAATTGATAACTCATCAAATCTCTATCCCCATTATTATCACGTCATCCGTCTGTGACTCCGCAGCAGAAGGAAGAAGCAGAGTCTTCACTGATGCAATAGTATCTTTTATTGATGCTCCGGTTACAGCCTTTCGGAAAGCATCCAGAACTTTCTCTGCCGCCCCTCCCCACACTTTGACATCATCACCGTTTTCCACCAAGCCGTCTGTGTAGAGATAAATCCTGTCGCCGGGATTTACTTTCAGATCAAGTTCATTGTAAAGCACATCATCAAAGGCACCAAGCACATCGCTTTCCGTTTCCACCAAAGAAAATTTATCATTTGCTCTGTCATGGTAAATTGCCAGAGGATGTCCCATATTCACCACGGACACCTTGCCCATTTTGCGGTTAATGGTTATATAACACGCAGTGAGATATTTTTCTGTCGGCAGAACATCAATCAGAACCTTGTTGATGATAGTCATTGATTCAACCGCTGAATAGACAGGCGAACAGTTCTGGCGGAGCAGTGCCTTCAAGGCCGCGGTAAGGAAGCCCGTCGCCACATCGTGACCGGATACATCAGACACAAAATATCCGTAAATCGAATCGGATATATTGATAACATCATAAAAGTCGCCCCCTGCCTCATTAAGCGATGCATAGAACACATCGAACTTAGCATCCGGCATATCCAGTGGATTCACAAGCAAGGCCTGCTGAGCGGAAGATACTTGTTTCAGCTTTTCCGCCTGAACCTGAATCATGGCGCTCATACCGATGCTCAATCTTATATGAAGTCTGACTCTGGCACGGATTTCAGCAGGATGGAAGGGCTTGGTAATAAAGTCCACAGCTCCAAGTTCAAA
>JAKJHH010000094.1:0-6682 GCA_022703965.1 Verrucomicrobiota bacterium
AAAAGATCTCACACAGACCTGCACTATCAACGCCCCTGAATCCACAATCAAAGCCCTCTTCCCCGGCAACGGTCAAAAAGGCAGACAGGCAATTCTGGCAGGAGCCCATTTCGGCAACTGGGAAATCATCGGACAAAATTATTTTGCCGCCAGCGGCCTTGTGATGTCCAGTATCATGCGTCCCTTTGACAACAAACTTGTCGGCGATTATATCACCTCAAGACGTTGCGGGCTCGGCCCGGATACCGGACATGATGTCTTCGACTTAAAGCCCTTAAAAAAGGCGCGACACTCGGACTTCTTGTTGACCAGCACGCAAGCAGAAAAGACGGTGGCATCGAAGTAAAATTTTTCGGACAGCCCGCAAGAACGCATGCGACTCCGGCAAGATTGCACCTCCAGACAGGACACCCCCTCTATGTCCTTCTCTGCCGAAGAGTTAGCGACGAATTCAAGTTTGAGTTTCTGCTCAGTGAAGAAATACGCATAACGCCCAGCGGAGACATGCAGAAGGATATAGAAGCAATCACACAGAAAATAAATGATGAGATAGAAGCTATTATCAGACGTTATCCTGAACAGTGGCTCTGGGCTCACAGAAGATGGCTGAATCTGGACAGAAGCTGAAGCGATGTTCTCCCCAAAAAGCTCTATAGATTTTTATTTTTTTTAAAGCATACGGGTTGATATTTCAAGGATTCTGTGTAAATTAATTACTTCATTAGTGCATATTTATGAATTATACATAAGGAGTTTATATAAAATGTCAAAGCATCCTACACTCAAAGTCGGCGGCAAAATCATGAAAAAGCGCAACGTCATGAAAAAATTTGAACGCGTCAACGTTCTTCTCGAAGACAAGCGCTGGAAAGAGGGCGACAAAGTCCTCAACAAACTTCCTAAGACAAAGGTCATTGTCTGATCTTGTTTTAAGCGAATAAAAGAGCTATCTTTCGGGGCATCAGATTTCTGATGCCCTGTTTTGTGTAAAGATTTCACTTTGAAAGGATACCGGGTAATAAAATGGCAAAAGGAACAGTTGTTCAGAAGATAATTGACTCACATCTCGTTTCAGGCGAGAAGAAGACAGGAGCTCCTGTCGCAATCAGAATAGATCAGACACTCACTCAGGACGCTACGGGAACCATGGCATATCTCGAACTTGAGGCCATGCAGATTCCCAGAGTAAAAACTGAAGTTTCCGTCTCATATGTCGACCACAATATGATGCAGAACGGTCCGGAAAACCGCAACGACCATCTTTATCTCCAGTCAGTAGCCGCGGCAAAAGGCGTTTACTTCTCCCGTCCGGGCAACGGCATATGTCATCAGGTTCATCTTGAGCGTTTCGGAGCTCCCGGAAAAACTCTTCTCGGCTCTGACTCTCATACCCCGACATGCGGCGGTATCGGCATGGTCGCAATCGGCGCAGGAGGTCTTGACGTAGCCATGGCTATGGCCGGCGAAGCATTCCGTCTCGCATATCCGAAAATCGTCGGAGTCAAACTCACAGGGAAACTTCAGCACTGGGTTTCAGCCAAGGACATAATTCTCAAGGTTCTTTCCATACTGACGACCAAGGGAAATGTAGGCTCAATTGTCGAATATTTCGGTCCCGGCGTAAAAACTCTCAGCGTTCCCCAGCGTGCAACTGTCACGAATATGGGAGCAGAACTCGGCGTAACAACATCGGTATTCCCCTCGGACGAACTCACAAGAGAATTTCTCAAGGCTCAGGATCGTGAATCCTCATGGACAGACCTTCAGGCAGATGCCAATGCTGAATATGATTCAGTAATCGAAATCGACCTCAACACCCTCGAGCCTCTTGCTGCATGTCCCTCAAGTCCGGATAACATCAAATCTATCAAGGAACTTGAAGGTATAAAGGTCGGACAGGTCATCATCGGTTCCTGTACAAACAGCTCTCTAAAAGATTTGATGCTCGTTGCCGGAATGCTGAAAGGCCGCAAGGTTAATGACGAAGTTACTCTCGCCATCGCGCCCGGCAGCAAACAGGTACTCGAAATGCTCGCCAGAAACGGTGCGCTCGGCGATATTATCGCAGCAGGTGCCAGAATTCTTGAGTCAGGATGCGGCCCCTGTATCGGTCAGGGTCAGAGCCCGGCCAACGACACCGTCAGCGTCAGAACCTTCAACCGCAATTTCGCAGGCCGCACAGGAACAAAGGGCGACCAGGCATATCTAACAAGTCCCGAAGTGGCGGCGGCGGCGGCTCTCGCAGGAAAATTCGTTCTGCCGGCTTCTCTGAAAATAGATTATCCCGAAGTGAAAGACGTCAAGGAATTCCTTATCGACGACAGCATGATAATTCCTCCGCCTCCTGCCGGAACTGCGGTTGAAATCATCAGAAAGCCGACAATCGGCAAGCCGCCGATAAATCAGGCTCTCCCTGATCTCCTCAACGGCCAGGTCGTTATAAAGGTCGGCGACAAGATTACAACAGACCACATCATGCCCGCCGGAATCCATCTCAAACACCGCAGCAATATTCCTGAATACTCAAAAGTGGTTTTCGAGTGCTTCACGCAGGAAGGCAAGCCTTCTTTTGCCGAACGCGCGGCAGCTGTTCGCGATTCAGGCAAACACGGAGTGATTGTCGGACGCGACAGCTACGGACAAGGCTCATCCCGAGAACACGCGGCTATCTGCCCGATGTATCTTGGAGTCAAAGCCGTAATAGCTTTTGCGATTGAAAGAATCTACTCAGCCAACCTCATCAACTTCGGTATTGTTCCGTTTGTCTTCGCCAACAAGGAAGACTACGACAAGATCGAAGAAGGGGATTTACTTGAGATCAAAGCCCTGCGCTCGCAGCTCAAGGTGGGAACCCCCGTAACTGCCATTGTCCACAAGGCAGACGGACAGCCCTTTGAAATCGAACTTGAGCACAAACTCACAGCTGAAGACATATCAATAATTCTCGCAGGCGGAACACTCAACTGCGCAAACAAGTAAAAGTTTCAGTTCAGTCCATCTAAAGCCTCGCAACTGCAAAGAAGCGAGGCTTTTTTATTCTACTCGACTCTGCATTTCCTCTTGAGGCCCGCTAAAAAGCGGATTGCATTACAGATTCGTGCAAGATATATTGCTCTGTGACAATTCTCAAAACACTCTAACACAACCTAAAAAACAATGCCTAAGACAAAACATTTCAGGAAGCCAGTCCAAAAAGGACGTCCTAAAAAAGTCCGCTGCACTGCACTGATTCATCTGAATACCGCTAAAATCCGCCGAGATTTACTTGAGTCTTATCAAAAGAAGAAGAAAGAGCTGGAGATTCTGGATGCTCAAATAGCACGCACATGCGAAATAGAAGAACCGGCGTTCAAAGCTTTTGCGGCTATTGAGTTCGGGGCAGCAATGACACGCTTGCGCGAAGTCATTGAAAAAAATCTGCTACTGAAAACGCGCATAGATAAATTATACCACATGGCAGACCGCAACTATATGTCCCCGCAAAAGTACTGCCACCATCTGAAAAGCAAGGTCACTGACAGCACGGACATATGGACTGTACTGGACAATGAAATACAGGAACTTCACAACAAGGCCACCTGCACAAAAGAGGAATTTGATGAGATGGAGCGTGAGTTCATGGATGCGGAGTTCGACGAATTCGATGACGAGACCTTCGCTGATCCGTACGACAACTTCGACGACATAGATGATGAGTTTGATGATGAGTTTGAAGAAGACCCCCAATCGCCCTTCAGTCAGTTCTTCGCCAATTTATTTCCGAAACACAAGAAAAACGAAGACGAAGAGAAGGCTTTGAAAAAACTCTATCGAGAGCTCTGCTCCCGCCACCATCCGGATAAAATCGGACAACATGACGCAAAGATGCAGCGCCTGTGGCATTCAATTCAGGAAGCTTACGAACACAAGGATCTGCAACGTCTGCGGGCAATCCATGCCGACCTTGAACTCGCATCAGGAAAATCAGAACTCAGATGTTCTGATATCCATATTCTGATCAATGATACTATCTTTGAAATAGAAATGAACCGGAAACGGATAAATCATCTGAAAAAAGAGCCACACTGGAACTTCAGTTCAGCCACTGACAAGCAAAGGCAGAAGATCAAGAGAAGATGCCTGCAAGACATCAATTCCTCTATCAGTATGAACGAATATGAGTACGATTGCCATGAAATGGAAATCAAACGTCTGATGAATGCTTACCCCCCACGTAAAAAGACAAAAACGGCTAAAAGTTCCAAACAAGTTCCCAAAAAGAAAAACTGTGAACAAAAAATCCAGATGGACTTTGACATCTGAGCACATATAAATAAGCAAGGTACAACTAATCTCATGATAGAAAACAATATTGAATTCTTCAACGTGACGGAACTGGAGGAGATAAAGGCATTTTCAGGCGTAATTCTTTCCAGACTTCCTGCGAACCTCAGACACAAGCTCAATCCGCGAGCACGTTTCATAGGCAGAAATTCCACATGCGCAGAAATCCGCTTTGTCAGCGATGCTCCTTACATCAGCCTCAGGTTGGCGGCAACGACCAATGAACAGGTTCCAGTAATCCCTGAAGTCAAAGTGATGCGCGGAAGTTTTGAGCACTCACGTCACCAGCTGCACCTCAACACTGTAACGACAATACATCTTATCCCTCCGGATTTCTCACATATCCAGCCGAATGTACTGAATACAAGAGGATTTTCTCCGGAAGTCTGGCGCATTGTATGCAGCTCTCCATCTGTAATCTTCTGCGGACTCGATACATTCGGACATGCAGTAAGGCCTCCGCACAAAGAAGAAGTTCCTGCATTCACATGTCTCTGCTATGGTTCATCGATCACTAATTCAAATATCGACGGCTGGCCTATGGTCATGGGGCAGAAGCTTGGAATTAACGTTCTGAATCTAGGACTTGCCGGAGCATGTCACGTCGAACCCGAAATGGCAGAGCACATAGCCTCAATACAGGACTGGAACGGACTTCTTCTTGAAATGGGGATCAACATCCTGGGCATGAATCCCGATGAATTCGCGCGCAGAGTTGACTACATGCTCAAAACTGTAACGACAGCCCATCCGTCAAAACCGATAGCAATGATAACAATATTCCCCTCCAGCTGCCGGGATTACTTCCAGCTGAAAGAGGACGGCGGCAAGGAAGACAAAAAGTTTACGGAAATACTCCGCTCAGCCTTTGCTGAATATCGTGCTAAAGGAGCGAATATCCATCTGATCGAAGGAAGCGAGATTGTAGACGATCCAAGCTGTCTTTCAACAGACCTTCTGCATCCGAGATGCTTCGGACATGCCGTAATGGGATTAAACATGGCTCAAAAACTCAGCTCCATATTTCCGCTTCCTAAACACTGATACCCCAATTTCTCCATAGAGCTCCTTCTGCACTTCCAGAGGAGCTTTTTTTATATTTCCTCGTCCAGAGAATGCACATTTACAAACAGAGCCTTTTGCAATTTTTCTGAACAAAAGACTTGACTTAATCATTTTTATTGAATATAATTATAAAGACCGTCAATAAAATTGCATCACATGGAGCCAGAGATGAATCTCACACCTAAATGCCTATTGCAAATAAAGCAACAATATCCTGATCTGAGCGGAAAATATAAAGACATCGCGGATTATATTCTTGCAAGTCCTGAGAAAATAATACGTAACAAGGTAAAGCAGATAGCGATAGACTGCAACTGCGATGACTCATTGATAATACGCTTCTGCCAGAAGATCGGCTACAGTGGATTTTCTGAACTGAAGATGTCAATAGCCGCCGAATTCATGCCTGTCGACATCAAAGGAATCGAGGAAGAAAAACACTCGGAAGGCTCTTTCGGAAAAGTTCTGAATAATTTTCTGAACAGCAACAGCAAAGTAATGCACGACACGGCAAGCCTGCTGAATGAGACTGATGTGAAAAGAGCAGTTGAACAGCTTTCAAAAGCCTCAAAAATTTTCCTTGTCGGAAGTGGAGCCTCCGGTCTGGTCGCCAGCGATGCACAGGTAAAACTCTTGAGGCTCGGTTATAACGCCGTCTATAATCATGACACTGAGCTTTCACGAATGCTTTGCGGCCTCATGAGTTCTGAGGATGTTATTCTGGCGATATCATTCAGCGGAGAGACATCCTCTATCTGCGAAATTGCAAGTATGGCTAAGGAACGCGGAACTCCGGTAATCAGCATCAGCAATTTCCCGAATTCCCGGCTGTGCACCCTATCAGACATCAAGCTTCTCACAGCCTCAGATGAAACAGTCTTCCGGCTTGGAGCAATGAGCTCCCGCATGGCTCAATTCCTTATCATCGATTTTCTAATCATCTACATGGCTCTTCATAACATGGACAAAAGTGAAGAAAATGTGCTTCGGACTCACAGGATGATTGATAAAAGTAAAAAAGCTTCGGAAAAATTCTAATTCACACAACCAATATGCTGGAGAAAAAACGCAATGAGTTTCATGTTCAAACCATATCCTTACGATGATCCAAACGCAATAAACCGTCCGGTACTGGACAAAAGTACTGTAAACAGCGTAATTGCCGGCAACTCAGAAGTATTCAATAAAATTGCAGACAGAATTGCAAAAGTATCCGGGAATCCAATTATTGCTCTTGACGGCTATATAGGAACAGACTGGGAAACAATCATAAGTCAGTTCAAGAAAATCCTTG
>JAKJHH010000094.1:6723-14499 GCA_022703965.1 Verrucomicrobiota bacterium
AGTGCTATAAAAGCTCGGAAGAACTCGAAAAGATGCTTGAAGCACATCTTCCTGAAGATCGAGATATTGACCCCGTTCTGCTTTTCGGAAAAATATTCCATGGCTCTTTTGCCAATCTCTTTGACTCTGCAAAACTTGCCAGCCTGATTCTGAATTTGAAGGAAACGAAGAAATCAAATAGTCAAAAAGCAACAATTATTTATGGATGTGCATCAGCCTATGGAGAACTGAAAGATTTATCTGATTCAATCAGCTATTTTGACCTCACACCGCTTCATGCAACCTTGAGAGTCCGAGCCGGAAGCGTAAAATCGCTTGGCGATAAAGCAGAGCGTAAAGTCAACGCTGTTTTCCGCAGACTTTATTACTTTGATTATGAGCTTGCCATGCCGCACAGAACCGAGCTCATAAAAAATGGAAACATTGACTTCTACATAGATGCAAACCAGCCTGAAAATCTTAAACTGGTTCCACACAGAGAGTTCATGGAAATCCTCGACGCCACAGTAAAAATGCCATTTCGCTGCAAACCTGTGTATCTGGAAGGAATCTGGGGCGGATTCTACATCAAAAAGCTGCGTAATCTGCCTGCTGACATGAAAAATTGTGCATGGGTATTCGACCTCATTCCTAATGAAGTAAGCATACTCATCAAAGCAGGGGGAACGACACTGGAACTTCCATTCTCTACATTTTTCCGCACTGAGGCAGAAAAACTGATGGGAGAAGAAAGCGTAAAGCGCTTTGGTCCGGTTTTCCCGATTCGTTTCAATTACGACGACACCTATAACGGCGGCGGCAACATGTCCGTACAGGTTCATCCGCCGCAGGAATACAATCAGAAAAACTTCGGAGAAACATGGCAGCAGGATGAAAGTTATTATGTTGTCGAAACGGCAGGCTCACGCACCTATTTAGGATTACGTGATGAGGCAAATAGCGAGGAATTCATCTCTTTGATACGCAAAGCAGAAAAAGAAGGACAGCCTTTTGATTACGAAAAGTATGTAAACTCCTTCGAAAGCAAAAAAGGAGATCAGTATCTGATGCCCGGCGGAACGCTTCATGCCTCAGGCTGGAATCAGGTAGTCCTTGAAATAGGCTCGTACACAATCGGCTCATACACCTTCAAGATGTATGACTATCTGAGGAAAGATCTCGACGGAGTTCCTCGTCCGATCCATTCACAACATGGAATCAACGTACTTGATACATCAAGAAGACGCAGCTCTGTCGACGGAGTGCTCCGTCCTGTCCCGAAAACAGTCAGAGAAGGCGATGGATGGAAAGAAGTAATTGTCGGAGAAAACGATCAGATTTATTTCTCGTTGCGCAGACTTGAATTTGAACGGTCAATTCAGGATGACACAGCCGGAAAATTCCATGTGCTTGTGCTTGTGGAAGGCGAAGAAGTCCTTGTCTATTCTCTTGACAATCCGGAACAGTTCTACCGCCAGAAATTTTGTGATATGGTAGTTGTACCTGCGTCGCTAGGCCGCTACGGCATATTGAACCTTGGAGACAGCCCGTGCAAAGTAACAAAAACCCTATTGAAGTAGAAAACAGAATCCTCGCAATGGATGTCGGCGGAACATTTATAAAGTCCGCCGTCTTCCAGAATGGACAACTCAAAGAAGAGTTAGCTCAAGTTCCCGCGCAGTCAGGAGGAACAGCCGAGGAAATTCTGCAATCATTCAGAAGAGTCTTTGCCATGGCGGGGAATCCAGAGACAATCTGCGTATCCATCCCAGGCCCATTCGACTACAGGCGCGGAATAAGCCTGATGACGCACAAATTTCAGGCATTAAAAGATCTCAAACTGAATGAGATTCTTAATAAAAAGAAGATGCGTTTCATTCACGATGCCAATGCGTTCCTTCTTGGAGAAGCCGTTTACGGAGCCGGGAAAGATCTGGAAAGACTGGGCGGAATAACGCTCGGAACCGGAATCGGTGCGGCTGCAATAATCTCAGGAAATTTATGCGTTAACGAATTGGGCTCACCGGCTGTCGATGTCAGTATCTGGAACAAGCCATTCCGGAACACTACAGTTGAAATCCATCTGAAGGAATATCTTGCAAACGGGCAAAAACTTTTTGCAAAAGATCTAAAAAGCATAGCTGCACAGGCACGAAACAGAGACAGTGCAGCGATGGAATTCTGGCATGAATATGGGCATATCCTTGCAGAAATACTTAAGCCTTGGCAAGAAAAACATAAGCTGGAGAGAGTCATAATCGGCGGCCAAATCGCCAATGATTTCGAGCTATTTGCAGAACCATTGAAGGATGTCTCGGCATTAAAAAGCAAACTTGGAACAAATGCGGCTCTCTTCGGAGCAGCCGAACTGGAATGGAGGAACATATGAAACACGAATTCATGCTTGGAACAATGTACTGGCTAAACCCTAATTATTCAGCAGAAGAAATTGACAAGGATCTCCGGCAAATCAAGGAGAACAATTTCAATGTCATCCGCTGCTTCATATGGTGGGAAAAAACAGAGCTGAAAGAAAATGAATTTGAATTTACACAGCATGATATCCTTTTTGCCGCGGCAGAAAAACATAATCTCAAAATAATGGCTACCTTCGGACTCTATCTTCCTCCATGGCGTCAGGCTAGTCTGCTGGAAGCGGGAATTGATGACAGAGACAAACGATATCCATGCTTTGACCGTCCGGAAGTCGCTGTGCCGATGCAGCGCTTTATAGAGGAAACAGTCAAACGCTATAAGAAATCCCCTGCCCTGCTGATCTGGAACCTTTGGAATGAGCCCACAAAGAGTCCCTGCAAATGTCCGTCCACCTTGGAAAAATTTGAGAAATGGCTGAAAGAACGCTATAAATCAATAGAATCTTTGCGCAAAGCGTGGCTGGGTGAATTTCAGGTCTTCTGCACAATCTGTCCGGAATCATTTGAGGAGCTAAATGTCAAATGGCTAAAGGCCGCTTTTGAAACAGGCAGTCGAGGCAGAATATCGCCTATGGAATACGATTGGCATGAATTCGCGACAGACAACCTGACGGAAAATATTACATGGCTTCGCGATATAGTAAGAGCGCTTGATCCTACGCATGAGACACATGCTAATCCGGCCTCGCCCACATTCAATAGCATCCACTGCGGGCTCAATGAATGGAAACTGGGAAAAGCGTTGGACAGTCTAAGCGTTTCAATGCACCCAAGCCACCTCTACTTTCAACTTGAATCCATCAAAAACTTCCCTACAGCCAGCAGTTTCTGCATTGACGAGGCAAGAAGCTGGTCAAAAAAGAAGAGCGTCTGGATAGGAGAACTTCAGGCAGGAACAACATTTTACCACAGCAATACATACACTCCATCCGCCACAGATATCAGCCACGACCTCTGGCAGGCTTTGGGAAGAGGCATGCAAGGTGTCCTGTTCTGGGAATGGCAAGGCTGGCGCTCAAGCATGATGGAAGTCGGCGAATTCAGTCTTCGCCGCGCTCATGACGGAGGGCCAACTGAGCGCTCCGAAGCCGCAGCAAAATTCGGAGCCACACTAAAGAAACTGGCCTCTATATTAGTCAATGCTGAATGCAGCAAAGCAAAAGTCGCCATTTTTGCCTCCATGAATGCACGAAACTTAAAATACCTGCAATTCCGCGCCAAGCCCCATTTAAACGAATTTGAAAACGAACACACCTATGCGCTTTACGGATGCTACAAAGCCCTCAACAAAGCCAACATCGCAGTTGATTTTATCAGTGAAATTGAGATAGAAGCAGGAATTCTTGGTGACTATGATGTAGTCTTTGCGCCTCATGTGGAAATTATGTCTGGAACCACTGCCGCAAAACTAGTGCAATTTGTAGCTGAAGGAGGCGCCTTGTGGGCTGACGGCCGCTTCGCCTTCCTTGATGAACACGTCTATTTGCGGAAAATGATTCCTGGACATGACTTAGACAAGCTCTTCGGCTGTCGCGAAGCGGATTTTATTGCATTGCGCGACAAAAAAGACATTGTCCTGAACGATGGAAGAATGCTTTCCGCTTACCGACACATACAGTATCTTGAACCTGTTGAAGGAGAAATCAGGGGAACACATCTCGGACATCCTGCAATTATAAGAAATAAGTTCGGCCAAGGAACAGCGGAACTCAACGGAACATATTGCTCTCTGGGTATCCAGAAGGAAGAGAGCAATCAGGCAATGGACTACATTGCGGGATTTGCGCTTGAACACGGTGCAAAACCTGTCGCAGACATATCTCCAGCCGATAAATTCGAATGCAGCCGCCTTGAGTCAAAAGATCATAGCATAATAATCATCAGCAACAGATCCTCCGAAAAAGAAAAAGCGTTGATAAAAGTTTCAAGCAATGAAGTGGAACTGTATAATTCATCTGGAAAAGAAAAATTTATCAAAGTACACAATGGCCTCATAAGTTATGAGTTCGAATCAAACGAGAGCACAGTATTTCTAGCAGCAAAAGCCTGAATGGGACGGAATAAGGTATGAAAGAATTTGAACTGGGAACAATGTATTGGATCAATCCGTTATTGACTCAAGCAGAAATGGACGAAGATTTCCTGCAGATGACTGCAGCTCGTGAGGTGCATTGTCTGGTGGGAACTTATTGAGGAGAAAGAGGGACAATATGAATTCTCTCATATAGACAGATTCTTCTCAGCTGCGGAAAAAACAGGACTCCAAATCATGGCGACAATAGGATTTTATCCCCCGTTCTGGCTTACCGCAAAGCTGGATGCGGCAAATAAGAACGATCCGGGACGCTATCCTTGCCTTGAACATCCCGAGGTCAAAGAGCCGCTGGCAATCCTGATTGAAAAACTTGTTGTTCGCTATCGCAATTCCCCTGCATTGAAATACTGGAATCTTTGGAATGAACCAACGGTAAATGCCAGCAAAAACCGCTCCATGCTGGAAAAATTTGCGGAATACCTGAAGGAAGTCCATCCAACACTTGAAGAACTCAGAAAAAAATGGCGCGGAGAGTATCCGGTTTTCAGCTTTCTCTGTCCTGACAGTTTGGAATCATTAAATGCAGACTGCCTTGAACAGGCATTTCGACTCGGCAACAGGGGGCGTTGTTCAAGCATGCTCTTCGACTGGTATCGCTTTCTTAGCGTCTCTCTTGAGAGACAGCTCGACTGGCTCAATCAAGAAGTAAAACGTCATGACAACAGACATCAGACTCACAGTAATCTATCAAGCGTAATGAGCAATCCGCATCATGGAGGACGCAATCCCTTCAGACTCGCTTACATCCCGGACAGCATCAGCTTTTCCATTCATTCAAGCAATGATTACGAAGCAGGAGTGGAAGTCTGTGACAGATTCTCTTATTTCTCCTGCACCGCGGAACTCGCCTACAGCTGGACGCATGGAGCAGTCCCATGCATGGCAGGCGAAGTTCAGGCGGGAACTACTTATGCTCATTCACGTCAGTATACCCCAAGTCCTCTGACTATGCGAAAGGAATTCTGGCAAAGCGTCGCAACCGGTCTGAATGGTCTGATTTACTGGCAATGGCAGGCATGGCGTGGAGGAACATTTGAGCTTGGGGACTTCGGCCTGCGCAATGCTTCCGACGGAGCCCCGACAGAGCGTTCTCAGGAAGTGGCGGCATTCAGCACGCTTTACAAAAAACATCAGAATATTTTCAGCGGTCTAAGTCGCCAGAAAGCTGATATCGCAATTTTAGTCTCATCGAACAACTTCATCTACAAAATGCTTTTTCAGGCAGATCATCCGGACTTGCCGAGACATGCAAACGAAGCAAATGACGCAATCTTTGGATGTTTTCGCGCTCTTGAAGCAGCCAATCTCGCCTGCGAATTCGTCTCAGAGGAGCAACTTGAAGACGGACTTTTGAAAAACTATAAAGTTTTATATCTCCCCGGCATTGAGCTTATGAGTGAAAAAACAGCCGTACACATAAAAGACTTTGTCGCCAGAGGCGGAAGTATTTATGCAGACGGACGTACTGCCTATCTGGATGAATACATGTATCTTCGCAAGGAAGTCCCCGGTCATAAATTATGCTCATTGTTCGGAGCCGGAGAAGCTGATTTCATCGCAATGCCGAAACGTGTTCAACTGTATTCCGAAAACAAAATCTGCGCAAGCGGAATGAAAATGAAACAAATCCTGAACCTGCGTGATAAAGTAGAACTGAAACATCATCTGAAAGCTAATGACATAAACTCACTTTATCACGAATTCCGCTGGCAGGATTCAGAACTCAGCGATACGCTTGAGGCAGAAGAAACAGGAATCTTCGTCATCGCAAAATAACTCATGCGAATTAAAAAATCCGGCAGATTTCACGACGACAGAACTCAGAGGGAGAATCCCGGGGTAGAGCAATTGTCCCAAATACCGCGTCAGCTATTCCGGCCATCTTAAAAGAGCAAGAAACCGGAAACATTGAAAGCTAGCGAATTCTCATAATTAAGCAAGAATTATTGATAAGAAGAGACTCCTTGACAAACTCATAAGAACTTAATAAGTTATTAATAGAGCATTTCACTGTCAAATTTCTTGAAGACACCTCTAAAATTCGATTGGAGAAGGAAAAAATGGATAATTTAGGCTCATCAGAATGATTTTGCAGCTCATTGCCAAGCAAACACAGCAAAAGACACGCAGAATAATAAAGTTTATCTCAAGCCAGATTTTTATTCCAGATTTTCCAATTTTTAGAGATTCCCTTAAATAAGCTGAAAGCGAAAAAATGTCTGAAAAAAAACATGTAGCTTATAAAACCTGGAAACGGGATTCCTTCTTCAAAAAAGACTTTCCATTTTTCATAGAACTGAGCAGAAATTATCCGGATAAAACAAATCCTGAAATCCGTTTCAAAAGAGAATTCTGGAAGATATCATATATTCCAGACAGTCATGGGGATTATCTAGTCAACGGAAGAATATACAAATACAGTCCCGGTACCATTATACTGACACATCCTGACGCAGAAACTAATTACAAGTATCAAGGAAACCAAATGGACTGCTGGAACGTCCTCTTTGATTTCAACATGATCCGAGATGATTTATCAGACATAAAAGATGACTTTGGTTTCTTCTCTGTCTTCCGCCGCAACATACCTGAAAATAAACGTGATTCTATTTATGTACTAAAAAGTGATCACGAGATGAAAAACTTAATTCTGTCAATGAATAAGGAATTCCAACAAAAAGATGCGGCATACAAAATATGCATCAAAGCCTCATTATTGAAACTCCTTATACTGATGATGAGACAAAGTGCCAAATTCGGATTTTCTATGACGTCCAACGAAGTAGTGGATCATGTGGACAATTTTATACAGGAAAATTTCCGTGAGGAATTTCGTCTCTCACATCTTGCAAGGCTACTGGGGCTCTCAGCCACTTATTTATGCCGGATATATAGACGGGAAACAGGAAATACAATTGTATCAAAACTCAAATCAATCCGCCTGAACAATGCAATGAATGAGCTTAAAAACACTGAAATGCCAATATCGGAGATATGCTATAGCTCAGGCTTTAATGATCTCAGCTATTTTTACCGTGCATTCCGCACGGAATTTGGACAGCGCCCAGGAGAAATATCCAGACTGCGACGCTGAAATCTTATTGGACAATTTTATCCTGTTTCTTTTTTCTGATACAGCATTTCAAATGGAGTCCAAGGCAAACAGGCTTGCTTGGTATAGAATGTATGCAAAGGAGATGGTATGAATAATTAGCTGGGACTCGCGGCATCAGCTTTGAAGCGGTAGAATTAGGCGATGAACTCTAC
>JAKJHH010000095.1:0-9748 GCA_022703965.1 Verrucomicrobiota bacterium
TCTTTGCCGTATTCGATGATTTCCGGGTTAAGGATTACCATCGGCATTTTCGGCAGCAGCTCCATTTCTCCCTGTGACAGCTGCAATTGAGGGGCAGGACTGCCGTCCTCCTGTTTGTCTGCCGGACGAGGTACAGCCAGTGCTATCATTCTGATGCTGCGTCCTACCTGCGGAGCGGCAAGGCCGAGTCCGTCAAACGCGAACATTGCTTCGATGAGTGCATCGGCAAAGACCTTAAGCTCTTCTGTCAGTGCCCCTACCGGAGCCGCCTTCTGTTTGAGGACTTCATCTCCGTAGACTCTGAGGTTCATTACTGCTCTTTTTTTTCCGAAAATCATGCGTTTTTTGTTCCTTCAGCCAAAAGTGTGAGGGCTTTGCGTATTCTTGCCACTGATTTTTCTCTGCCGAGCAGAGCGAGTGTTTCATAGACTCCCGCGCCGACGGAAGTTCCAGTGCTGGCGACTCTGACAGGCTGATTGAGCTTGCCCTGATCGACGGATGCCGTTGCTTCTGCTTTTCTTATTGCAGCTTCAGTGAACTGTTCTGTGAAGTCTCCGGCTTCTGAGAGGAAGTCAGGAAGTGCCGATACTGCTTTGATGTATTCAGGTTTATTGAAGCATTTTGTCAATGCCTTCATATCGTACTCATAGTCATCGCTGAAGAAGTACTTCCATGCCAGCGCATGTGAAATGAGTTTTGTTCTGGACTGCA
Source organism: Verrucomicrobiota bacterium (assembly GCA_022703965.1). GTDB lineage: Bacteria > Verrucomicrobiota > Lentisphaeria > Victivallales > UBA1829 > JAKJHH01. The sequence continues at coordinate 712 of JAKJHH010000095.1, forward strand.
TTAAAACTGCTACCTTGCGGAAGTATTCCTTGTCCGCTGTGACTGCCCAGTCTGTCTTGGCGAGAGCTTCAGCTGCATAGGCAACGAATTTGTCCTGACTCATTTCGCCGAGGTAAAGACCATTCATATTGAAAAGTTTGTTCAGGTCGAATTGAGCCGGTGCGCTCTTTACTCTTTCGAGTGTGAAGAGCTCTATCATTTCCTGACGGGAGAGCTTTTCTCTGTCATCGCCGGGAGACCAGCCAAGCAGTGTCAATGCGTTGAAGAGAGCGTCTGCAAGATATCCCTTTTCTCTGAAATCGCCGACAAAGGCATCTCCGTCGCGTTTGCTGTAGGGTTTTCCAGCCTGATTTACGATCATCGGAAGATGTGCGTACTCTGGAACAGGATAATCCAGCGCGTGGAAGAGGAATATGTGTCTGTAAGTGTTTTCAACATGGTCATCACCGCGTACTATGTGGGTGATCTTCTGCTCAATGTCGTCGCAGACGTTGGCGAGGTGGAAAACAGGCGATGAATCGCTTCTGACGATTATAAGGTCTTTCATTCCGTCGAGCGGCTTTGAAAGCTCGCCTTTTATCATGTCCTTGTAAAAGACTTCGCGGCGGAGAAACTTGATGGAACTGCATTTTTCAAAGACAAATTCTTTGCCGTTGAAGACGCTTTCGATTTCTTTTTCAAGTTCAAAAACAAGATTGCCGTTTGCATCGTAAAGTTTCATCTGACGGAAGCCGGCCAGACATGCTTCGCGTTCCATCGGCTTGCCTTTTGAGCTTGTCTGGGCGAATGAAACTCCGGCATTTCTGATCTTGACCGGAATGTCAGGATGTACTTCAATAACAGCATCACCCGCGTCACGGACGGCACTGAGCCCCTTTGGCTCCCACGGAATTCTGAAGGCTATCGGGGAGGCGCTTCCATCGGCCATCGGAACCTTGTATGCCATTCCTTTGGATATCATTGTTTCGGCTGCTTTGACGTGTGTATCTCGGCGGCTGCTCTGGTAGAATATTTCCTCATCGTAGTCGAGACCGAGCCATGCCATGCATTCAAGCAGGGTGTCGATTGCTTCCTTTGTTGAGCGCTCGAGGTCTGTATCTTCGATTCTGAGCAGGAATTTACCCTTGCAGTGTCTGGCGTAAAGCCAGTTGAAAATAGCTGTTCTGATATTGCCGATGTGAACCTGTCCCGTAGGAGAAGGCGCGAATCTTACTCTGACATCCATAGTACTTTTAGACTCCGTATTAAAAACAAAGTCCCGCTGAGGTTCTTCTCAGCGGGATAAATCATACACTAAATAAAAGACTTTTTATCTGGCATTTGTTGCTGCGTCAAGCTGGGCTTTGGCGTTCTGAACATTGACCAGAGAACTTACATAATTACTTTCGGCGCTGACGAGTTCGTTCTGTGATTCGTTAAGGCGTGTGAGTTCGGCGTTACCTGCCTTGTATTCTTCTTCGACAAGGTCTCGGTTTTTCTTTACCAGATCAAGTGTCTTCTGATAAAGTTTTGCCTGCTTGGTATTGACGTTGTAATTGTCATACGCTGTACGCACGTCCGAGATCACATTGAGCCACAGAGAGGCGACCGAGAATTCAGCTATCGCGAGATTTGCCTGAGATTCGCTCAGCTGATTTTCACGAAGTCCTCCGTTGAAGACTGTCCAGCTTACATTTCCTCCGTAGTCATATCCTGTCTGCTTGAGGTATGTATTGGTGTTTGAGTTGGAGCCGCTTCTTCCGTTGCGGTAATGAGTCCACTGTGACTGCTGGTACATATCGCCGGTCAGGTTGACTGTCGGTGAGTATGCGCCCCACTTGCTGTACATTGTGTACTTGGCTGACTCAAGAGCTTCTCTGTATGCCTTCAGGTCGGGACGGTTGCTGAGCGCCATGTCAAGATAAACGTCGATGCCCATCAGTGTTTCTTCTGAAAGAGCGGAGACCGAGGGGAATTTAACAGTTTCAGGTATTGTCGCGTCTGTGAGACCCATCAGGATTGCCAGCGCATACTTAGCTGTAGCATAATTGTACTGGGCGTTGATTAGTCCGCTTTCCGCGTTGTTGTATTTGATCTTGAAGTTTAATACATCGCTGAGCGGTACAGCACCGGCTTCAAACTTAAGCTCTGTTTCTTTGAGCAGCTTATCGTTGAAGTCCATATCGGACAGCGCGATTCTGATATTTTCCTGCTGGAGCAGAATTGTATTGTAGCCGTTGATGACAGACTTGATGAGAAGACGTCTGGCATCGACTTCCTGAGCTTCCGTCTGCTTTGCATTGTGCTTAGCTGCGAGAAGGTTCATTTCGCGGACGAGACCGTCGAATATCAGCAGGTTTGCGCTGAGAGTTCCCTGATTTGTCTGCTGCTGCATCGGATCGACATTCAGATTGCTCTGATAACCGGGATTGGTGATTGTCTGATTCATGCCGTATCCGGCTGTAATTGTCGGGAAATATCCTGACATTGCCTGATAATATTTTGACCATGCGGCGTTTATCGCATGTTGTTTGCTTCTGAAGCTGGGATTGTTCTGAAGTGCCAGTTCGATTGCCGCATCTACTGAGAGCATGTTGCAATCATCTGGAAGAAGATTTTTATCTTCCTTTTTCAGCCCGGAGTAGTTGTCCATTGACACTGCGAGCGGCGGCGGCGCGTAATTATAGCAGCCTCCCGCGAGCAGGCAAAGCGACGAGATCAGTGCAAGACGCAGTTTTCCGTTTCTCTGTTCTTTCATAAATTTCCTCAGTATAAAGTCAATTTCAGCAATATATTATTGTTTGTGAAGCATTTCAAATCATTCTGCTTTTATTGCAGAATGCTTTTAATCTATGGAATATAGCAGAAATAAAAGAATCTTCAAACACTTGTTTGAAGAAAGGTTTTATTTTGGAAAAAATCATAGGCTGCATATTTTTATCTTTTACTTTCGGGGCGTGGCTATGCTATTGCCGGGGCGGAGAATGTAGGGGATGGATTGAGTTAGGGGGAGCTCTTTCTTTTCTGCAAGTTTTTCAAGACTTGTGAAGCTTGCGTCAGCCAGTTTTGTAAACTGCTGCGAGATATTAAACCATTTCTAAAACTGATTACCTATTTGGAGCTTGCTGAAAAATGCAAAAAACTATACTAATTCGAACTCTATAAAGATAGAACTTTGAGTCAGGTTTGATTCAGGACTCTGAGTCTGTATTCTCCCGGTGGAATGCCGTCATGACTGCGTTTGAATGCCTGAATGAAATACGAATGATTGTCAAAGCCAAGCTCCGAAGCGATTTCCTTAATCTGCATATGGCGGTTCAGAAGCAAACGTTCGGCCTCTTTTATTTTCAGCTCAAGAATGTACTGGTGCGGACTCTGTTCATACTGCGCCGACCACGCCCGGAAAAAGCTTCTGCGCGATATCCCGTTTTTGCGGCAAAGTTCGTCTATATCCACAGAATTTCTGAACTTGAGCTGAAAATATGAAGCTATTTCGCGAATGATATTTTCCATTTCCGAGCAGTTGTTTCCCGTCGGATTTTTTTCCTGCATGTAAATATGTTCGATGATTTGAAAGGCGAGCAGATCGAATTTTTCTGCCGTCCCCTTGTTCTGTGAGCATGGAATAAGTTCATGAAAAGCCTCCAGCAGTCTTTCCAGTTCCGCAGTCATCCGGAATTCTATTCCAGGCGGATCAAGGCTGATTCCGGCTTCGATGAAGGCTGTTTCAAGGCTGGACGGGTAAATCAGAAATATTGCCTGTCTTGCTCCTTCAATCGTGTATTTGTGTGCGGTTGCTGAGCGTTTAATGAAAAGATGGGGAAACTTGTACTTATAGATTTTACCGTCCAGCTCATCCACTGTCTCTTTTTCAGGAGATTTCAGACGCAGGCAGAATTCAAGCTTTTTGTAATCGGCATTGCTGTACGAGGCCGACTCCGGAGTCCTGATAATTCCGGCAACGGAAAGCTCAAATGGAAAACGGATGTTCCGCTTCTGCTTCAGATGAATATAGACTGTTTCTGTAATTTCACACATACGTCAATATAAGCCATGCTTGAATGTTTTTCACTATGTGTTGGCACAAAATGAATATTTTTTGGCGCTTTTTTATGCTTGTCTCAAGTCTTAGTATGTATTAAAATAGATATCAGAGCAGATACACAAAAGGATTTAATTTTATGGACAGACTTAAAAAAATCGGAACGGTTAAAGCCGTCAGTTCCTCTCAGGTTGTAAAGTCAGCAATAGGTCTTGGTTTTGAAAAGCTTGACCGTGGCGTTTTTGATCCTGAGAAAGCCTATGACAAAGTGGCTGCAACAGGAGTCAAATGGATTCGTATTCAGTCCGGCTGGGCGAGAACCGAAAAGGAAAAGGGGATCTATGATTTCGCATGGCTGGACAGTATCGTGGATAATCTTGTCAGACGCGGCCTGATTCCTTGGATATGTCTTTGCTATGGGAATGGACTTTACAACGAGGCAGCCGCAAAAGTCTTTGGCGCAGTAGGATGTCCCCCAATCAATACAGAGGAAGAAAAACAGGCATGGCATAATTATGTCATGACGCTTTGTTCTCGTTATAAGGGCAAGGTAGCCTGGTTTGAAGTTTGGAATGAGCCGGATGGGCTCTGGTGCTGGAAACACGGACCTAACGGCAAGGAATACGGAAACTTTGTGATTGCAACGGCAAAGGCTATAAAAGCCGGAAATCCTGACGCAAAAGTCATCGGCGGTTCGACATGTCTTAGGAAACTTGAGTGGCCGAATGACGTGTTTTCCACAGGGGCTGGAGATTACATGGACGCTTTGACCTATCACGCCTATACGCCATTCGAGGATACATGCTTTGACAGAGTCCGGGCTTTGAAAGGACTTTGCAAGCGCTATAATCCCAAGATCGAATTGATTCAGGGTGAAACAGGTTGTCAGTCACGCGGAGACGGTGCCGGAGCTTTAGCCGGAGGCGCATGGACTCCCTTGCGGCAGGCTAAGTTCATGGCTCGTCATATGATAGCCGATCTTTTTGATGAGGTTAAGTTCGCCTCATACTTCTCATGTCTCGACATGATTGAGGCTTTGAACGGCAAGGTCGGCGATACCGCCTCATATCTGGATTACGGTTATTTCGGGATTCTGGGAGCCGACTTTGATGCAAATGGAGTATCCACCGGCGAATATACTCCCAAACTTTCATACAAGACATTTCAGACTATTGCCGCTCTTTTCCGCGAAGATTTTAAAAAGGAGGAGCTACCGATTGATTTCCTGTCGGGACGCTACTCTCAGAGAATTAGCATGAACGAGGAGACACCGACAAAACTTCTTACTGGCGGTTTTGTACGTCCTGACGGTTCCGCTGCTTTTGCCTACTGGAAACCGACAGAAATATTATGCAGTACTTACGATGGCACGATATCTCTTGAAGTCGCCGGACTTCCGGAAAAAGTTCAGCTTATAGACATCCTTGACGGTTCAATCTACGAGATTCCGGAAAAGATGATAGAGGACAATAAACGAGGTCACAGAAACTTCATTTCTCTGCCTCTGAGAGATTATCCTCTGCTCCTGACATTCGGAGATTTTGTGCTTTAAAACCGAGACGGCGGGGACAAAATCCCCGCCTTGGAAAATCAGTTCTTGACGATTTCAAAGAAGACTGAAGGACCTGCCTGAAGCTTTGATGTGTCCAGCTGAAACTCTATAAACCCGTTCTTCAGTTGCGAACTGATCTTGTCTGCTCGTTCTCCGTTCATGCGCAAGGAATAGATTGAGGCGTTATTCTTGCCTGAGCTTTTGATTTGAACGGTTGCTTTGATTGTTCTGAGCAGTATCGGCGCCTGGCTTAGCTTCAGCAGTATTGTACGTTCTTCATCCGCAAATGTGATGCCGTCGTTTACTGCGTCCGTAGCCACAACAAAAAGAAGGCGTTTGCTGCTTTCCAGACTCTTGGTGTCCAAACTCATCAGAGAGAAGGAGGCCGGAACAGAGGGATTTAGAATCTTGAGTGACGGCATGCTGATGTTTTCGGTTCCGCATTGACTCATTCCCTCAAAAGTTTCAGCTTGGACTTGGAGGCTCCCTTTTCTGGAATCGAGTTTGATCTGATTTCCGTCAGTTACAAAAATTCCTTCTGCCGGCTTGGACTGGTTACCGTCAGCGAGGAGCACGTTATATATTTTGTCTGTATACTCTTTGGTGAAGGCCTGCTCATAATCAACCGGAATTTTTATTGTATCGGCGGGAGCCTGTATTCCGACCGGACGCTTCAAGTCCGGATAATTGCAGCCGCTTCTGCTCATGAGGACTGCGTCGTACATTGGTTTGATGAACGATTCTTCAGAGAGACCGTTTTCGAGCATTCCTGATGATTTGATCTCGAATTCAATTTTACGCTTGCCAGTTTTTACAGCTCCCGAGTGGAAAAGGTAGTTGGTTACGAATTCCGAGGCTCTGTCGACCGGATCGCTGCCTGTGCCGAACGGATTGACTCTGCCTGCTCCTTTGAACATAACCGGGCCTGAATGCGGTATAAGACAATCGTAATCCTGAAAAGCTGAGTAGGCGCCGAGCATCAAACCCTGTTCATAGCGGTATTTATTCCAGAATACATGGAGTATTTCTGTGATCATGAACGGTCTGTCACTGAATCTTGTGAGTCCGTTCTGTGTGAAATAACGGAATTCACTTTTTGCCGCGCTTCTCTGACTGGCTCTTGAACCGGACTCAATATATTTGTCTGGATGTGCGTGATAACTGTGCATGCATGTGACCGGATAGTCATAGCGCAGCATGCCGAATCTCTGTATCGGATTGCAGTCGTACTGAGAAGTCCAGCCGCTGTAGATTCCTTTCAGCGTTGTGCGGAAAAATTCATCCATATCTTTGTAGAGTTCATAGACGAATTCGCGACTGTCGACACTTAGTCTGGATTTACCGTTCGTATTCGGAGTGATTTCATCAATTTTCTTGAAGCCGCTGCTTGCTCCTATTCCTTCATTGTACATGGAAAGTACAGCTGACTCGCTGCCATACTTCTTTACGAGAAAGCTTTTCCATTGAGCTTTGAAAGGTTTCATGTCGTCCAGCACTCTTCCCATATCCTGTTCATTGTACAGAACAAGATTCACTAGCACCGGATCTTCAGCGAGGGAAAGGCCTGTATATGGATTTTTTTGGGAGAGCAGTTTTGTCACTCCTGTTTTCCACTGTTCTCTGGCCTGATTGTCAAAAAGGAGATGTTTGCCCATTCCGATGCCGTTGTAGTTCCAGTCCTTTCTCTTGAAATAGCCGGACGGTGCGCTCATTGCGTCCATTGACAGATAAAGGCCCTCATCTTTCATGCACTTTACAAGATACTCAAATTTATCTAGACGGACAGGATTGAACTCAAGGTTCTGTTCTGCTTCCCACATCAGATACATGTCCAGAAAGTGAGCTCTGAACATGTTGTAGCCCTGTCTTGCCGCCAGACGGACATATTCCTTTATGCCTTCCTTGTCCAGAGGCGCCAGATCTGTCATGAGATTGATGGAACAACCAGTGAAGCGTATTCTTTTTTCAGGGCTTCTGGAAAGTACAAAGCCGCCGTCTTTTATCGCAAGTTTTGCTTGCTTGTCGACGGGAGTTTTGGAGATGTAGCGACTGAGATCAAGCGCTGAGCCTTCTTTGACATTGAGATCTGTCATGTCGATAATTCGCCACTCCTCGTTTGCGCGTATTGTGACAGGTTTCTGTGAGTTCTGATACTTTGAGAAGTCAATGAAATTATTCGAGAGTGTGGCTGCTATGATGATCCAGACAGTTCCGCTCTCACTTGACTTGAAGTGTACTGATTTTACAGGAACACTGAAGTCATCTATTTGAAATCTGGACATATAGAGAGCTGCTGTTTTATCGCCACAATCTCCTGTCCAGGCGATTATTCCGTTGGGGAGATTTACAGGTGATGCCCAGTCGCCAAATTCGACTCCGGCCTTGACCGGAAAAGTTTTGACTTCGCCGTTGCTCAGTTCGATCTCAATTTTTCCGGCCTCTTTTCCGTTGTCGCACCAGGCCGAACTGTGGAGCAGATACAGATATCGATAATGTTCACTTGTATTAGGTCCGGCCGCCGAAGCTTCTTTGAGTTTGATTTCATTGGATATATTTGGCGAGGCGAATGTAAGTACTGATTTTCCCTTGTTGCTTTCAGGTCTGATGATTTGAAAATCCATACCCCCGAATATATTGCGATTTACATCAAATATTCTGAGGTCGCTTTCTCCCTGATCTGACCAGCCGCCTTTTCCGTCCCCTGGGATGTCGTCCTTGAACCCCATATTGGCGGAATTTCTGAGATTAAGAGCAAAATTCTTGTCGCTTCCCTTTGGATCTCCTTTCATCCTGTAACGTATTTTCAGTGTATTCATTGTATCGGCACTTAGTTTGGCGTGAAGAACTTTACCCTCGTCATGCCATGCCGTGACAGCTTTTTCATCGGAAGCGTTCAGAAGTTCAATTCCGTTGAGTTCCACCTTCGCGTAATCGACTTTAATCTTGAGGCGGGTTTTCCCATCGTCCTTGATGTCTGGACCGCGCAGGGTGATCACTATTGCTGTTTCCTGGCTGGCTTTGAATATAAAAGAGCCTTCCTTCCACTCTTCTGAGGCCGGAAAGTTTGCGCAGAGTCCCCATTTTCCTCCGTCCTTTTCCCAACTGAAGAAGTCAAGTTTGGCACCGGCTGATAATGAGCTCGTTTCAAAAACTGTTTGTCTGTTTTCTGCCATGATATCGGCTCTTGCGAAGTTTCTCATCCATGCATAGGCGTCCGCGGCAGAGAAGAGCAGGATCATTAAGAGTGGCAATAGGAGTCGTTTCATTTTTATATATCCTTTCGGCTTATTGTGTTCAGGGGGTATATGGATACCAGTAGCGGATTATGGGACTGTTGCTCCAGTCTGTGATATTTCTATAGTTCAAGGCGCTGTGGACAATTGTTTCCACATGTCCGTCGAAAAATGCCGCATTACATGATTTTGTGCCTGAATGACGGTACGCTACACGTTCGTCTCCATTGG
>JAKJHH010000095.1:9758-14325 GCA_022703965.1 Verrucomicrobiota bacterium
TATATCATTTCCATAAAGCCAGTAAATCTCAGGTTCTGATCTGTAGAAGCCTGTGCGTCCGGCAAGACGGGCATCGGTAAAGATGATGCTTCCGCTCGGACGTTTTAGTTTTGAAAGCCTGTAGAATGAAGCCGTACCGACTGTGTCTCCGTTGTCATTGTTCATGCCGTAAGCGTATTGAACTTCTCCATAGCCTGCTGCCCATGAGGGATTTTTCCAAGTGGACTTGGGGCATAAAAAACCTGATGCCCAATGTTCCGGAAAACTAGTCTTGTTATAGGCCGGTATTCCTGCATTTTCGACAAAAGCCGAGTTCAGCATCCAGCGATCTGCTCCACTTGTCATCTGGAATGGAACCCATATATCGTTATAGACGCCTGCATACATTGCTCCGCCTGCCGCCATCTGTTTAAGACTGCCTGAGCATTTGACCTGTTGAGCCATGTCTCGTGCTCTTTGAAGTGATGGGAGCAACATGCTCGCCAGAATCCCTATAATGGCGATTACAACCAATAGTTCAATAAGAGTAAATGGAGTCCTTCGCATGGAAAAAAATCCTTTATTGATAATATTTAATAGTAGTTTTGGGTTTGCGATGGGGATCAATGCTATAAAGATGATTTTTATAGATATTTTAAGCTTTTTCCTCTTGCCGGATTCACGAATTGAAATCTATAGTCTTGAAGAGTCATGAATTCAGCCGGAAAGTTCTCTGTTTGATTTTGAATCTGATCCGGATTGTCGACGAGTGCGACCAGCTTCTCTGCTGCTTTTTGAAGCAATTCCTTAGAGCGGCACTGGATTATTCCTCCGTAAAGTTCGCTTGACGGGAGTTCAGGGGTAAGATTATCGACAATAGGGATGATGAGAGGACTGTAGTCCTTGTGCTGTGCAATGATGTCCAACAAGCGGACAGTGTTATAAGCACTATGGACAATAAAAACTTGGCGGCGCTCTGTGCAAAGCCTATCTAAGATCTTGTCACTGTAGCTAAAATCTTCATTGTCTGCATTAATCAGGCTTGCTTTGATTTCAGCTTCTTTACAAGCATTCAGGAAGATTTCATCACGTTTTTCATGAGGGTCGGCAGCCATGATTCCGCATATTTCGGAGTACCCGCATTTTTTTATCTGTTCGACTGCACTGCGACATGCGGCGTTGATATCATTCAACAGATGGGGGAGCTGACTGTCTCTGTGAAACACAAGAACAATAGGATATTTCTCATCTGTTATCTGTTTGTAAACATCTGTGTCAGGCTTTAATGACCCGAACTGGAAAATGATTCCGTCAACCTGTCTGTTCTTAAGATCCATGATGCATTCCAGCTCTCTTTCCTGAGAGAATCTGGTGGCACTGACAAGGAGAAATCGATTCAGACTTTCCGCCTTGAACATCATTTCTGAAGCTATGCTTGCCTGGCGTTCTATTTTTAGATCTGCGACAACAAGCCCGATTGTATGAGTTTTTCCTCTGTTTAAAGCGCGTGCTGTAAAATTAGCTTTATAATTAAGCTTTTTGACTGCGTCATCAATTTTCTTTTTCGTTGAATCAGGAATTCTGACAGCAAGCGGGTGCTGATTGAGATACAGTGAAACTGCGGTTTTCGAGACCCCGGCTTCTTCAGCTACGCTCTTCAATGTAGGCTTCATTTTTCGATTTTCTTTTCTGTTAACACGGTTTAACAATATTAGGATTATATCATCACGGATGCTTTTTGACAAGAGCCTTCATAAAATAAAATATGAATTTTCCGTAATGTGTCAGTCTCCTTTATCATGAGTGGGATTTAAACCACGAAGGGCGCGAAGGACACGAAGAACAAGGAGGATAGGTCTTGATAATTAGCTGCTTACGGCATAAGATTTAATGAATGAATTATTAGATTTTGTTTTGTCAATTGCGTCTATATCGTCCATTCTGTCCATCAAAAGGTTCATATGCTTGTAGATGAAAATAAAAAAAAGGACTGCCGGAGCAGTCCTCTCTGTACGCTGTGCAAAGCGATTTATCAGCCCTGTGAACGTGGGCGCAGATGCGGGAAAAGGATAACGTCACGTATGGATTCTGAACCTGTAAGAAGCATTATGAGACGGTCGATGCCGAGTCCGAGACCACCGGCAGGAGGCATTCCATGCTCCATGGCGGTGAGGAAGTCTTCATCAATAGTCTTGCATATTTCTTCAGCAGATTTTCCTGTGAGTTTTGCCTGTTCTTCAAAACGCTTGCGCTGCTCAATGGGGTCGTTCAATTCGGAGTATCCGGGAGATATTTCCTGTCCATTGATTTCGAGTTCGTAAACATCGACTACAGTCGGATCGTCTTCACACTTCTTGGCAAGCGGAACGAGTTCCGCCGGGAGTCTTGTGACGAATGTCGGCTGAATCAGTGTCTGTTCGATTGTTTTCTCATAGACTTCATGAGTGATTTCACCATCGGTGAACTGTGCGTCGATGTAAAGTCCGAGAGCCTTTGCCTTTTCAGCTTTCTGATCACGTGAAAGCTGGAACCAGTCGGCGCCCATTTTTTCGAGAATTAACTCTCTGTATGTCGCTCTGCGCCAAGGACGCTGGAGATTTATGACTTTGTCGCCGGGATGCTTGATTTCAAGAGTGCCGAAGACCTTGAGCGCAACCGTCGTAATCATGTCTTCAATGAGTTCCATCATGGTGGAGCAGTCGCCGTAAGCCTGATAGATTTCCATCATGGTGAATTCCGGATTGTGACGTCTGGACATGCCTTCGTTACGGAAGTTTCTGTTCATTTCAAAAACCTTCTCAAAGCCGCCGACGAGTAGGCGCTTAAGATAAAGTTCAGGAGCGATTCGCATGAACATATCGCAGTCGAGAGCTTCATAACGAGTCTTGAACGGTTTGGCGGCAGCTCCGCCCGGGATCGCCTGAAGCATCGGAGTTTCAACTTCGATGAAGCCTTTTTCTTCAAGATACTTTCTGAGTTCACGGACAATGGCAAAGCGCTGTTTGAAGACCTTGTTGGCATCCTCATTGCCGATGAGGTCGAGATAACGCTGTCTGTAACGTTGTTCGACATCGGTGAGTCCGTGCCATTTTTCGGGCAGGGGACGGAGCGATTTGCTGAGCAGTTCGTAATCTGAAACCTTAATTGTAAGTTCACCCATTCTGGTAATGAAGAGTTCGCCGTCGATACCGACGATGTCGCCGATATCAAGCTTCTTGAACTGTTTGAATGCTTCTTCGGAAAGGTGATCCTTCTGAACATAGATCTGCATTCTTCCGGAGCTGTCCTTCACATCAGCAAAGATAGATTTGCCCATAAGTCTCATGGATGTGAGACGTCCGGCAACTCTGACTTTGACAAGTTCAGTTGACTCGGGAACAAAGAGTGTTCTTGCCTGAGCGGTCAATATTGCGTTGTCGTAACGTTTTCCGAAAGGTCTGATGCCTGCGGACTGGAGTTCATTAACCTTATTGATTCGCTGGGTGAAGATATCGTCGGCGGACAGCTTGTTCTGGCTCTCTGCCGGATTCTGGTTTTGGGCTTCAGACATTTGAGAATACTCCTTAAAAAATATGGTAAACTGTTTTAAAAATCAGGATTAAAGAAAAAAAGATATCATTTTTTTCGCTACTTGCAATTTAAAAACCATAAAGCTAGTGTAAAAAGCGGCTTTTTTGCCGCGTAACTTTTAACTTTTTAAACGGAGAATGTGTAAGAATGAAACTCAAAGGGTTCTTGGCTTTCACAGGAATGCTGCTATCTCAGCTCCTATGCGCTCAGGGAACATCCGAAGTCTCTCTGCAATCCATCAGTCTGATCCCCCCCTTGTGGTGGATCGCCCCAATCTCATCGATCCTGGCTCTGATTTTCGCCTGGGTGTGCTATTCATTAATGATGAAAGCCCCGGCCGGATCCGCCAGAATGCAGGAGATCGCAGGTTATGTCAGGGAAGGTGCAATGGCTTATCTGTTCAGGCAGTACAGAATAGTCCTTGTAGTTTTCGTGGCGCTCGTTGTAATTTTCGCAATCTTAGCCTGGAACGGTATACAGAACCCGTTTGTTCCGGTCGCGTTTCTGACCGGCGGATTCTTTTCCGGTCTTTGCGGATTCATTGGAATGAATACCGCCACGAGGGCTTCCAACCGTACCGCTCAGGGTGCAAGTGAGAGTTTGAATCGCGGACTTCAGGTCGCGTTCCGCTCCGGCGCCGTGATGGGACTTGTGGTGGTCGGTCTCGGGCTTTTAGATATATGCCTATGGTACATACTTCTTGATAAAGTAGTATATACTCCGGACAACATGCAGAATGGATTTTCTCTTTTCGGACTGACTCTGGTTCCTCAGGGTACTACAGTGATCGAAAAGATTATGAATATAACAACAACAATGATTACCTTCGGAATGGGGGCTTCAACTCAGGCTCTCTTTGCCCGAGTCGGCGGCGGTATTTATACCAAGGCGGCTGACGTCGGCGCAGACCTTGTCGGCAAAGTCGAAGCCGGAATTCCCGAAGACGATCCGAGAAACCCGGCTACAATCGCTGACAATGTCGGTGACAACGTCGGTGACGTCGCCGGTATGGGCGCAG
>JAKJHH010000096.1 GCA_022703965.1 Verrucomicrobiota bacterium
AAGTTAATCGGCATTTTCGAGAGTATCTTGAAGGTAGCTTTAGTAAGCTCATTGCCTTTTGCATCTTCGCCGCCGACACTGAGAAGTCCGATGGTAGGACGTTCCTTTTTCAGCGCGAACTTGGCATAAGCCTCGCCCATAACGGCGAACTGAGCTAGATTAAGCGGAGTGCAGTCGGTATTGGCGCCCGCGTCCACAAGAATGAACTTGCCATGGACAGCCGGCATAATGGATGCGATTGCAGTACGATCGCGTCTGCACCTCCCTCGCTGACGAGAGCGGCGGCAATGGTGATTGAGGAATTTTTCTTTCCTCTGATAGCTGCTGTGGACGGTTCTCCCATTTCCACTACCTCTTCGGCATGGACGAGGGATATGCGGGGATGACCGTTCAGCTTGAACTTGTCGAGGTAAAACGCAAGTTTCTCGGTATGACCGACAAGCACAAGATGAATATCAGGAAATTCCTTCAGAGCGTCGGAACATCCCTCGATCACCACTGACGGGGCATAATCGCCCCCCATTGCATCAACAGCAATTTTTATCATGCGTCTCTTTTATTCAGCAACTGTTATGACCTGTTTGCCCTTGTAGGTACCGCAAGAACTGCAAACTCTATGGGGAGTTACAGCCTGGCCGCAGGATGTGCAGAATGTAGCCTGAACGCCTTCATAACGGTTGGCGGCCTTGCGCTGACGCTTCTTCATTTTCGACATTTTACGTTTCGGAACACCCATTTTAAGTCTCCTCTAAAAACAATTAATTTTGTGCAAATACCGGGTAAAGCTATTAATTTATATGATGTCTCTTATTTTTCAAGTGCCGACAGCGAAGGAATACCTTGACTTTTTATTATATTTACCAAGTCGGCTGCTTCGACCGCACTCATGCACTTGCTGTTGCCGAGCGGACAAGTCCGTTTAAAACATGGAGAACATTCCTGTTTTTTAAAGAGGACTTTCCAGAGCGGAGAAACCGGTGCCGTCGCTGACGGATCTGTTGATCCGAACACCGCAATGCCCGGAACTCCTAGCGAAGCTGCAAGATGCATGACTCCGCTGTCATTAGCTATGCAGAGAGATGATTTTTTGAGAATCATCACCAGTTCATCCATGTCGGAACTTCCGCAGGCATTGAAGGCTCTGTCCGGGTCAAGAGACTCTACAACTTTCTCGCCTATCGAACGTTCTTTTCCGGAACCGAGACAAACAATAGAACCGCCCTGCTCTTCTATCCAGTAGCGGCAAACCTTGTTGAAATTTTCCGAACTCCAGCGCTTGGAGTCACCATAAGCGGCTCCGGCTGCAACTGAAAGAAGTTTATCCGATGCAAGTATTTTCTGAATTTCAGGTTTTATCAGTTCTTTTTCCTTGGCGGGATTGATCTCAGGATAATCTCCACGCCATTCGGGAGCACCGAGCGCATAAGCCATTGAAAGATATTTCGCGGCGTGATGAGGTTTATTCAAAGTCCTGTCGAGCCTTGGCGGGAACTTGAATGAACGGCTGAGAAAAACTGATCTGAAACGTGCGGACGCCCCATAAACGCGCGGCACAAAAGCAAGCTTCAAACTCAGAACATCGCGCAAAGAATTATTGAAAACTACCGCCAGTCCGGGCTGAAGATTCATTATCGACGCCATTTCAGATTTTGTCGGAAACGCATGAACGTCCTCCAATGGCAAGACAAAATCAACGATCGGCATTGCTTTGTAAATTCCGGCCAGCCCGGCCGGACAAAGTACAAAAAGGCCGCACTCACGAGGCAAGGCCTTCTTGAGCTGATACATCGCCGGAAAGGTCATTACGGCATCGCCGAGCCAGTTCGGAGTACGAATAAGGAGTCCGTCTTTCAAAAGCTCAGGACGAAACACGTTCGTAACCTTGAAGGACGGCGCTTCATGAATTCTCAGCGATGTAAATTCGGAACAGTCGGCAAAATCAGACATGAAGTCTTTCCCTGATCTGGTCAATGTCTTTGTCGCCTCTTCCGCTGATGTTGATTATCGCAAGAGACCCTTTCTTCAGCGACGGGAAGGCTTTCAGAGCCCAGCCGACGGCGTGACTGCTTTCAAGCGCCGGAATTATGCCTTCCAAACGGCTGAGAGCTTTAAAACCTTCGAGAGCTTCATCATCAGAAACTCTTTCGTATTCAACGCGCTTAATATCATTCAGAAACGCGTGCTCAGGGCCTACGGCAGCATAATCAAGCCCGGCTGAAATAGAATGAGTAAGAGCAATCTGTCCGTTTTCGTCCTGAAGCACATACGAGCGGTTGCCCTGGAGGATTCCAAGACGTCCGCCACTGAATCTGGCTGCGTGTTCTCCTATTGCGAATCCACGTCCTCCGGCCTCGACTCCGACCATCCTCACAGATTCATCTTTGATAAATGGATGGAAAAGACCTATTGAGTTGCTTCCTCCGCCTACACAGGCAACAAGAAGATCAGGAAGACATCCTGTTTTTTCAAGAATCTGCGCACGGGCTTCACGGCCTATACAGCTCTGGAAATCGCGAACCATCATCGGGAACGGATGAGGCCCAAGGGCAGAGCCGAGAATATAATGAGTAGTACGGCTGTTAGCAACCCAGTCGCGGATCGCTTCGCTGACGGCTTCCTTAAGAGTGCGCTGTCCTGCAGTGACTGGACGCACTTCTGTCCCCATAAGTCTCATGCGATAGACATTCAATGCCTGACGCTGCATATCGACTTCGCCCATGTAGACTACGCATTCCATGCCGAAACGTGCTGCTACGGTTGCAGTGGCAACGCCATGCTGTCCGGCTCCTGTTTCTGCAATGATGCGCTTCTTACCCATGCGCTTCGCAAGCAAAACCTGCCCTAAGGCATTGTTGATCTTGTGGGCTCCGGTATGACAGAGATCTTCGCGTTTAAGATAGATCTCGGGACCTCCCAGAGCCTTAGTAAGACGCTCGGCATAATAAAGCGGACTCGGACGTCCGACGTAATCCTTCATCAATCCATCAAACTCACGGACAAAAGACTCGTCCTTCAGCGCGTCGCGATATACGGTTTCAAGCTCGGCAAGAACGGGAATAAGGGTCTCGGGGACGAATTTGCCTCCGTAAGGCCCGTAATGCCCTCCTTTATCCGGCTGATTATAATCCTGAAAACTTTTATTGCTCATAAAATTTCCTCAGCAGATGTAAATATGATTCCTAAATTTACACCTGCCGGGAATTTTAACAAACTATGAGACGCTATTATTTCAGAGGATTGATATCTATTGCGCTGGCATCTGTGATGATAAGTGGATAATCTGTAAGTGGCAGACCATTGACATCAACATATCCATGCTGCATAAATGCAGTGCTATCATGTCTGACAAAATCAGAACATCTATAAACATTTCCGCTCAGACAGTCAATCATGACTGGCTTTTCAATACGTTTCTCCGTCTGGTCGATAATCTTCACAGTCAGATTCTTCATGCCACGCCAGCCACGTTGAAGATCCTCAGGAAAATAATATGTGTAAAGCGGATAATCTCTGCGCACAAATCCTCCCGTTACAGGAGCCAGGAGAGGTATGGCTCCAACTTGGCGAAGATCATAGAAGTCAGACAAGGAGATGTACAAATCCTCCTGTACTGTTTCAGAATCAAAAATTGCCGCCATATTTTTATAGGCATAATATGATTTTTTCGGAGTATAAGAATCTCCATGAAGAAGTCCCAGCATGACTGGAGGACGCACAGAACCTTCCGCCTGCCGATATGCTTTCTCCATCAGATCTGAAATATGGAAATATGAAATGAGCTCCATTTTCATCATAGAATCCAGAACAATGCGCCGAATGACAAAACGCGCTTGAGAGTCTTGGTCTGCGTTGTAAAGATTCATCCACTCATCATGATGTTTGTAAGTCTGAGCAGGATATCCACATTCCCCCTGCCAGAGTCTGACATGAGGAGCATACTTTTTCAGAATATTTCTGAGGGCCGCCACATTGCTGAAATATCCGCGCTCCGGAACAGGGTTGTAAGGATGAATAGTGATGACATCAATATGATCCCCCATTCCTGCTTTTAACGCTTCGTGCAGAAAAGAACAGTCAACTCCAGTCACGCAAGCCGAAACAGTATCAGTCGGCGACAGATGCCGTATAACTTTTGAAGTCTCAGCGACAAGGCCTGCATAATTAGATCCAGTCGCAGTCGAAGGACGCCAGAAACAGTCCAGATTCGGTTCGTTCCAAATCTCCCATTTATTGACTCTCCCTGAAAAATGCTTCACCATGGCAGCCACATAATTTTTCCATGCGTTGAGACATTCATCTCCATAACATGTCGGAGAATATCCGACTGCACTCTCATGGGGTACGCCAGACATATAAAGAGTATTTCCATATCCGACATTAAACCATGGTTCCACACCGCGTTTTATGAGATTATCGACAACTGAGTCCAGCCATGCAAAATCATAAATGCCTTTTTCTTTCTCGCATCGACACCAGCCGGTCTGACAGCGGGCATACTTAGCTCCGCTTTCAGCAAGTAAGTCATAACACTTGTCCGGATTAAAAAGTTCACGGTCAAGGGTTTCAAAACCTATTGACAGCGGAGAAGTTTTCACCTCCGAGGCCGTTCTTGTTCTGAGTTTTCCAATCAACTCAAGCTTAAGTGACGGATCTTCAAAAATATTCATAAATGATCCCTTCATTTTTTGATTTCATCATAAACGCGTACATAATCCACGATGAAGGCATCCGGAAGCACTGCTTTGCGAAGAAGCTCAGAAGGCGACTCGGATTCCCTATAGCCCATACATTCGGTCGATATCAAAATAAACTGCTCACGATGAGATACCGGACCTGCGACATGCCAGGATTCCTTTCCGTCTACATAGTAAGTATAGCCGTCCGGACTCCAGTCTAGGCCGAAAACATGGAAGCCGTCTGCCGTTTCCTCAATAATGAAATCGCCAGTACCGATGTGCTTATGATCAGCTCCATAGCCATCCCAGTGATTGTTGTGCGATATCTTATTGTCTCTTGTGAAATTCTCCATTATATCGACTTCAACACCTGCCTCGGCAGGATTCAGACTGGAACCTATTACCGGAGATTGAAGCCAGAAAGCAGCCCACCAGCCGGCCTGAGTAGGAAGCTTGCAGCGGATTTCATAATAGCCGTACTTATGCATGAAGCCGGGAGTCCCCATCTTCGCTATCGGCCAGGTGAACTTGTCGTAACTTTCGCCGGGTCTGTCCATAAAATTCTCGCCTGTCTGGAGATGCGGAGAATAAAAATGTCCATCCTTTTCATAAAGTTTAAGCAGCAAATTGCTCTTTCCGTCCAGTTCAACGCCGTCCTCACAAAAAGGCGGAGAATGACGCTTCTGCATAAGATGCATCCTGAAGCCCCATTTTGAGCGGTCAAGACTGTCGCCGTCAAATTCATCATTCCAGACAAGTTTCCATTTTTTCCCTTCAGGCAAAAGACTCTTTACATGAGATGCACTAATCATAAACAATTCCTTATTTATTGGAGTTCAGGAATGATTATAATACGAATTATACGATTGGTAACTGCATAAAAAGACGAAGACATACACAATCTTACGATTAAACGAAAGAATCAGCGCTGATTACGAATTTCTACCGGACTTTTACCGCATTGCTTTTTTATAAAACGGCTGAAGTAATTCGGACGGGTGAATCCTAATGATTCGGCTATTTCGGAAATTGAGAGAGTCGAAGCGGCGAGAAGAGTTTCAGCTTTTTCGAGCTTTCGCTTGGCAAAATACTGCATAGGCGAACACGAAAACTCCGCACGAAAAAGCTCGGAAAGACGGCTCACTCCCATGCCTGCATACTTTGAAAGCTCCGAAAGGCTTATGCTTCTGTCGAGATGACGCTCCATGTAAAAGACGGCACGGTCTACTGCTGGCGCAGACAGCTCGTCCTTTCCTGAAAGAATATCAGATGAATGCAAAACGTGCCCGAGCAGTGCAAGAAAAAATCCGGAATATATGACTCCTTTTTCATCAAGATCACATGACTCCAGATCATCACAGAATTGCTCAAGTCTCTCATGTGAAAATGAAAAAATCCGCATATGCCGCTGAAATGAGCCGGAAAGCATGCAAAGATAACTGTGCTCACGCATATTGAAGCCGCTGTGATGACACTGAAACAGTACAGAATTATTTATTGTTTTCCATCTGTATTCGATGTCCGGCGGAATAAAAAGAATTTTTCCCGGCAGGCACTTTAGATATTCTCCATCTTTTTCCTGAAAGTGAATCTCGCCGGAACGAGCCCAGAGCACGTGATAAAACTGATATTTATGAAAACTGGTCTCAATACTGGCAGGATATTCCGCCATCATCATTGTTGAAAGCGGATAAATCAGAGTTTGGGAATGGACATGCGTTTTTATCAGAGGAAGCACAGATTCATAAGCGACTGTTCTCATCTTTGTTTCCCCCTCAAGAAGCTATTAGAAATCTTTGAAATCAGAGTCATCAAGAGGAATCACAGCTTCAGGATTCATTTTCTTGCCTGAGCTTGCCTTGGCAGCTTCCTTCGACTTCGCTGCCGTCTCAGCAGCGGCAAGAGATTTGCTTGCTTTAGGAGCGTCTTTGCCTAGCGACTTTACCGTCTGTCTGGCAGGAGCCTGATGATAAGCAGAGGGCTCGGCTTTGACAGATGCCGTCTTTGCAGGCTGGGCTGAAGCGTGAGCAATAGCTGCGGAGCCATTAACGAATTCATGGAGAGCCTCAACCATTCTATCGAGATCGCGAGCCTGTCCGGCCAGCTCCTCGGATGAACTTGAGCTTTCTTCGGCAGTCGCGGCATTCTGTTGAACGACATGATCCATTTCCGACATTGCTTTATTGATCTGGTCGATACCGGCAGTCTGTTCCTTTGAAGCAAGAGCGATTTCACCTACAAGCAATGCCACTTTACCAGCACTGTTCTGAATTTCATCGAAAGACTTGGCAAGCTCAGCGGCTACGGTTACGCCTGAAACGGCTACGGTTCTGGACTTGTCTATAAGATTTGCGGTATTCTTTGCAGCCTCGGCGCTTCTCTGGGCGAGATTACGGACTTCTTCAGCAACAACGGCAAAACCTTTTCCGGCTTCTCCGGCACGCGCAGCTTCGACAGCGGCATTCAAGGCAAGCAGATTGGTCTGGAAGGCGATCTCATCTATAGTCTTAATGATTTTCGAGGTTTCATCCGAAGACTTTTTAATGCTCTCAATCGTCTCATTCATTTTATTCATTGAGGCAACTCCGGCACTGACAAGACGTCCGGCGTCCTTAGATATATCGCTGGCGTTGGAGGCATTCTCGGAATTTTTTCTCGTCATTGCGGAAAGCTCTTCTATCGTTGCGCTGGTCTCCTCAATACCTGCGGCCTGTTCACTTGCACCCTGCGCAAGCAGCTGACTGGAAGAAGCAACCTGAGAAGACACCGAAGCCAGCTGCTCTGCTCCGGCATTCAAGCTGGAAACAAGGGAATTGAGTCTGGCATTGATGGAGCGGATAATGAAAAACGCTATCAGAGTACCGGCAATAACCGCGAAAATCAAAATACACAGGACAAGATTTTTTATGTTATTCCCATTCTTCTCAGCTGAAAGAGCAGAGTCTTCTCCGTACTTCGTATTCCATGCCTCCATCTTCTCGACAAGAGCAATCATTGAACTGAGACATGGATCAACCTTTTTAGCCATGAGATCAAAAGCCTCATCATTTTTATTGATGTGACTCAGTTCAAGCACAGCAATTCGACTTTGGCGAAATTCCGCAAGCAGTTTTTTAAGCGCTTCAAAGTTGTCCCGATCTTCCTGAATGTTAATTGATTTTCCGTAAGCATCAATAGCTGAATCTGTTTCCCTAACCAGCTCTTTGAATCTATTTTCTATCGCGGTAATTTTGGCTTCATTCTTTTCCAGAATATGCCTGTTCATGAGAGCAGAAGCTTCGCGAACACGGGCATTTATAACCCCGATATAAATCGTCCCGGGCATAGCATCGTAAGCTATTTTATGAATATCTCTATTTATGCTGATAATTTCAGAATAAATCACCACTCCGAGCAAAATAATAACAGTAATTATCGAAGCAAACCCCAGACTTATTCTTCTTGCTACGGTCATCTTCATAATTCGAGTCTCCCCAGACTTTAAATTTTTTCAGGACACCAATGCTCTCAGCTGATATCCTCTATTTTATATTCTTCTAACTTCTTATAAAGAGTTGTTCTGTGCAGTCCAAGTATGGATGCAGCTTTATTCTTGTTGCCCTTTGCCTCGCGCATAGCGGCACGGATGACCATTTCCTCGGCTTTGGCAAGCGGCATCGCCGGAAGCTGAGTAGGATCTGTTATCACAGCAGCCGGGACTACGCTCATTGTCCCCAGGCCGCTAAGGCTAGACGGGAAAGAATCTCCGGATTGTCGATCAGGGGCCCGGGAGAAAGTATGCATCCGCGCTCGACGACGTTACGGAATTCTCTCACGTTTCCGGGCCATGAATAGGATTTCAGAGCGACTATAGCATCCTTGCCGAAACCGGTGATATTCTTGCCGAATTTTCTTGAGAAGAAACGAATAAAATGCTCGGCCAGAGCTTCGATATCTTCCTGTCTGTCCTTGAGGGGCGCAATTTCTATCGGAATAACATTAAGCCTGTAGTAGAGATCAAGGCGGAACTTGTTTTCCTTGACCAGAGTCTCGACATCCTGATTTGTCGCGGCAATAACCGCCACATTTACAGAGATATCGGTAGTGCCGCCGATTCTGCGGAACTTCTGCTCTTCAATGACTTTCAAAAGTTTTGCCTGAAGATTGAAGTCCATATCGCCGATTTCATCGAGGAATATGGTTCCTGTATCAGCAAGCTCGAAAAGTCCGGCTTTTTCTTCCTTGGCATCGGTAAAAGCGCCTTTCTTGTGACCGAAGAGCTCGCTTTCTATAAGATTGGCAGGCAGAGCCGAACAATTGACTTCAACAAAAGGCTTCGAGGCG
Source organism: Verrucomicrobiota bacterium (assembly GCA_022703965.1). Classification (GTDB taxonomy): domain Bacteria; phylum Verrucomicrobiota; class Lentisphaeria; order Victivallales; family UBA1829; genus JAKJHH01. The sequence goes on from JAKJHH010000096.1 coordinate 9,000, forward strand.
CGACTTCCCATTTTGTGAATGGTTCTGGCGAGAAGTCCCTTACCTGTTCCGCTGGCGCCCTTGATAAGAACGCAGGAGAAATCGCTGTTTGAAATGAGTCTGACCATCTCAAGAGTCTTGAGCATCGGAGCGGAACGGGCGATCACGTCGCCAAGCTGGGCGTAATCAGATTCGCGCTGAGTAAGCTGTGTAAGCACATCAACTTTCTTCGCCATGTTCTGATGCTTTAACGCATTTTCAACGGTCTTCAGGAGCAATACTTTTTCCACCGGTTTGGTGAGAAAGTCAAAAGCCCCCGCCCTCAGACACTCAACAGCTGTCGGAATATCGCCGTGAGCAGTCATAAAAACCGTAAGCATATCGGGACATTCCTTCTGCCATTTAGGAAGCATGTCTCTTCCATTGCCGTCCGGTAGCATCATGTCTAGAATGGCTATATTGAACTGCTCTTTGGCAATGGCTGCGTTCGCAGCTTTTATGCAGTCAACAGCAGTCACATGGTAGGATTCATCCCTCAGGATATCCTGAACGGCCATGGATACAAGCAGATTGTCCTCTACAAGCAGTATTCTGGCTTTGGCACTGGTCATTTGAACTCTCCCGCCGGAATTGTGAGCTCAGCAGTAACACCGCTTTCCGGCTCGCTTCTTATTATTAACTCTGTATTGATTTCTTTGCAAATGCGATATGCTATAGACATGCCGATTCCGTCATGTCTGCTGCGCAGTGTATTGAAGGGCTCCGGCGGATTGAAAGGGATTTCAGCCGGGATTCCGCCTTCAGGATGATTGATGATTCGAAAGATCAAGCGACTTCTGTCCTCTGGCAATTCCCATTCAAAATTAACAGTTTTGGATTCACCTGACGCTTCACCGGCATTCAAAAGAAGTTCACGCAACGCTTTAACCAGCAAAGAACCGCGCGTAATGACAATATCTGCCTCGGGGCCGTTGAACTCAATCGCGCAAAAGGGGAATTTTGAAGCAAAAAAGTCTCTAAGCCCGGTCAGAAGCGTAAAGAGATCCAGAGCCTCCCCCTGTTGCAACTTATCAAAAAGCAGATCAAGGCGTTCCGTGAACTCCTGAAGATTATTGAGTTCAGATTTGATTATATCGCATTTACCCCCCAGATTCGGATGAGTCGAAGCAGTCACGTCGGCAATTCGATCCACCGTCATTTTGACCCCCGCGCAGAGATTGCGTAGACGATGACGCATGATCCGGTTCATCTGCTGGAGATTGAGTATATCGGACGGATATCCCTGATCTTTATTTTTCTTTCCCTGTCCCTCTGACACGCTCAGGACTCCTTCTTGTAAGAGGTAATCTTATTCATCTCAATAATATGCATGGCGAACTCTTCCTTGAGCATGCCGTGGTCTTTGTTCAATGTACTTAGCTGAGTTTTAAGATCTTCGATCTCCGTTTTGAACTTTTCGGAACTCTTGCTCATTGCCATCATGTAAAGAGTATAAAGCTTGAGAATCAGAAGTTTCCAGCAGAAAGCAAGAATTCCCGCGCCAATATACGCAACACTGATTTTCACATAATCCATAGGGTTGATTTTGGGAAGCGGAGGAATGCGAAGACGTTTACCCGCCGCAACCTTCTTGTCGGGGGCATCAAGAACGTCCATGTTGGCGCGATAAAGATATTCCCATTTTTTAGGGGAATTATACACATCCTTGAGCGCGCTTATTTCCTGAAGTGTCGCGTCCTTGGATACTTTGTACATTTTTACGTTATCGCCGCCAAGAGCCTGGAAATCTCCCTGCGGAACCCGTCCGTCAAGATGCATTATCTGTTTGCGGAAGACAGGATGGTGTTCAAGGACTCCGGTATTCTCATAATGTATGAAACAAGCAAAGCCAGTTGCGGCCAGAATGACTCCTATTCCGGCGGGAATATCCGATATTGCCACACATATGACAACATAGGCCAAACTCGAGAAAACAAGCACATTGATTCCGAAACCGCAGGCATTCAGGATAATCGGAATCAGAAAAACGTTCAGCATCTGAAACACCATACAGATGAAATGTCTCGGCAGGCCTTTTACGAAGAGAGCATTCAGCATGGCTATTACTGTAATAAGAAGATAGATCCCCATGTACATGGGAACTGTTTCGGTCTGAAGTCCGGACTTCATTCCTTTTACATAAAAAAAGAAGATGACTATGAAGAAAAGAACCTGATTAAACAGATTCCCGGCAACCCAGTCAATTCTCTTTGCTATTCCAATCACAACAAAACCCCTGATTTTAAAATCTATCGACAATAAACCGTGCTCCGCTTTATCGCAAAAAGCAAGCCAGAAGTATAGAAAAAAGCGACACTTTTACTTTTTTCAGGAATTCACCCTGAAAATTTTTCTTCAGGAAAGGGAAACTTTTTCCACATGTCTGATCCGCTGTCCAAAAAAGCGACTTGCCTGAGCATAGAAGTCTGACGATAAATCCGTCACATAGAAGCGCTCCGAACCGTTTTTTCTGGGACTTGCAGCGAGCTTATGCTCCATCAGATAAGTTTCTGTATAGGAGGCACAGGACTCCGCGCTGTCCAGCACCCGGCATTCCGGAAGAAGATCCTCGAAATGTTTGGTAAGCAGAGGATAATGAGTGCAGCCGAGCAGAAGGAGATCAGGCTTTCCTGCCTTGAGATGTCCGAGATAATGAGATACTGCCTGCGCAGCCAGCGGAGTCTCAGTCAAACCTTCCTCGGCAATCGGCACAAAAAGCGGACAGGCAATGCTTTCCACTACTATTGCCGGATTTTCACGATGTATCGAACGGCGATAAGCATCACTGTTGACAGTCGCTTTTGTCCCTATCACAGCCACATATGAAGGCGCAGCTTTCAGACAGGCGGAAACTCCCGCCTCAAGCACACCTATAACCGGAACTTGATACTTCTCGCGCAGATCATCAATCGCAACGGCAGACACAGTGTTACAGGCGACAACGACAGCTTTCACTCCTTTACTTAAAAGAAAGCGGCTGTCTTCATTGCCGTAGCGGATGATTGTTTCCACAGACTTGTCGCCATAAGGGACTCTGGCAGTATCTCCAAGATAAACAATGTCCTCGGCAGGAAGCCTTTTTCTCAGAGCCGAAACGACAGTAAGACCACCGAGTCCCGAATCGAAAACACCGATAGGTCTGTTGTCGCACTCAGCCTGCATAAGAGCCCTCAGCGATATGAATTAATTGTGTCGCGCAGTTCGATACAGGCTTTGCCCGCGGCTTCAGCAAAATCGATTCCCTTTGAGGCATATATGATTCCTCTTGAGGAATTTATGACCAAACCAGCTCCGTCTTTTGTCCTGCCGTTTTCGAGCACCTTTTTCACATCGCCGCCCTGAGCGCCAACACCCGGAACAAGGAAAGGCATATCCGGACAGATTTTTCTGACTTCGGCAAGTTCTTCAGGACATGTCGCGCCGACCACCAGCAGAACGTTTTTATTGTAATTCCATCTTTCAGAAGCATATCCGGCAACAATCTTATAAATTTCTTTGCCCTCGACCTTCAGATTCTGAATATCCTGTCCTCCAGGATTGGAAGTGCGGCAGAGTATCACAATGCCCTTGTCGGCGCAGTCGAGAAAGGGCTTAAGCGCGTCTGAGCCCATGTAAGGATTGACTGTTACGGCATCGGCTTTATAGCGGCAAAAGGCCTCTTTTACATACATTTCAGAAGTGCTTCCTATATCGCCGCGCTTTGTGTCGAGGATCACAGGGACATCTGGATATTTCTCATGAATATAGTCGATTGTCATGGATAACTGAGCGTCGATATCAGCTCCGGCGTAATATGCTGCCTGCGGTTTATAGGTGCAAGTATAAGGAGCCGTCGCATCAACAATCGCCTTATTGAATTCAAAAACCGGATTTTTGACGCCTTTAAGGCATTCCGGAAGCTTGGATACATCAGGATCAAGGCCGACGCAGACAAGAGAATTATTCTTTGTCCATGCGGCACGCAGTTTTTCCATAAATGTCATAAAGGAGAGCTCCTTAATTATTTTTTGAGCTGATTGGAAAAGTACTTTTGCAATTAGCTCTTTGTTTAAGATACTGCATTCACTGCTCCTCTGCAAACTCAAAGCAAGAAAACAGGAGGAAGTCGGAGGAAGATATTTTCATAGATTTTTTTGAATCATGCTTTATATTAAAACAGACTTAAACGGAGTTCAGAAACAATGCTGGTAAAATGCGCCGGATGCGGAAGCATGATTTCAGACAAAGCAAAAACTTGTCCGAAATGTGGAATTATAGCCTCGGGAGCCCTCACGGTTCTCTGCCCGGAATGCAAGAAACCTATTCCAATAGAGGCGTGCAGCTCAGTCTGCCCTGAGTGCGGCTTTCCATTTCAGGAAACTCCCCCTCACTCCACAAGCGCCCAAGCGGATGTAATTCACTTCAAACCGGAAAAAAAACGTATATCGGGCTGTTTTTCCTTCTTCATAACGGGCACAGCCCTTTTGCTGCTCCTGTCGGCAAGTCTTGCGGTAATGATCAAAATGAACATAGGCGGTTTCAGAAGCGCCCTTGAGGAAATGGCTCAAATTAACGAATTCGATACCGAAAAAGATGCGGATCAGAATAAAGTGATAGCCAAGCAGATTATCAGTACAATTCTTGAATATGCTAAATAGAAACTTTCAACCTGAGCATGATCAAATTTTAGAAATGATACTTGAAAATGAGCATTTACACTGAATTATATATATTCTCAAACTACAAAATATTATAAGGCTTCATATATGTCCGGAAAAAACATAAAGGCCGCCATCATCGGTTGCGGAGTAATCGCCCCGGCTCATGCAGACGGGTATTCGCTGATTGAAAATGTTGAAATCAAATGGGCTTGCGATCTTGTCGCTGAAAAAGCCGCAAAATTGTCAGAAAAATTCAAGATCGCTCAGACTTGCACGGACTACAGACAAGTGCTCGCTGATCCTGAAGTGAATTGCGTATCAATCTGCACTGACCACAGCTCCCACGCACAGATTGCGGCCGACGCAATGAAGGCAGGCAAACATCTTATCTGCGAAAAGGCTCTCTCTTCCAGTCATGACGGACTCAGCATGATCTTCAAGGAACGGGAAAAACATCCTGACCTCGTCTGTGCCGGAATATTCCAGCATCGTTTTGACCTGACATTCCAGTATACTAGAAAACTGCTTCAGGAAAAAGTACTCGGTAAAATGCTGGTCGCCAATC
>JAKJHH010000097.1 GCA_022703965.1 Verrucomicrobiota bacterium
CTTCGCTTTTTCCGCCCTGGCCGCGACAGTCCAGCGATGCTACTGCGTAACCCATTGCGACATAGCTGAGTTTTGAAGTGATTGAGCCGCAGTTTCCTGAATAGCCGTGGAATTCGACGACAGCCGGAACGGGCTTCGTGATTTTCTTCGGTTTAAGGAATAGAGCGTGTATTCTGGAACCTCCGGTTCCGGTGAAGTAGAGATCATATACTTCAGCTATTGGCGACGGATGTTTGAGCGGAACAAGTTCGATATCCGACTTCAGCTTGGATACTTCCTTGAGTGATTTTTCCCAGAATTTATCGAAATCACGCGGTCTCGGGCTTTGTCCCTGATACTTCAGCAACTCGCTGAGCGGCATATCAACCATCGCCATAAATGCACCTCAAAATGTTTTGTTTCAATCTTAAAACAGTCCTTATGCAATATAGCGAGGCGACGGCTGAAATCAATCCTTATTTGAATATATGCCGGATTTCTCTGCTCTTTCAGAGGCTGTGTTCCTGTCTTAGCACCCGTTGGAGTTCATTCAGGATTTCCGCTTTCCTGAACGGCTTGCCGATAAAGCCGTCGAACCCGGCCTCCTTGTATTTTTTTCTGTCTTCTTCAAATACATTCGCCGTCTGCGCGAAGATTTTCATTACGGAATCTTTTGCTCTCAGCCATTTCAGACACTCATAGCCGTTCTGGCCGGGCAGGGCGATATCCAGCAGGGCGATATCAAAAGTCTTATTTTCGCATAATTCCGTCATCATCGTATAATTTGCAGCTGTGATGGTGTCGGCTCCGCAGCTTTTCAAGGCCGTCGAAAGATAGAGTCCGTTGATAGGATCATCTTCCACTATCAGAATTTTGATTCCCTTCAGCGGCTGGCTGTTGTCCTGAACTTTTTGTGCGGGTTCTATGAGCTTATCTTTTTCCAGTCCTTTGACCGGGACTTTCAGGGTGAATGTCGAGCCTTTTCCCACTTGGCTTTCCACGGAAACAGAGCCTTCCAGCATTTCTGTCAGCCTCTTTACAATGGAGAGCCCAAGGCCGGCTCCGCCGTATTTTCTTGTCGAAGTCTGATCCACCTGATAGAAGGGGGTGAATATCTCGTTAAGTTTGTCGCTTGGAATGCCGACTCCTGTATCGTTGATTGCGATGCAGAGAGTTTCCTTTTCCATCCATGCGCTGATTTTTACAGAGCCGATGCTGGTGAATTTCATCGCGTTTCCTATCAGATTGAAGAGTATCTGAGTGATTCGCTTTTTGTCCGCTATGACGAGTTTGGGAAGATGTATGAATTCGGTTATCAGAGCAACATTTTTTTCCTTGGCTCTGAAGAGGAAGGATTCCGATACTTCGTTAATCAGTTTTTCGGGATGGAAGGCTTCTTCCGCCTTCTGGAATTTGCCTGATTCGATTCTTGAGAGCTCAAGGATGTCGTCCAGCAATGAGAGCAGGATTTCTCCGCAATGTTTGATTGTGTTCAGTGAGAACTTCATCGGCTCCTTGTTTTTCATTTCGCAGGAATTCAAGTCATGCTCAAGTATTTCTGAGAAGCCCAGAATTCCGTTAAGCGGCGTTCTGATCTCATGCGACATTGTAGCCAGAAATTCCGTTTTGGTTTTGCTTGCGTTTTCCGCAGAGTTTTTGGCTTCCGTGAGTTCTTTCTTGCTTGCCTCAAGTTCTGAGGTTCTTTTTGATACCTCTTTTTCAAGTTCTTTGTGCCAATCCCTGAACTTCTTCAGCATGTCATTGAAAACCTTGGAAAGGATTCCAAGTTCCGAATCCGGATTGATCGGGAATTTTGTGTTCATGTCGCCTTCTGTGATTTTTCTGGCGGCGCCGACTATCTGATTTATCGGCGAAAGGATGTATGTTGTTGCCGCAAGCGTGAGAAGGGAAAGTATGGTGATTGCTGCAAGTCCTATGAATATGAAGGTTATTATCTGTGCCTTGACTGTATCGAAAATCTCACTGTGATTCTGCTTTATTACCAGGCCCCATCCATTGTCAGGTGAGAGCCTGATATAGCGGAACGCCGCCAGTACTTTTTCATTCTTGTAGTCAATCGACTCTACCATTCCATCCATACCGGAGGCTGCAAGGATAGCCGGCTGCCCAGAGATCTGATCTCCTGTCGACAGCGTGAGGTTTGTCAACGGTGATTGAAGTTTATCCAGAAGCTGGACTTTTTTGTTGACAAGGATTATTTCTCCTGTCTTTCCGAGAACTGTTTCCGCCCGTCCGAAGATTTTCCCTATATCTGCAATCTCAAAATAAAATGAGACCACTGCCTGACGGTTCGTTTCCGCATCAAGCAATATTGGCATATTGAAATAGAGACATGTATCATTCCCGTCAAAGCTTTCGTCGCTTATGTACATGCTGTTATAATAACGGGTTTTTGTGAAGAAGCCTGTGTCCTTTACCGATTTCCCTTCAAGTTTCGGGTCTGTTGAAATCTTTATTTTCTCATCCAGAGAATCCGCTATTACGACTCCATGAAGGTGCATGAGTTTTGTGCGGGCGTTAATGGAATCTTCAAGTCTTTTTTTTGCTGCTTTTGCCTCTGCCGGATCTATTCCGCTCAGAAAAGCTTTTTTAATATCGCCTGTTATGTATGGTGAATTAGCGAAGAAAAGCAGATGTTCCTTGTGGTCGTCGATGAAACTTTCAAGTCTGTCCTTGTTCAGGTCAGCCAGAGATTGCAGCTGCCAGCTTGTCCTGATCTCGCTTTCCTTCAAAATTCCCTTGAAATTCAGTGGTTTAAAACCGAATATCACAATCAGCTCTATAATTGCTATAGTAACAAGAAAAAGCAGACATATCGATATCAGCAGCTTTCGTCGGAAGCCGAATCCTCGCAGAGTTCTCACTAGCTTCATTTATCTTCTCCGTATTCTTTTGCGGATCTTGGAATATTATAATCGAATTGATCCAGTTTATATTCCAGGGCGTTGTTATTTACTTCTTTGAGCAGTTCTATTGAAATATTCTTCTTTACGGTCAGCCATTTCGAATCGGACGGTACTCCGTTCCTGTGTTTCAGGTAGTTGAATACATTGTATAGAACGCCGCCGTCTTTTATGTCGTCGGGATTTATCATCGCGGAATCCGACATTTCCAGCAGATCTCTTTTTATTATGGACAGATAGAGCCCCGGAGATGCCTGAAGCTTGGCTCCTCTTCTGTATTCCATTGATTCCTTTATAGCCGCATTTGCAGCATCGTAGAGATTTTGTCTGTTGCTGTTCATCCAGCGGATTGCCCTTATATGGGCTGCCATTATGTAGCGGGCTGAAACCGGATCGTTTTTAATGAATTCATTGCTCATGCACAGGTAACCCATTGATATGTTGCGATTCAGAACGTTGAAATTCCTGTAGCTTGCCATTGCCAGCGATGGTGTCGGTTCCCAGGCACAGAAGGCATCTATTTTCCCGTTTGCGAGTGCTTCCGGCATCAGGTCTATGTCCATTTCAATTATATTTACTTCATTTTCTTTGATTCCCACTGAATTCAAGCCCTTGACCAGTCCGTAGCACGAAGATGAGAGCAGTGATGGGCAGGCTATTGTTTTTCCCTGCAAATCATTTAGTCTGTAGAAGTTTTTGGATATCGTAGCGTTGTTTGATTGTTTGGTGAGAGCGGTTATACTGATGAGTCCTTCCGCCGCCATTGCGACTGCCGGGATTTCCCCCATGACTGTTACGTCAAGCTGTCCTTTCCTGAAAGGTTCTTTTGTGTCAGCTCCTTTTCTGACCGGAATTACTTTCAAGGTTTTTCCTCTGCTTTTCAACTGTTCGGCGAGGATACTGTCATATTGCATCAGGGTTGATGTTATACCGGACGGCTGATTCAGCGGCTGATTGGCGATTACGATAAATTTATCGCGCTCCGGAATCTCAAAGTCTTTTGCGGTTTCTTTTGATTTCTGAGACAGTGAAAGTGCTTTTTCATCTTGCCCCGGCGCCTTCAGACTGAGATTGCTGAGCGTATAAAGTGACACCGCTATAAGTAGCAGTGCTGTTAATGAAACTATGAGTTTTGTCTGCATAATCCCCCGTGTTTACCAGCCAATAAATTATAAGTGTTTTATGCGCAAAATAAAAGTGCGGATAGCGTTTTAGAGAAAAATTATTTCAGATTTCATGTCAATTCTGATCTCTCCTCCGAATCGACTGCTGAAAAACGGGAAGCCGTGTCCGAACGGAAAATCCGCAAGTACCGGTCCCTTGACATATTTTGCGTATCTCTGTCTTATCAGTTCCAGAATATCTTCTCCTGCTCCGCTTTCCGTGAATTGTCCATAGATCAGAGCTCCAAGCTTTTCCAGTATTCCGCAAAGATGGAGCTGTGCCATCATTCTGTCCAGACGGTGCGGCGCTTCTCCGACATCTTCTATAAGCAGAACCGCTCCGCTCATATCCGGCATGTAGGCTGTTCCGCAGAGTGATGTCATGACAGCCAGATTCACTGCGAAAAGAGCCCCCTGTGCCTCTCCTGATTTTATTGTTCTCGGCATCGGGCGACCATCCGGCATTTTGAATTTATAGCTCCCGGTTTTTCCGTAAAACTGCATTAGCGCATTTCGCAAGGCTCCGGAACTGTATTCATCTGCTTCTGTCTCGGAAAACTTTGCTGCCATCGGGCTTACGAAACACGAACGGACTCCCTTGCTGTACATTCCCAAATGCAGCGCTGTTATATCGCTGTAGCCTAGAAGCGGAATATTCCGTTTGCGGACAAGTTCCCAGTCGAGCTGCGGCAGGAGTAATCCTGTTCCATAACCTCCTCTTGCGCAGAGTATCAGATCCGTTTCCGCATCCTCGTAACAGGCTTTCAGATCGGCAAGACGGCTGGCTTCGGGAGCCGAGTAATATTTCTCCGGTGAACCTTCGAAAACATGTGTTTTTATTTCTGTTTTAGCCTTGCTATGACGCTCTATTACAGGGATTTGCGGAAGTAGTGCTTCTTTTTTTACAGGTCCTGCCGGAGCAGGGATTGATATCTTTTTGATATTCTCAGGAAACGGATTCACTTTTTCCCCTTTTTCTTCTTGATCTGATGAATCTACATTTCATGAGTCCTTATGTCAATCAAGCTCCTTGTTTTTTCCGGCTTTGCTGATATCTTCTTTTCCTGTTTACATCAGACTCCGGAGCAGTTTTTATGGGACGCAGCATTCCAGATCATATCATCGACCAGATCAGGCAGAGTACAGACATCGTTGATCTCATCAACAGCTATCTGCCTCTTAAGCGTTTTGGCGCTACATGGAAGGCCTGCTGTCCTTTTCATCAGGAAAAAACTCCTTCCTTTGTCGTCAATCCTCAACGCCAGATTTTCCATTGTTTCGGATGCGGAAAGGGCGGCAATGTCTTTACTTTCGTCATGGAAAAGGAAGGGGTCGATTTCCCTAATGCCGCGCACATTCTCGCCAGACGTCTAGGCGTGATTGTTCCGGAGGATGACGAGTGGAAGAAAAACCGCAAGTTTTCACAGTCATCTTCTCCTCAGGAACAGACGCTCAGCCGCACCGACGAACGCGAACGGCTTTATCTCATCAACGAGAAGTTTACAGAATGGTTTGAGCGGAATCTGAAAGAGAATCCTGATTCTCCGGTCGCTAAATACTTTGCGACTCGCGGGATTCCTGAAGAATTTGCCTCTCGTTTCCACATCGGTGCCGCTCCGGATTCCTGGGATTCCGCCTCCATATGGGGCAAACGTCAGGGTTTTACAGAGGACGAACTCTTTTCATGCGGTATTCTTACCGAAAACGCCGAAAAGCCGGGACGCTTTTACGACCGTTTCCGCAACCGTCTTGTCTTTCCTATCTGGAATGAACAGGGCAGGGTGGTCGGATTCAGTGCCAGAACCGTTGAAAAAGAGGCGCCCGGAGCCAAGTATGTCAACAGTCCTGAAACTCCTCTTTTTAAAAAGAGTAAAGTTCTTTATGGACTTCATCTTGCCAGAAAAGCAATTCAGGAAAAAGGCTCTGCAATTCTTTGCGAGGGACAGATTGACGTTATTGCCATGCATCGGGCTGGCTTTGAAAACGCTGTAGCTCCGCAGGGAACAGCCTTTACCGAGGAGCAGGCAAGAATTCTCAAGCGTTATACTGATAATATCTGTCTCTGCTTCGACTCCGACAGTGCCGGAATTAAGGCTGCTGTCCGTTCTCTTGAGATCGCTTTGCCGGTCGGCTTCGGCATAAAAGTGGTCTCCTTTCCTTCCGGCAAAGATCCCGATGAACTTCTGAAAACTTCAGGCTCTGAAGCTATTTCCGAAATGATTGACTCTGCTATGGACTTCTTTGATTTCCTGATGAAGATATTCACTGCCGCTCACGATGCGAATACCCCTGCCGGAAAAAGCGCGATAGTCGAAAACATCCTCAAATACATCATGATGCTCGAAAGTTCCGTCATGCGTTGGGACTATGCTTCCATGCTTGCCAACAGCCTTGGACTCCCTCCTGAAACTGTTTTCGGCGAGCTTAACAGACTTCGCAAGGAGCAGAACTCCAGAAATCAGTTCAGAAAAACTGAACAGCAAAAGACTGACACTCCTCAGCCTCACATCGTGGCAAGTCCCGAGGATGCCCTTTATCTGAAAGCCGAGAAAATGCTTTTAGAGCTTGCTGTTTTTCACGGCAGTATTGCCAGACGTCTTATCGAAGAGCTGCCGCCTGACATGATCAGTTCGCGTCCCGCAGGCAAGGCTCTTGAGACCGTTATCCTGTACACGACTAACGGAGAATGGGAGCTTGCCGCCGCTCACCTTGTAGAGATGTCTGAAATCGCCGCCGATCCTGAGATTTCCGAGATGCTTGTAAAGGCGGAGTCTTCTATTCCCGCAAACCGCATTGATAAAGCCGCAAATGACTGTATCCGTACCGTGCGCGTCTGTTGTCTTAAAAAGGAAATCGCCTCGATAATGAATTCAATGCGTTTTGAATCCTCCGAAGAAAAACGCATGCAGCTTATGACTGACTTCCAGAACAAAAACAAGGAATTGAATGCACTTCAGCGCGGAGCAGCCTCGCCTTTGCAATCAGTGCAGCCGAGAGCAGCTAAAGAAAATCCTGTTCCTGCCGCAAAGCCCTCCGCCCCTTCCGCCGAAGATTACAATGAAGACATCATCACAGGCAACGAATATAACGAGTAAGGCTCAGAAGCCGATAATAACTTTATTCTCGTTAAATCCCCCTTTAAATCCGAAAATTGGAGCTTCTCCCTTGCCGACAGATTCCGTATGCCCGTCTGCCATTAAGATATTGGCTCTTCCTGCATGACGCAGATGCAGCCAGGGTTCGGCATAATTTCCGCTTACGAAGTTTTGCGAAATTCTGTACCATTGGGATTTTTGCGAATCAGAATATGAATCTGCAAGAATATAATATCCTGATGATTTTTGCAGTCGACTCATGTTTATAAAAACTGAACCTGAGCTATAGCCGTCTCCCTGAAAATTTCCGGGATTACTTGAATCCAAGCCCATTCTTGTGCCGTAGCATTTCCCAAATTCACTGTTGTCGAATTTATAGGGAGCTTCGGAATTGCAGAGCAGACTGTTGTAATTTCGTATGTAATCAGTTGTGCTGTCTGTGTACCCGGATACAGCCCGCGGAGTCCCTGTCAGAAAATATGTCCACCATCTGTAGGTTCCGCTTCCCTTGTTTACGTTCAAAGCAATGATGTCAGTATTGTCCGAGGCATACATGGCGAATGCTATGCCGCATTGCTTCAGGTTGTTTCTGCAGACGCTGGCTCGTCCTGCCTCACGCGCTTTTCCAAGCGCCGGAAGCAGCATCGCGGCAAGAGTGGCTATTATGGCTATCACCACAAGAAGTTCTATGAGCGTGAATGCTTTTTTCACTTTCAGTTTCCTTTCAGTTTTTCGCGCTGCCATAGATAGATTGACGGAACCGGAGCTTTTGCCTCGACATTAACGGCAGATGCAGGAAGAATATTGTTGTTCCTGACGGTCTCAGGTGCTCCGGGGCCCTCGAATAATTTTCCATTTCCGCCGATGACCGTATTGTCTTCAACGATATCGCCTCTGTTGTCGATAGACTCGTAATAGAGCATCGGAGATTTGTCGTCCTTCAGAATGAATACATTGCCTTTGATTACGTTATTCATATTGCCGAAACGCTCACGGAGTCCTGCTCCTTTTTCGACGACTGCCGTATTATAAAGAATCATCCAGTTCTGGTTCATTCCGCCAAGATAAAACGCGTCTTTAAGTGAAATTGATTTGCAGTTGTAGACTACATTCCGAGGGCCGTTAGGCCCGTGCATTGAGTCGTCAACAGGCGTTGAATAGTACGCGTATCCATAACCGTTGTATTCCTGGGTTGTGGATTCTATTACGCACTGCTCATAGAGATTGTCGCTGCACCAGCCGGAGTGCCATTGAGCATCGCTCTCATGACAAACAGTGTTCCGGACAACATTTCCGCTTGAAGTCCAGTTGAGCAGCGGCGCATGACGCATCTTGGAGGTTTCCACTCCGTCTATCAGATTGTCCCAGCCGTAGTCCCATCCAAGATAAGCAAGTCCCCCGAGCTTGGTTCTCCAAGGTTCTTCAAAAAGACAGTTCCGTATCTCGCAGTTCTTGACAAATGAGCCGTAAATACCGCGTGTGCCAGGACGTTTTATCGTTACTGAGTCAGCATGACAGTTCCAGGCATTCTGGAAGATTACAGCTCCGAATTTCAGTTCAATTTGAATCTCGCCTTCCTGAGCTATTGTCATGTTTTCCATGCCGCAGTTTTTTATCATGTTTACTGATTTGACGAATGCGCCGTCTTCCACTGGAAAATCTATTCTCAACGGCTCTTCAAGATTGATTTTATTACCCTCCACGGATTCAATTCTCACTACAAAAATCCTGAAATTTCCCCACTGGCAGACATTGTGAATCAGCTTATTCCAGCGCTCTGTTTCAGGTGCCTGAACCGCAATGAGGTCTCCGCTTTTGAGAGATGAGGCGCTTTCAATTTCCAGACTGAGATCGCCGCGTTTTGCATCCTTGGTGAGTTTAATTGATTCCGGTGCTTCTCTGAGCTTAGGCTTGAGGCTGATTACAGAGGCCTCATAGGCTCCGCCAAGACCTTTTTCTTCTACTGTAATTTTATTTTCTGATTCCGCTTTTTTTCCGTTCTCATAGCTGATTAGTGCTTTGAATGAGTGAATTCCTTCTCCGGCTGATGCTATTACTTCTTTCCCTTTTACTGAGACGCAATTATACTTAGTTGCGTCAGGTAGACTCATAAATTTGTCTTTATCCCATTCTCTGATGAGTTTCTCATTCAGGAAAAGCTTTACATTTTGAGCGCCTTCCTTAAGAAAAAACACATTCAACTCAGCTCCCTTGTTAAGTTGCGGAGCTGTCGGATATATTCCGCATCCGTTTTCAGGAAGCCTGAAGACCAGACGGCTTTTATTCCTGTCCGTTCCGTGCAGAAGAATATTATCGCTGCGTATGAGAAGCTGTCTGTTAAGCAGATAATCGCCTTCACCGAAGCTGATAATTCCTCCTCCTGAAGCCGCCGCTTTTTCAATGGCTTTTTCGATGGCGTAAGAGTCATCTTTCCCGTCGTTTGCGACTGCTCCGAAATCCTCCACTTTGAATATCGGGCCTTTTACTGCATTGCGGACTTTGAGTCCAGCTCCGCTCCAGTTCGGATAAATCAAGCCATCAGGCCCTTTGACCTCAAGGGATTTGGAGCTGAATGTTTCGCCGTCTTTCAAAAGAACTTTGTCCGGCTGAATGAAATCTCTTTTTCCTATCCTGCTCAGAAGAATCTCATCCAAATAAACTTGTTCCCTGCCGCTTTTTCCTATTTTTATCCTCAGATACTCCCCTTTTGCGGAGCTGTCGAAGAAGAGCGTCATATTCATCCAATACTGACGCTGCTTTGCCTTTTTAGCCTCCCACATCGTATCTGATGTTCCATTGGAATTCGATGGATTAAGTATATTTTTGTCTTTGTCCAACTCCTGCGCATGAATGTAGAAAAGTCCTGATTTTTCGCTCCACGACTTGAGTGAAATACAGTAGCGTGTCGATGGACTGATTTTGATGTCCATCGATTCCAGCGTAATGCTTTCGGGCAGCAGAAGGGATTTTGTGCCTTCTGTATACTTGCTATTGTCTAGCAGCATTTGTTTTTTAGTGGTCTGCCGCGGTCCAGTTTGATAGTCCGTTTTCAAAGCCGTCCTTCCATATGACAGCCTCCCTGTCTTCTGCGTTGCTGTTGAGGCAGACTGTCAGAATCGAGACTGAAATAAGCAGTAGTTTTTTCATGTTTTCTCCATACTTAAAGAGCTATAGCAGTTTTTGTCTGATCGTAAGCGCCAGTGAAGCTGATATCCTTAAGTTTTTCCTTGCCGCACGCCTCTACATGCATGTCCCCGAAAAGGAATAGCGCTTTATTCTGATGACGCATATGCGGATATGCCCTGTCTGTGGCTCCTGCCTGATAGGAGTAAAAAGTATAGAGCTGTGTTTCGTCACTTTCCCTGTAAGAATCTCCTGCCATGTAATAGTTTGAGGAATTGGCGAGTTTTCCTGTCAGGACAAAACAGGCTCCTCCAGTGTATTCCGGCGGTCTTATATTTCCGGGATTCCCTGTTTCGATCGACATCCTTCCTCCGTATGTATAAGATTTTGAGCCAGTCCATTTATATGGTGCCTCGGACGGGCAGACTGCCACGTTTCTGTTCGGCAGATAATCGCTTGTTTTCGTTGAATATCCTGCCGCCGAATTTTTTGATCCGATCAAATATTCCAGCCATGATCTTGATGAGCCAGACGTACCAAGAAAAGAGTTAAGCGCAATGAATCCGGCATTGTCTCCTGCATAATTCCCCATTGCGATTCCGCATTGCCTCAAATTGTTTCTGCACGAACTGCTTTTTGCTGTCTCGCGAGCCTTTGACAGCGACGGCAACAGAATAGCTGAGAGTATGCTTATGATCGCAATTATCACCAGAAGCTCTATCAAGGTGAAACAGTTTTTTTTCTTCCCCATTTTTCTTTCTCCGCCATTACCAGATTTTGATTTCTTCGTATTCACCGGACTGTTTAATGCTGAGTATCCCATCCTTTAGATTCAGATTGTCCTTGCCGACTGTGATTCCGCTTTCTTCTATCTTGATTGCGGGCGCGCTTGTTCCGCTTTTATATGGATACAGCACAGTTATAAATGTGGTTGTCTTGCTTTTTACGGAATTCCAGATTGCAAGTCCGATTGAGGAACCTAGAGCGCCCTCGTGTTCTCCTCCCGGACTGTAGTCGCGTCCTTTTCCGTGCATGTAGCCTTTGTAGATTTCAGATTGAGACGGGCTGTCGGAGCCGAAGGCAATTTTAAGGTTTGCCTTCGGCCTTTTCAGATTCCACTGGAATTCAGATTCCTTGCTCAATACTCCTTTTCCATCTCTGTTGTTGAAGTGAAGATTCGAGGTGTATTTGTGTTCGGTTGAAACAGCTTCCATATGGTCTATGATGACAAAATATCCGGGATTTCTTACGAATATCACCGTGCGCAGCACATGCTTCATATCAGGCTCATAAGACCTGGCTCCTTCGCTTATAAGTATGTCTGCAAGTTTACCTGTACGGCAGTCGATGATTTTTGCTTCAGGTGTTCCGCTTACCCAGTATTTTGATGTGTCCACAGTTGACCATCTATGTTCTCCTGTGCCAGGGAATTTTTGATTCTTATCGTCTATGCTGATTGTGTTTGCCGCTTTTGTCGTAAAATCCCAGTTGTAATGGAGCGGACTTCTGTACGATGCCGAGCCCGGCGACACAATCAGATATTCTCCGAATGCTCCCAGTCCTATTGAGTTCATTTCCGCTCTCTGATGAGAGAACTTGATCCGTGAGCCGTTTCCTGCGTGCAGTGCAAGTACGGTTGAATTATCCTTCCATGACGACCTTATAAAAGCGTCTCCATTTTCAAATGCTTTTATAAGCGGAAGTTTTGCTTCTTCAGGTGATTCTTCTTTTAAGTTGTCCAGCTTGCAACTGTAGAGTAGAAGACGTTCCTTCCAGCCTTTTTTGATATCAAATTTCTTGAGCAGCCATACTGCTTTTTCATCCTTGTAAATTGCTGTCAGCAGACTGTTGACAGCGCTTGTCGGAGGATTGTGAAAACTGTTGTCTCCGAAATGCAGCATTGTTCCTTCCGTTTTTCCGTCTTTATCTGTTTCATAGAGGAATGGATAGCATTCCCAGCTAGAAGAATAGCGCAGTCCTGAATTTTTGAAGAGTTCGCTTCGCTCCTCGGGCGACAGTGGACGAGAGGATTCCGCTTATCGGATAGCTGAAGTATCCGCTTCCTTCTCCGTAGCTTCCGTCGTTTTCAATGGATTCGCTCAAGTATGTTTTCATGGCAGCGAGCGCCTTCTGCATTCCGGCTTGGTCATCCAGATATTTCGAGGCTATATAAGCTCCTGAACTTATGATTGCCGTAAAATTGTTTTTTGCAGGTTTATCGAGCCAGTTGAGGCAGGGGATCTGTCCTTTTTCTCTCAGCGCTGTTCTTATTCTGTTTTTTTCCTCATCACTGAAAAGATTTTCAGTTGCTGACAGTGTCGATGATACTGTTGTGCTGAGACTGGCTGTTTCCAGCATTCCAAGAGGCTTCTTTTTATCATAACCTCTAAGCTCCGAGTGAAGCCAGAATTCATAAGGAAGTGAGGCAACCTGAAGCATATGTGATCTGATGAATTCGCCGAGCTCCTTATTGCCTGAGTAAATATATACCATTGCCAGCCATTCAAGAGCCGGGAATCTGTAGACATAGCGGTCAGCCCCGAATCCCTTGCGGTTGAAGTCCCACTGATTGATAATCTGAGCCGTATTTTCACTGTGTTTTGCCCATGCTTCCATGCCTGCCGGATCATTCATGTAAAACTCGGCAAGTTTCCTGAGTGTGATTTTGTCACCATAGACTGTCTTTTCAGGCAGACTCTCAAGCATTTTCGGAGCGATTTTGAAGTCGCTGATTTGAACCTGACGCATTCCCTCCGGACGAGGCGTTTTCTGATCATCGAATATCGGAAATTCAGCCGCGTTCATAGCAAGTCCTATAATTGTGAATATTAGTAAAATGCTGTGCTTCATATTTTATCCTTTCAGGATTCGCTCATAGTTTTTGCGCGCTCGGGCGTTAAAAGTGAATCAGGACGTTCTCCTGTGCAGAACTTCTCGATTTCATCGGCAAGGCACTGCCAGCGTTCTTCGAATTCAATAGAATTGTTTGCGCGGTGCGGAGTGATTAATACTCTGTCATTTTCACGCAAGGGACTGTCTGCTTCCAACGGCTCAGTCTCGAATACGTCCAGCGCAAGATAGATGTTCTTCGTCTGCACTGCATTTATCATTGCCTGCTGATCCACCATGCCGCCGCGGGCGATATTCACGAAAAGTGCGCCGTCCTTCATCTGAGCGAACTGTTCCGCTCCCACCATGTGATGCGTTTCTGGCGTGTAGCCTCCGGCGAGAATGATGATTTCTCTGTCGGCGAAGAGCTCATTGAGCTCCATTTTGCGGACTCCGATTTTTGCCGCGTCTTCATCCTTGAGATGCCGTGAAAAGACTGCTATATCATCGGTGAAGCACTTGAGAAGATCGACGATTCCTTTGCCTATTCTGCCGAAACCGGCTATGCCGACTTTGCGCTTGTTGAGGATTCGTGTTCTGGGATATTTTGAGCGTGGCCATGCCTCTCCGCTTCTCATGTAATGATTGTAGTTGTGAATCTGAAGCAGCGAGCTCAAAATCAACGCCAGAGCATATTCCGCCATCGGTCTCGGTCTTGAGGCTCCGGTGTGAATCAATGCAAGTCCTTTTTCGAGCGCGAAATCAAGATCGATGTTCTGCCTGACTCCTCCATAGGTCGAACCTATGAGTTTCAGTTCTTTTCCAGCCTCAATGATCTCTTTTGTGATCAGCATCGGCTCGGTGTAAGGAACTATGACTCCGCTTTTGCCAGGAATATTTTTAAGGAGATCTTCGTATTTGACGGAATCCACTTCTATTACGTCTACATACTTTTCGATTCTCTTCTTGGCATCCTGATCCG
>JAKJHH010000098.1 GCA_022703965.1 Verrucomicrobiota bacterium
GGGAACAACTGAGACCAGAGCCTGTATGGATTGATCATCCTGGCATTGACGACGGAGCCAACGGCTTCAACATCGAGAAAGATTATGCTCTGAATGACATTGATTCTGAATGGAGCGGGGCTGTTCTTGAAAGACATTTTGAAAAACATGAGTCCTTCAAGACCGTAACGGATCATCTGCTCGACGAATTCATGGCGATTGCCTGATTCTTTCATTTTTCCGCCTCATTCAGGGGCGGGAAAATGAACCGTTTCTGTAGGTGGTTTTTGATGGCAAATCATCAAGGATTGCCGGATTTATTCCTATAAGAGCAAGAGGATTGTAGAGTCCGGCTTTCATGAGCTCATCTTCTGAAAGCAGCTTCAGTGATGCCAAGTAATTCATGCACTCAAGCATGAAGCTGGAGGAGCCTGCAAGGTTTCCGGCGACAGGATTGTAGAGACGTCCGTTTTTATCAATAACAGCCTCACTGCCGAATGCGTGATATCTGCCAGGAGGAAAACCTGCAAGAGGAGACGCGTCACTCACAACAATGATATTGTCGATTCCCTTCGTCCGTATTGCTGTTTTTATGACTGATGCAGGCAGATGATGTCCGTCTGTAATTATCATTCCTTTCAGCGAGTCGCAGGCAAGGGCATCCCATATCTGATTCGGGTGTCGAGGCAGGACTCCCGGCAGTCCGTTTCCAAGGTGAGTGATTGATCTTGCTCCAGCCTGTGCGGCTCGTTCAAGCTCAGAACTCATTGCCATCTGATGTCCGCATGAGACCGTGATTTCAGCTTTTGACGCGTGAGCGATCAGTTCCTCTATTCCCTTCAGTTCTGCTGCTACGGTCAGGATTTTGATTTTCCCTTCAGCAAGAGAAATGAGTTCATCAAGATAATTTATATCCGGCTCGCTCATCCATGTCGGATTATGAGCGCCGGAGGCTCCGGGTTCTTTTGAGATGAAAGGGCCTTCCAGATGAAGTCCCGGGATTTTCAGCTTGAACTCATCGCTTGCGGCACAATGCAGGATAAGCGGAATATTCCGCTTGTAAACCTCTCGTGCCGCCGTGATGATTGTAGGCAGGAAAACTGCTGTTCCGTGCGACAAAATTTCTCTGAAGGCTCTTAGACATTCAGACTCGGAGAGAGAGGGAGACGAGAAATCGACGCCCAGACAGCCGTTAACCTGTAAATCGCAGAATCCCGGGAATCCGTTTTTCATAGTCAGAGCCTCAGATTTTCCATGAAAGTTCCGATGCCGCAGGACGGTCAAGGAAAAGCTCGCAATGAGGATGCATTCTCAAGACTGAAGCCGGGCAAAGATTCGACAATGCGCCCTCAATTGTATTCTTCACAGCCTCGGCTTTTCTACTGTCTGGAACAGTGCAGATGATTGCTTTGCTTTTCATGATCTGACGTATGCTCATTGAGATGGCTCTGGACGGAACCGCGTCAAAGTTCGGAAACCATCCCTCGCCGAGTTGCTGCTGACGGCATTTGTCATCAAGTTTGACGACAATATATGGTTCTTCAGTATTAAAATCTGCCGGAGGATCGTTGAAGGCAAGATGTCCGTTTTCGCCGATTCCTACAAGAGCGACATCTATAGGATGCTTTTTGATAAGCTCGCTGAGTCGTTCGCATTCAGCATGCGGATCAGCAAAATCACCGTTGACAAAATTTGCCATTGCAAGAAGGGCGGGAAGTTTTGCGACAAAGCGCTCTTTGAGGTACTTTCTGAAACTTGCCGGATGGGATTCAGGAAGTCCTACATACTCATCCAGATGAAACATTGTAACGCGTGTCCAGTCTATGCCTTTTTCCGCCGACAGCGAGGCAAGGGTATCGAACTGGCTTGCTCCTGTAGCCACGATGAGATTGGCTTTGCCTTTTTCTGCGATAGCCTTGCGCAGAAGTTCCGCCGCGGCAAAGCCTGAGGCATGTCCAAGTTCTTTTTTTGAATCGCATACTTTTATATTCATGGATAGATTCCTTTATTTTGTTATGGCTGAAGCCATTAGTTTATATTTTGCGAAGAGAAGTTCACGCTCGCTTTTAACAGATTTTCCTGTCTCAATCGATTCGAGAAAACTGTTCAGGACTGCTGCGAAATGCAGTTCGTGTCCGCTGATTTTTTCAGGCGGAATGATCGCAAGAACCGATTTCTCCTGTTCTTCCAGTTTTATATCTGGATTCTCCTGATTCCACTTTTCAAGAGAGTCTTTAATTGAGGCTCTCGGGATTATCTTTATTGTTCCCGGGGCATCGCCAAGGCTGATATCCGACAAGCTTCCGTTGCAGCGCATGAAATGAGAGTCGCCTTGTCCTTCCGCAGCCTTGAGTCTCCACTCAACACGCAGGGCGGCTTTCAGATTTCCTGACGAGAAGACAATTTCTCCGTTTGAGCGCAGATTAAGGACATCTCCGCAAAGATCCTGTTTTACTGAATCCGGAAATTTATCCTTTCCGGTGATCTCCTTAAAGTCAGCCAAGGGGACAAGAGTCGTCCATTTTGTGGCTGAGTCAAGCTTAACGGAATCCAGTGAAAATCCGGGGATTCTTCCGAATATTCTCATAGCCAGATCGGCATAGTGACTTGTCACGTCGATGATACCTTCTCCCTGCTCGGCGACATCGAAATACCAGTCAGGACGGATGAGTTGCTTGCCATTGACTTTTTTCCAGAGATGATGGACGCTTCCGCAGGAAAGCGCCGCTCCTCTTGAGGTATCGAAAGCGCCGAAAATATCCTCTTGAGCGATGAGTGATTCCAGAACTTTTTCAGGTACATCATAACGCTCCGTCATTATGTCCGCGAAAAGAGCTTTTTCATTCATTATCGACTCAAGAAGCTTGAGAGAGCTTGCGGCAGTAATCCAGGGCTTGTCTGCAAAGACATTGATTCCAGCCTTGACGAGCTTGGCGATTTTCTCCATTTTCGAGGCATTTCTGCCAGCGAGAACAGCGATGTCGCAGAAGCCGTCCGAGATCAGTTTTTCGAGGCTGTTTTCAGCTGTGCAGACGTTCAGATTCCATGAACAGGGATTTTCCTTCCTCGTATTGAATGAATCAATCATCGAAACGAATTGATCGAGCTCCTTTCCCGGTGCGGAGTAAACATATACATCGTCGCTTATCTTCTCATTCGGCACGCGCAGGGGCAGTGCCGCATGGAAGTGTCCGGGATCAAGAACAGCTATTCTGTGTTTCTTTGACATGGCCTCAAAGAGCCTTTCCGTACTTTGCGGGAATAGGATTTTGTCTATGAGCTTCTTCAATGACGGCAATCTGCATTCTTACCTGCTCAGGCGTGATTGCGAGAGGTGCTCCGTTTGCGAGGGTCTCGTAGAGCCTGTCGTAGAAACGGCGAGCCATATAGTCGAAGGTGTTGGCTTCCTCTTCGTCCGCCTTCCATTCACCGTTTTTCCATTTGAGCGTTTCAGTGCAGTAGGCTCTGTCAGGCATGGGGCCTTCGACAAGAGCGGGCATCGGGTTTTCGGCAGGATCGAAATACTTCCATTCGATTTTCTTCATGTCGCCTGTGAGTCCGCCGTTTGCTCCGTAGACCTGATATGTATACTGAGCGTAGGCGCAGCAGGAGGAAACTTCCAGGTCAACGTAAGGTTTTCCCTTTTTTGTGAGTATCATTTTTACATGATCCTCGGCGTCGCCCGCGACATTTGCCTGATCCATGAGACAGAAAACCGAAGGAGTTTCGCCGCCGAAGAACTGGAGTGCCTGATCAAGCGGATGTGGTCCGGTGTTGAAGAGGTTGCCGGCGATCATGTACTGCAAAGTCTGCCAGTCCCAGCGTCTGGCGAATCCGTTGAAGGCTATTTTCACGCAGACGATTCTACCTAGTACTCCTGAGTCAATGACTTCGCGGACCTTGGCATAGTACGGCGCAAATCTTGACTGCTGGAAAATGGCGTAGAGTTTTCCTTTTTTCTTTGCAAGCTCGATTAGCTCATCGATTTCCGAGGGCTTTTCCGCCGCCGGTTTGTCTGTGAGGACATTGAAACCAGCCTCAAGAATTTCACGGCAGATGGACACATGCTTGTTGCTTGGCGTGATGTTAAGGACAATATCAATGTCCTTGCGTTTGAGCAGTTCCTTGTAGTCGCTGTAAACATCGCATCCTGTGTCTGCTTTAGTCTCGTTGCAGCGTTCAATGATCGGATCGCAGACCGCAACTATTTCGTACTTGTCGCTTACAAGTTTGATCAGACTGTGCGCGTGGATACCGCGTCCGCTGCGTCCCTGTCCGAGTATGGCAACTTTTATCTTACGCATAAATTAATTCCTTATATTATTTCAGTATTTCCATAAAAAGTAAAATGCGAAGCATTTTAAGAGGGTGAAGGTCTTCAGACCTTCCCGCCGAGCGGCGGTAGAGCGATTTTCCTCCCTCTCTGTTTTTGCTTATTTATAAACAGGCTCAGGCCTGCCGCTTTTTGATGAACGTTCAGCGGCATCGAGCATGCCCATGACTTCCAGCGTGTCTTCGAGCTGAAGAGGAAGCGTGCCGTTCCGGAAGAAAATCTCTGCCTCTTTGAGCAGTGAAGTATAAAAACTGTGTCCTGCTTTGAAGGAAACAGCGCTTTCGGTATTTCTGAACGTGCCTCCGTATATCCATGCTCCACGGTTGAGCTCAACAACTCCTCTGCGCTTGCCTGTGTAACTGACAATAGCGACAAGCCCGTTGCCTTCGCTTAAAACGTTCACGGAAATCGCGCCGCTTCCCATCGCCTTCTGAAGCATTTCAAACGCGTGAACTCCGTACCAGACGATTGAGCTTCCTGCCGGAGCCGCTCCAAGAGGGCCGTAAATTGTGGCATATAAAGGATTGCTCAGACTTGCGGAAGCCTTGACAAATTCATTGTCGAAGCGCAGAGGCGATGCCGAAAAGAACCGAAGTTTCTTTTCTCTTACGATTTTCGCGATTTCAAAACCGTTGTCGATATTATCCGCCAGCGGTTTGTCCAGAAAAATCGCTTTGCCGAGCCCCGCGCATTTTTTCATGTATTCAAGGTGGAAGGCAGGATCATTGATTTCGATCATGACTGCATCACAGTTTTTGACTGTTTCGTCAAAATCGGAGCTGACTTTTACGCCCCATCCTTCAAGTTGTTTCTGACGTGCATCCTGTCCGGCTTCACTCTGAAAGGGGGTCGGAAAACGCATGCAGGAGATGACTTTCATGCCCGAAACCTTGTCCTCGGCAGGACAGTCAGACGCCTGTATTCTTTTTGTGAACTCCACGCTGTGGCTTGTATCCAGCCCGATAAGCGCAACTTTAATATCCGCAGACATAGTGCCTCCGTTGTTTTAAGGTAAGAGATTTAGATGAATAATATTTTCAGCTCATTCCGTTTTTTCTGAGCGGGAAAACCAGGATTTGTTGCGGCTCGGAGATTCCCTCGTCAATCACTTTGAGGAGCATGGAAATGGAGTCTCTGAGTATTTTTCTGTCATCCTGAATATAGCTTGTTATCGAAACGCCCCATACATATTCGGGCATGTCGTTGTCGATATCGCTGTAGAAGATATCTTTTTGCCATTGAAGTCCGGAATCTCTCACGCAGAAAACCAATGCTCCGCAATGCTGCATGGAATCCGAAACAATAAAGAAAGGCGCTTTGCCGGATTCAAAAATCTGTCTCTTGAGCACCTGTATCTTGGAATCCATATTTTCGGGCATATATATCTTTTCGTAGAAACGTCCTTTTTTGCGGCAGGCATCGACAAAACCGCTTTCACGATATCGTGAAACCATATTGCCTTCTTCGTGATGCCGCAGGAAATAAGGAGTCAAGTGAGGCAGTTGTTCCAGACGTTCTGCTGTGATTTCCCTGAAAGCCCCTCTGTGGTCCGTGGAGACACAATTGAAGCCTTCTTCAACGCGGTTTACCAGAACTAGCGGGATTTTCTCTTTCAGTTCGCGAGCCCACTCAATGGCTTCTTCGTCCGGTCTGAAAAGCAGAATTCCATCATATTTCAGAAGGCTGTTTCTAGCCGATTTGTCATGCAGTTTTTCGTAACTTATGAAAGTCATGCCGCTGTAGAGATCCGCCTCATAAGGAATCTGATCCCAGCCGATGAAGGCGATTTTTCTTATTTCGGATATGCTGTTGCTGACATAAGTTCCGGAACCTTGACGTGAAGTCAGTACTCCGGAGGCGATAAGATGTTCAATGCAGCGGTCGATGGTTGCCCTTGCGACTCCGAAGCTTTTAGCAAGCTCAAGTCTTGGCGGTATCAGAGTTCCGGGCGGATAGCTTCCGTCCTCAATCTTCTGCCTTATTTCTTTTGCGATGCCTATATATCTTTCAGCCATTAAATGTCATCCTTTTGCTATATTATACAATTTGCCTATGCAACTTGCTATAGTAAAAGTAAAAAAAGTCTGGTTTTCCTAGAATTTTGAGCCTAAGTCTATGCGAATTAATGCTTGTTAAGAACATAGCTGAATTGGCTGGAATAATGATGTGTGCAACAGTAATAAATGGTGCCCGAGGCGGGAATTGAACCCACGACCAACAGTTTAGGAAACTGCTGCTCTATCCCCTGAGCTACCCGGGCATCGGAAAGTCTGGAGTCAAAGGCTTAATGTAATCCTCTCAGTTCATTTTTCAATCTGAGCAGATTCTTATATGGCAGACAAAATTTTCTTCTCTATTGAAACGATTAAGCAAATGTTATATAATAGAAGTCAGAAGAAGAATTTTACAGGGAGTTACACATGAATTCAGGCATCATTCCCCGTTTTATATGGGGAAACAAAAGACAGGAAGTTTTTTTCAGGAAAAGTTTCGAACTCGCAAAGAATCCGAAGAAGGCTGTTCTCAGAATCTTCGCGGATACCGGTTATGAACTTTTTCTAAACAGCCATTTTGTCGCTGCGGTCGATGAGGTGGTCAACACTCGCGATTATGATGTCACGGATTTCCTTTTCAAAGGAAAAAACATTATTTCGATCAAGGGCATAAATCACGGAGGCCATAAGGGGCTTGCTTTTGAGCTCAGAATTTTCAACGGGAAAGAAGTGATTTCTGTTCTTTCCGATCTTAGCTGGAAGATTTTCAGCGAAGAACGCTGGGGCTGGAAGGAAGTGGATTTTGATGATTCGGCATGGGGTCAGGCTTTGCCGGTTCCTCATGTTGAGAAGGCCGGGGCTTTGCCGTGGAAAGGACATCCGGGAGACAGAGGAGCTATTCCGGTTATAACAGGCTCGCTTTTCATGACGGGACAGGTTTCAAAGTTTGTGCGTTCTCCTTTCTACTTGAATCCTCCTAAAAAGCAGAAGCTTGACCGTGCGGTCAAATCTCTTCTTGGCGATGAATATGAGGCGAGCTCGCTGACTCATCCGGGCTATTCCGTAAATGCGCTTTCAGTACGTGATCTGATACAGGGGGCCGGAGAGATCAAGAATGCCGGAAATGCAGTGGCATTTGACGGGAAATTTGCTGAAGTCAGTGCATCGTGTCCCTATGGAGGACCTTCATTCATAATAGATTTTGCAAATGAGACAGCCGGATACTTCAGATTGAAACTGGAGTCGGAAGGCTTGATTCACATGAAGCTGCTTTTTGCGGAAAGCATAAGTGAATGTTATTGTCCGCCGCCGGATGATTCGCTACTTCCTCGCTATGTCTACGAAGATGTGCAGGTACATGCAGGAACTCATGAATGGGAATGCAAAAGACGTCAGGGCTTCCGTTTTGTCAAGGTGGAATTCATGAGATGTCCGTCTCCGCTTAAGGTGTCGGGGGCATCGGCACGCTGCTCATATTATCCTGTTTCATACAGCGGATATTTTTCATGTTCGGATGAGCTTCTGAATACGATATGGAAGGTATCACGGAGGACTCTGCATACATGCATGCAAGAATATTATCTTGATGGAATTCGTCGTGACCGCCTTCTCTGGATTGCAGATGCGCGTGTCGAGGCGCTCATAAATTACTACCTCTTCGGTGATCTTGAGCTGTTCAAGTTTTCATGGCGCAGATTGGCGGACTTCCAGTATCCCGACGGTTCATTGCCGGCGACTCTGGGAGAAGGGCAGTCGGTTCTCTGGGACTTCAATGCATGGTGGATTATTGCGATTTATGATTATTACATGCACAGCGGCGACATCAAGTTCCCGCTCGAAATGAAGGACTATTTTGTGAAGACCGCTCAGTGGATTCTTGATCAAGCAGACCCGGCGGACGGACTTGTCGCGATCCCGGATGAGGTGATTCCGACATGGTTCTATACGATTTACTGGGGAGACAAAGGCAAGAGTCTCAAGATAAACGCTCTTTTTGCCAGGGCTTTGAAAGCTGCTGATTCACTTCTGAAATATATGGGGTCGGCGGAAGGACTTGCTTTTGTCGAAGCCGCTGAAAAGATGGAGTCCAGTATTGCGGAACTCAAAAAGACTCAAGCTCTTAATAAGTGCAGCGGCTCAGTGGAGGCCTTTGAAATTACGGAAGCCATGATAGAGGAAGGGAAGAGGACGGAGGCTCTGGACTTCATCCGCGAGAACTGGGGTCCTCAGATCAGAGCCGGAGCTACAAGTTTCTGGGAAGGCGTAGGAGTCGGTGAAGTCCCGCGCATGGACGAGGATGAGCACTGGACAAAGTTCAACTATCAGAGTCGTTGTCACGGATGGTCGGCGGGGCCGGGCTTTTCGCTGATTTCCGGAGCGGCAGGAATAAGAGTTCTTGAGCCTGGTTTCAGACGTTTTGCCGTCAAGCCTCAGCTTGGAAATCTTTCCTTTGTCAAAGCTGCGATTCCGACTCCGCATGGCATGATTGCTCTGTCAATTGAGGATGGAAAACTTGCTTTGCTTGTTCCCAAGGGATGCGTAGCAGAATTGACTCTGCCGGGCGAGGCTCCTGCAATTCTGAAGGCAGGATTGCACAAGTTTTCACTTGTAGTTTGATAATCAGTGGCATCCCATAGGAAACTGAAAAAATAAAGTAAAAAAGCTTGTATTGAGCTTAGAATATAAAGCTTTTGCAAAACATAAAAATCGGAATTGGGTATTTCCAGGGTACACGACGGAGGGAGGGAAGATCGCTCTTCCGCCGCTCGGCGGGCAGGAATGAATTCCTGCACTCTGTTAAAATGCTTCGCATTTTACTTTTTATGGGATGACTGTGTTTGATAATCATAAACTTGCGTCCGGACAAGAATGGCCGGGCGCACGTTTTCTGAAGATTCGTGGGGAAAGTCCATTCTGAGATTTGAACTGACGGTTGAAGCTGGAAAGCGTGTCGAAGCCGCAGGAAAAGGCGATTTCAGCAACAGGTTTGTTGGAGCGAAGAAGCTCTGCCATTGCCATTGATATCCTCATCTGATTGAGATAGTCGCGTGGAGACTTGCCGAAGGACTCATTGAAGAGTCGTCTGAAATGTGTAGGACTCATGTTGCAGGTTGCGGCAAGTTCAGTGATTTTCAAAGGCTCCATGTAGCGTCTTGAGATGGTCTCAAGAGCCTTGTCAAGACGATGAATAAGATCAGGTTCCGGATTAATCACCGACTCATTTTTCAGATTGTTTTTGAACTCCTCTTTCATATTTGCCGCAAAGAGCGTTAGCAGTGCATGAAGTTTTTCTTTCATGAAAGGAGAGTTTTCCTGCCAGACATCAAGAATTTTCCGGACACTTGAACAGAGTTCCGGATATTCGCCGGAGCTTATGAGATTTTTGAATTGCCTGCCGCTTAGATGTGACAAATCAGCTATGCCTGAATCCATAAGAGCCGGATAAAGGAGCTTTTCGAGGTCAAAATAAATCCAGTGCCAGCGGCTCACCGTGCCTTGAAGACTTTGCGCAAGATGACGTTCATTTCTCGCTATATAGATGATGTCGCCGCCTTGGAATGGCAGTATCTTTCCTTCGACTACAAAAACTCCTGAACCTTCAAGGCATATGCCGAGTTCGGGATAATTATGAAAATGAAGATGAGTAATAGTCTTGTCCATCTGAAGATAAGGCTCAGATATGTGGAATGGAAACTTATGATCCAGATCAATCTTCAGATATGAGTATGGATATTTTGGTTGAAACTGCATAGTTTTTGCTCTTTCCTGCATGGTACTTACTATTATTATGCAATATAATCTTTTCAACCCTCAAAAACGGAGAACGTGAAAATGATTGCTGCAGGATGGGAAAACCCTTTCAGACACCTCGAATATGAACTTGTACAGCTTGAATATGAAGGATATGTGGTTCCTGATACAGTTCGCATCGAGTTTGCTAAACTTTGTCCTAAGCGGGATGCTTTCAACGAGAACGCAATAAAGCAGATAAGGAGAATGCTCGAAAATCTGCCTCGCAATCCCGAATTCAAGTATGAGCAGCCGGATGACCTTGAAACAATCAAAAAACTTCGTCCGGCAGGTCCTCGAAAACTCAAGATGGAGCTCAGTGATGATGAACTTTTAGACCGTCTGCATGGTGCCTGGACAGGACGCGCCGCCGGATGCGCTCTAGGCAAGCCGGTAGAGGGGCTTGGAATGGGGGGATACGGCGGCTTGAACGGTCGTCTTTCGATAAAGAAATATTTGCAGGATCGCAATCATTGGGAGCTTGATTATTACTTCAGCGGAAAGGAGCTTTCAAGTGGCGGGGCAAAACTCGGATGCGAAAAATCATTGCGCGAGAATATCGCTTACATGGAGCCTGATGATGACATTCATTATTCATTGATCGGTCTGAAAGTTCTTGAAGAAAAAGGAGCCGATTTCAAGTGGTATGATGTCGCAAACGCATGGAATGATTCTCTGCCCTATAATGCCATCTGTACAGCCGAGACACAGGCTATTCTCAATTACAACATGGCAGTGCCGAGATGTACCGCTAAAAATGTGGATTTGATGCCTGTATGCAGCCCTGTTTTTACAAGTCGCAACAACAATCCTTATCGTGAATGGATAGGAGCGCAGATTCGTGCTGACGGCTGGGCTTACTGCTGTGCAGGGAATCCTGAACTTGCAGCCGAATTTGCCTGGCGCGATGCTCATTGGACACACTCTGCAAACGGGATATATGGAGAGATGTTTGTTGCTGCGATGATTGCCGCCTCCTTCTGTGAGAATGATCCGCGGAAGCTTGTCGAGATCGGGCTTTCGGAAATCCCCGCGAACTGCCGTCTTGCCGAAGACATCCGTCATGCTCTGAAAGACATTGAGGAATGTTCTGACTTTGAATCTTTCATGGAAAGATCGGAGACCTATTTTAAGGGGATGAGTCCGGTTCATACAAACAACAACGCGGTGATTGTCGTCATGTCGCTTTTCTACGGGAAGATGAATCCCGACAGATCAATCTGCGTGTCCGTAATGGGGGCTCTGGACACTGACTGCAATGGAGCTACGACAGGTTCGATAGTCGGAGCGGCATCGGGACATCGTTCCTTCGGAGGAAAACTGGCAGCTCCTCTTTACGACACAATTAAGCCTCTGGTCTTCGGATTTCAGGAGATCACAATGAGAGAACTGGCCGAACGCTGTCTTAAGGTATATAAGAAGATAAATAGAACTGATTTAAGGTCTTAAGTAGTAATTAATTTTCATGTGCCGCCATGGATGACTGTCTATGGCGGCATATTTTTTCCGGAGAATCGGTCTTCAAAAATTCTTTCTGAAAGCTATTGCATTTATGGTGGAACTGTTCTATAATGAAAATACATCACGCAACTATTGCGCAATGTATTGAGTTTAATTGCTTGAAAGAAAAAACTATGGCAGGCGAAGCGGAAAAGTCACCATTGAAGATGATTGCCGAACATTTCGGAGTTAACGTGAGCAGTGTTTCGCGTGCGCTGTCCGGAGTTCGCGGGGTAGGGGAAAAACGTCGCCGGGAGATCTGTGATTATGCGGCATCCATCGGCTATGCTCCTGATCTTTTCCGCAGAAAACGCAAAAATGCCATAGGACTTATGATGTTCTGCCGGAAGCCCGGGCTTTTTGATGACAATTATCAGCGTGATTTCGTAAGCATGGCAAGCAATGCTCTCTTTGAAGAAGGTTTTCATGCACATCTTGAATTCCTCGAAAGAGTTCCGGATGCATGGCCTTCCTTTCTGAGCAACGGGAGAGTAGACGGAGTTCTTGTAAGCGGACATCCTCCGCTTGAAATATGTGAGCGTTTGCGAAACTCAGGGATTCCGTCGGTGCTTTTTTCGGATACACTAGAGCGAAGCGGTTCATTCTGTGTAAGACCTGATATTTCAACGGGAACGGTCGAGGCAGTCAAACGCCTCGTTGCCCTTGGACACAAAAAGATTGCATATGTCTCGAGTGCGCGGGAATTTCCGACAGTGGAACAGCGTTTTAAGGCTTTTTGCTATGCGCTGCTTGACTGCGGACTTCAGCCGGATAATTCTCTCATGATTTTTGACAAGACTGCCAATATCTCCGGCGGCCGAGCAGGCACGGATGAGCTTCTGGAAAAAGGAGCCAAGCCGACCGCGATAATCTATACAAACGACTACATGGCAATGGGCGGAATGATGTCCCTGCTTGAAAAAGGCTTCAAGCTTCCGGAGGACATCTCGATAGCCGCTCACGATAATTCCGACATCTGTACTGACCTTCAGCCGGAACTGGCCAGCGTGGACATGGATTTTTCCGGGCTGGTCAAATCGGCTCTTGAGCTTCTTAAAGTTCAACTTGAAGATGAGTTTTACAAGCCTTTCGAGAAAGTGACAAAGGCTGTTTTCATAGAGCGGGCAAGCATTGCATCCGTAAAAAATTAAGCAACTCTATCAGGAGAAGTTTCATGCGATTTAAAACAGGGATTCTTGCGCTTTTATTTCTAGCCGTTTCGAGCGTGAATTGTGCTGAAGAACTCAGGAATATTCCGTTAAAAAGTATTGTTTCAGCGAATACGACCGAATTGCGTGACGCTTCAATAACTGCTTTGAACGGAGATTCCGGATATACGGCAAAAATTATTCTAGGAACTAAAGAGGAGTGGCCGGGGGTCTCGCTTCTTCCGGCAGACGGGAAAGCCTGGGATTTTACGCCTTTTAAAAAGCTCAATATGAAAGTCAGGAATAATTCAGCATTCGCTACGCTGGTTTGTTTGCGTATCGACAATGACGGTGCGGATGGAGTAAAAAACTGCATAACCTTGCGTCATTATCTGAATCCCGGACAGGAGGGCGTTTTCGAGCTTCCGATTTCTCGCGGCGGCATAGAAATAAGCGGAGGAGAAAAACTGGAGGGGATGCATGGACTTCCGGGCAGACGTTTGGATTTCTCAAAAGTAATCGGCTTTATTGTGTTCGGTGATCATCCGTCTCAGACAGTGAACCTTGATGTCGGAGACATCGTGCTTTCCGGCAAGGGCGTTCAGCCGAAAGTCATGAGTATGAAGGAATTTCTTCCTTTTGTAGATGAATACGGACAGTATATTCATGCGAACTGGCCGGGAAAAGTGTCGTCCGACGCTGAGCTGAAAGCAGACGTGGCTCGTGAGGAAGCCGATCTTTCCGCAAACAGCGCAAGCAAGGAATGGAATATCTATGGAGGCTGGGCAAACGGGCCGAAATATAAAGCCACAGGCATGTTCAGAGTCGACAAAATCGACGGTAAATGGTGGCTGATCGATCCGGAAGGATGCCTTTTCTGGTCCAATGGCTGCGCAAGTGTATGGACAAGAGATTATACTCCGATTACTGACCGCGAACAGTATTTCAAGTGGCTTCCTAAAGATGGAGTGATGGCTCAATTCACCGAAAAGGGATTCTGGAAAAATCCTCCGGGATTTTATAAGGAATACAATAGCTATGAATGTTATAATTTCAGAACAGCAAACCTTTTCAGAAAATATGGCGAGGATTGGAAGAATATCCACTACGGAAACACTGAAAAACGCTTCCGCTCATGGGGAGTGAACACGCTTGGGGCATGGGCGGACAAAGAGCTCATGGAAAGAGGCAGAATCCCTTATGCGATGTACCTTTCCGCCGGAAGCGAACCCATTGAAGGAAGCAGCGGACACTGGCGCAAGTTTCCTGATCCGTTCTCAGTCAAGTTCAC
>JAKJHH010000099.1 GCA_022703965.1 Verrucomicrobiota bacterium
TGTTCAGCCGTATTTCATTTCTCCGTGGCACGAGGAAAATTCCGAGATCAGCGCCGGAGTTCTGAAAGTCCTTCGCGGAGATTTCTTCTGTGCTCCTTTCGGCGGCAATGCCGCCGAATATGGAGGCGTAAAATATCCTCCTCACGGAGAATCAGCCTCGAACGTATGGACTTGTCTTGAAGTTAATGCTGCGACACTGAAGCTCAAGCAGGACTCGACAGTTCAAAAGGGGGCTTCAATTACAAAGACTCTTTCAATTAAAGAGAATCATAACGTCATATATATATCGCATGAACTGAGCGGTTTTTCAGGAAAAATGCCTTTGGGACATCATCCCATTCTGACGATGCCGGATAAGGACGGCGGAATGATTCTTTCGTCCAGCTCCTTTGAGTTTGGAATGACGCATCCAGAAGCGTTCAGCAGTCCTAAGGACAGCGCGTATCAGATTCTTGCTTACGGCGAAAAGTTTTCAGATCTGCACAAGGTTCCGCTTCTCCTCAAAAATCAGGAGTCCAGAGATTATACGGTTTATCCTTCGCCTTACGGATATACCGATCTGATTGCGTTGCTCAAGAAAAAATCCGACAATCCTGCTTGGATGACGGCTGTTTATCCGGAATCCGGCTATCTCTGGTTTGCCTTGAAGGATGCTTCCGTTCTTCCTGCGACAATGCTCTGGATATCCAATTCAGGACGCTTCAAATTTCCGTGGAACGGCAGAACCCGCTGCATCGGCATTGAGGATGTCTGCTCGTATTTTGCGTACGGAATTAAGGATTCGACAGAGAATAACAGCTTCAACGAGGCAGGTTTCAAAACTGCAATCGAGCTTGATTCATCGAAAACAACTGAAATCCGTCACATTCAGGGAGTGATGAAAATACCTGCCGGATTCGGAGAAGTGATCTCGGCATCCTTCAATGACGGAGAACTAGCGTTCACGGATAAGAATGGTTTGAAAGCAGCCGCCGCTGTTGATTGGACTTTTATTCAGGCGAAGGTGTGATATCAAAGTCTTTTATTTTGCGCGGTTCTTTGATCTTTGAAGCAAAATAATATGCTGTGAGCATGACACAGGAACCGGCGCAGGCCACTGCCGTATATGAATTGCTTGCCTGCCATATCATTGTGGCGATGAAAGTCACTGCAATCATTGATGGAGCCAGAATCGCACTGCCTGTAGTAAGATAACGGATTCTCTGCTGCCAGGGAGGCAGTTCAGCACTCAGAGTTCCATTTGCCACGCTCATTGAATCTTTAAAGAATCCTATAAAGAAAAAGACTGCAAAGAATTCCGGTTTTGAGCTTGCCATTATGCTTGCCGGAAAGAGAAGCGCATAGCCTCCTGTCGAGAGCATGAGAAGATGTCTTGCCCCATATTTGTCTCCGAAATAAGCGGAGAAGAGATTTCCTGAAATCGCGCCGAAAATCGAGGCTATCACAAGATGTCCCGTATAGCTCAGGGATTCGTTCAGAACATTCAG
Organism: Verrucomicrobiota bacterium; assembly: GCA_022703965.1. GTDB lineage: Bacteria > Verrucomicrobiota > Lentisphaeria > Victivallales > UBA1829 > JAKJHH01. The sequence continues at coordinate 1,488 of JAKJHH010000099.1, forward strand.
AGCATAAATGGACATGAAGGGAATCGTAATAAACATTCCCGATGCCAGAAATCGTGAAATCAGAAATACTTTGAAGTTTTTATCTTCCGCAATTATTCTTCCGCATGATTTCAGCAGTTCAGGAAGACTTTCTTCCTTGTCTCCGTGAACTGGCGGAATATCCGTTTCCTTTATGAATACGAAGAATATGAAGGAACCTGTAAGGAAAATAAATGTGATTATATGCAGGATTCCATAGCCTGTTGTACCGGGGAACTTTCCCAACAGGAGGTCAATTGCATATCCGGCAAGCAGTCCGAAGGCGGAGGCAATTATAAGTCTGACTGCGAAGAGCGAGGCACGGCGTTCCGGAGGAACTGTTTTGGCAACAAGTTCCATCCATGCGGGGAAAGAGAGACCGCAGGCGAAGCCGCTACACAAAGGACATAAAAGAACCATCCACAATGTAAGACGCGGATAATCTATTGCCAGAAATATCAGAGCCAGCCCGGCGATCAGATAAGGGAGGCGCTGAAAAATTCCGTTATATGTTACAATCGGTTTTTTCCAGCGCAGACGTTCCAGTTTATTGAGAACAAAAAGAGCCGGGAGTGATACTCCGATAGTCGTCATCATCGGGATTATGCTTATCATCCATGCAGAGCCGCCGAGGGCTTTGATAACAGGAGGCATGACCGTTTCAAAGGCGGTAAAAAAGAGTCCGGCCATGTACAGGCCGCCTTCTATTGAATGGAGTGTATAATTTCGGGTAAGATGCTTGCGGACTTCCGCCGCATGCGAGTCAGTATTATTGTTCATTGCGGTATTCATCAGGATAGACAGTTTGGCTGATATCCGAAGCTCCTGTAAGTGTCATAAGAAGTCTTTCCACTCCGAGTGCGCATCCTGAGCAGAAGGGGAGCCCGTGATCCAATGCGTTGAAAAAGTTTTTGGCTTCCGGATAGTCCGCCATGCCGTGTGCTTTTCTGAATTCTACTGACGCTTTGAAGCGGGCTTTCTGTTCCTCTGCATCAGTGAGTTCACAATAGGCGTTGGCGATTTCTATGCCGCGTATATAGAGTTCCCAGCGCTCGGCGACTTGGGGATCATCCTTTTTCAGTCTTGCCAGAGAAGCCATCGAAGCCGGATACTCTGAAAGAAAAACAGGCTTGTCTGTCGGCAGCTTAGGCTCTATTTTTGTGACGAGAATTTCCTCGAAGACATTCTGTTTTATTGCGTCTGCAACGGTGATTCCGCCGAATTTTAGAAATGCATCTGATACTGTGATTACTTCATAAGTTGAGAAGTTGATTGTCTGGGCTGTCCTGATTTTTTCCGCGCAGAATGAGATTAGTTCGGCACTGAGTTCCATAAGAGCGTTTGAGTCTATTCCAGCCTGATAAAATTCAAGCATCATAAATTCCTGACGATGGCGGCGGCCGTGCTCGTCCTTGCGGAAGCATGGGCCGAGCTGATAGATTTTATCGTATCCGGACGCGAGCATACACTTCATCTGAAGTTCCGGAGAAGTTCTGAGGAAAAGACTGTCTGCCGCGGGAACCGCTTCGATATATTCTTCGGGGGCAGGGGCAGGAGTCATCAGAGGAGTAAACACCTCGATGAATCCACGGGAATCAAAAAAACTTCTGATGCTAGAAAAAAGCCGCGCTTTGAGTTCAAAGCGCGGCTTTAAATCTTCAAGAAATCTGATGATATCAGGCTTTTGTAACTCTTTCAGCATAGAGTCCGGTTCTTGTGTCGACCTTGATGCGGTCGCCGGTGTTGATGAAGAGGGGAACCTGAAGCTCATAGCCGTTGTCGAGCTTGGCTGGCTTCATTACGTTTGTAGCGGTGTCGCCTCTTGCGCCGGGTTCTGTTTCAGTGATAACCTTCTCGATGAATGTCGGAAGGGTGATGTCGATCGGCTTGTCATTGAAGAAGAGAATTGTGCATTCGGAGTTTTCGATGAGGAAATACTTCTTGTCTTCGAGCACATCGCGTCCTACTCTGATTTCTTCATATGTTTCAGTATCGCTGAAGACATAGAAATCGCCTTCCTGATATGAGTAGAAGACTGTCTTTTCTTCAAGATTCGGCTTGCCTACTTTGTCGACAGGACGGTAAGTTCTGTCCATTGTGGAGCCGGTGGCAAGGTTTTTCAGTTTGCACTTGTAGAGTGCTGTTCCTTTGCCGGGTTTGCAGAATTCGAATTCTGTGATAACCCACGGAGCGTTGTCGATTTCAACTTTCAGGCCTTTTTTCAGGTCGGAAGCAGTATACACGGTGACACCTCTTTATAAAAATTAAAATGGTAAAAAACTGAATCAGGGAGCCTTTAATATACAGCTATATGCTGTTTTTGCAAGGCTCCCGCTGATTATCAGGCCAGAAGGCTCTTAACGCTCTGCGCGATCATAAGCTCTTCATTTGTCGGCATTACCAGTACTTTTAGTTTGCTGTCTTCTGTTGAGATTATGCCGGCTTTGCCTCTGAACTTGTCATTTGCGGCTACGTCGAGGCTGATTCCGAGGGCTTTGAGCGAATTTACAACTCTGCCTCTGACAGCATTGCTGTATTCGCCGATACCGCCGGTGAAGACGATGGCATCTGTGTGTCCGAGGAGAACATGATATGAGCCGATGTATTTTACAACTCTGCGGACGAACATGTTCAGTGCGAGTTCAGCCTGTTTGTCGCCGCCTTCGCATGCTGTTACGAGGTCGCGCATGTCGCTGACTTTGCCGCTGACGCCGAGAAGACCGCTTTTCTTGTTGAGAATCTTGTCGATTTCAGGAGTCGGAATGCCAAGCTCGGCCAGGCGGAGTACAACTGCCGGGTCGATGTCGCCGCAGCGTGTTCCCATGACAAGACCTTCGAGGGGAGTCATTCCCATAGTGGTGTCAATGACCTTGCCGTTCTGGATTGCCGCCATGCTGCATCCGTTGCCGAGGTGACATGTGATAAGATTGAGTTTTGAAAGCTCGCTATTAAAGAAGGCGGCTGTCGAAAGCGCAACATAGTGATGAGATGTTCCGTGGAAACCGTAACGTCTGACACCGTACTTTGTATAGAGTTCATAAGGAACGGCATAGAGGTATGCTTCGGGGGTCATTGTCTGGTGGAAGGCTGTATCGAAGACTGCAACGTTCGGGACACCGGGGAAGAAACTTTCGCATGCTTCGATACCGCCCAGATTCGGAGGATTGTGAAGGGGAGCCAGTGAAATGCATTCCTTGATAATGGCTTTTACATTGGCATCGACTCTTGCTGGTTTGTTGATCTTTTCGCCGCCGTGTACGACGCGGTGTCCGATTGCCTGAACTTCCTTGAGACTCTTGATTACGCCGTTCTGGGGATCAAGAAGCTTGTCGCATATTCTCTTGAGGGCTTCCTGATAATCCTTGATGGGGCTTTTGTCTTCGACTTTGTATCCGTCGGGGCGTTTGTAAATGAGATTTGGCTCATCGGTTCCGAGTCTTTCAACCTGCCCGGAGGCAAGCATTTCTTCTTTGGTCATTGAGAAGAGAGTGAATTTCAGCGATGAGCTGCCGGCGTTAATCACTAGAATTTTCATTTGGGATAAAACCTTCTTTTTTAGTTAAATTCATCAGTAAATATATATCATATTCTTTGCACTGTCAGCTTTTTCCGCAGAACAATTCAAAGTTTTTTTTGTCTGTTTTAGCACAATGCTTTATTTATTTAGGATGAATACTGTGTATATTAGGAATTTAAACATGTAAACACGGGGCCAGGAATATTATGAAAAGTTTTTTACGCTCAGCCGTTTTTCGTATACTGCTTTCAGCTTCTCTGCTTTGTCCGTTTTTCCTATCTGCGGATGGACCACAGACCTCGACTGCGTCATTATCGAATAAAGAGCTTGAGACGATTGCCAAGATCACTTCGGTTATTCTTGGACGCCAGCATTATCTTCAGCATCCGATGGATGACAAGATGTCAGCTCTTCTTTACGATGAATATTTCAAGGAGCTTGATCCTCAGAAAATATTCTTCTGCAAGGAGGATATAAACAAATTCAAGCAGTTCAGGTATAAGCTTGATGATTACCTTGCTGCCGGTGACATCAAATTCGCTTTTGAAGTTTATAAAGTTTTCCTCAAGCGTCTTGATGCTTATGAGGCTTACGCCTACACCCTTCTTGCTCAGGGCTTTACTTTTACCGAGAATGAAGATTATGATTTCAACAGAGCCGATGAAGACTGGGTCGAAAATGAAGCAGATCTCAAGGAGCTCTGGAGAAAGAAACTCAAGAACGACGTTCTCACTCTCATGCTTGTAAAGAAGGTTGCCGAAACAGAGCCACAGGAAGGCAATGAGCATCCCTCATGGCTTGAGAAGTCCCCTTATGAAAGAATCAAGAAACGTGTTGCACAGACTGTTTCCTTTTTCAAGAAGAAAGAGCCTCTAGACATTCTTGAAACTTATCTTTCCAGCCTTGCAAGGGCTTACGATCCGCACTCAGAATACATGTCTCCCAGAAGCGAAGAGGATTTTAATATTTCCATGCGTCTGTCACTGATGGGAATAGGCGCAACTCTTACCAGCGAAGATGGTTATACAAAAGTTGTCAAAGTTGTGCCAGGCGGGCCTGCCGATCTGGACGGACGTCTAAAAGCTGACGATCGAATTGTTGCTGTTGCACAGGAAAATGCCGAACCTGTTGATGTCATTGACATGCCGCTCAATAAGGTTGTCGCGATGATTCGCGGTCCTGAAAACACCAAGGTTTCCCTTACGGTTCTGGATGGGAGCAAGGGGCTCAACGCGATTCCAAAGACTCTGGTTATCAAACGAGGCAACGTAAAACTTACTGAATCGGAGGCCAAAGGCCGTATTCAGAGAGTAGGCACTGATAACGGTAAAGAGCTTAAGATTGGTATTATTACCCTGCCTTCCTTCTACATGGATTTCGATGCGGCTTCCAAAGGTGATCCCAATTACAAGTCATCCACAAACGATGTTCTCAGAATCCTCAAAGATTTCAAAAAGGAAAAAGTTGACGGGATTGTTCTTGATATGCGCTCCAACGGTGGAGGAAGTCTAAAGGAGGCTGTCCGTCTGACTGGACTTTTCATTAAGAACGGTCCGGTTGTTCAGGTAAAAAACGGTCCTTCCGATGTTGATATTCAGTATGATGAAGACGAAACTGTTGCCTATGACGGACCTCTTGCGGTTCTGATAAACAGACTCAGTGCTTCAGCTACGGAAATTTTTGCCGGAGCTATAAAGGACTATAATCGCGGTCTCATTCTCGGAGACTTCCAGACACATGGCAAAGGCACTGTTCAGACTGTCTTCGAGCTTAAGACCTTCCTTGCGTTCATTGGTGCGAATTTCCCGGCTGGATCGGTCAAGTTCACAAACGCCAAATTCTACAGGGTAAATGGCAATTCAACTCAGATCAAGGGCGTTACTCCTGATATCGTCTTCCCCTCGTTCACCGAGTTCATGGAACTTGGCGAAGAGCGCCTGGGATGCCATAGAGCCTGTTCAGCACATCAATTGGGATTCAAAACTTCCTTCTGCAATTCCGGTTCTCAGACAGCGTTCAGAGGAAAGAACCAATGCCAATGCTGACTTCATGGCTCTCCGAAAAGACATTGAAGTATTCAAGAAGCTGAAGTCCAAGAAGACAGTTTCTCTGAACCTTGATGCCCGTTGGAACGAGTATCTCAAGGAAAAGAAATTCTATGAAGAACAGTCCAAGTTACTCAGGCTTGATGACGAAGATGACAAGAAGAATTCTTCCGCCAAGAAAATGAAAGACTTATATATCGATGAAAGCATGAATATCATGCGTGATTACATCTCCGTTCAGAGCGGGACTCTGAAGACGACAGCAGGAAAATAAGTCCGAGAGATATAAGGGGGTTATGCTATGGAGAAACTGAAAGTGTATGCGGCTGAATGGTGTCCTCATTGCCGGAAGACAGTGGAGTTTCTGAAGAAGAACTCCATTCCTTTCGACTATATAGAAATTGAGGAGCAGCCGGAATCCGTTATTGCCGAGATCGTGAAGGTCAACGGCGGTGACGACTGGGTGGTTCCTACTCTCGAATATGGCGGCACGTGGCGTCCGGGGGCTGTATTCAATGAAGAGAGTCTTCGCAGGGATCTTTCCGCTTTAGGTGTAATATAATCTGCTTATCCGGCGTATTCTTATACTGCCGGATTTTTGTCTTCCGGCAATTTCCGGAGATAAATTTTGAAGATAAAATGTCCTGATTGTAAAAAAATACGTGAAATTAAGCACGTCGATCACTCCCACAACATTGAGTGCACGTGCGGACGCATATTTCAGCTTGACTCCACAACGGTCGTTGAGGAGTATTCCTCTATTGATGAAGACAATGCCGTTCCACGTTATATCGGAAACTATAAGGTGGAAGCCCTTGCAGGTGAAGGAGGGATGGGCAAAGTCTACAAGGCAAAGCATCCCGCTCTTGGCATTACCGTTGCAGTAAAAGTCTTGAGAAAAGAATTTGCCCAACGCAAGGATTTCATTGACCGCTTTATCAAGTCAGCAAGAATTGCCGCCATGGTTGACCATCCTAACATTGTCAGAACCTATGATTGCGGAGTCGACGGGAACACTGTTTTCATAGTGATGGAGTACCTGCCTTCCGGAACTCTTGCCGATTTGCTTGTACTCAGAAAGCGGATGGAGTATTCCAAGCTTCTGAAAGTTGCTGAGGACATGGCGAAGGCTCTGACTGAAACTGCAAAGCACAAGATTGCCCATCGCGATATTAAACCGGACAATATTATGCCAGGGGCAGATGATACTTATAAGTTGTCCGATCTGGGCTTGTCAAAAACCGATCATGATTTGCTTAATAATCGCAATCCCTACGCAACAATGACGGCTGCTTCGATCGGTACTCCGGAATACATGGCACCGGAGCAGATTATTGATTCCAGAGACTGTGATGTGCGTTCTGACATTTATTCTCTCGGCGTAAGTCTTTTTGAACTTGCGTTCGGGATGCTTCCGCAGGTCTGTAAGGAGCAGGATTCTCTTGCAAGCCAATATGACATTCCAGGTGATTTTGTCACAATCGTGCAGAAGTGCATGGCGAAAAGTCCCTCAGACCGCTATGCGTCGCCGGAAGCCCTCCTTGCAGATATCGAGATTCTCAAACAAGGCGGATTTATTGCTAAACCTTCTTTGCGGGAGGACGATTCCAAAAGGAATAAAACAAAATTTATTGCGGCAGGGATATGTATCCTAGGCTTGGCGGCTGCGATTCCGTTTATGCTTCCAGTGGAGAGCTCTTCAACTCAGCAGGCAAAATCTGCAAAAGCCTCGCCTCAGCTTTTACCTACCGTGTTACCTACCGAAAATTTGCATAACTTGGATCAGACAGATAGAGACATTCTGGATCTGGATAAAAGCCGTGAATTGTGGGATTACGCTGTAAATAAGGCAGAAGAGTCTGTGCATCAGAAAGGCGGCTTCGCTTCTGCAGAAGCCAGCATACGAGCCTTTAAGGTCGGTCCGGCAGCTTCTCTTTACTCAGCCAAGGCCGATGAATGGCTTAAGAGACTTTCCGAGGCTAGAGACAGCGCTGAGAAAGAAACCTTAAATAAGCTTGCCATTGAAGCTGCACCCTTTCTGGAGTCCGGAGACTTTTCCAGAGCCGCTGGAATTTATAGTTTTTATAACGGACCGGCTCAAGTGGAAACAGAAGAAATCAGAGCTAGGAAAGCTGCGGATTTTACTGCACTGGCTCTCAAGGCTTCTGAGGCGAAAGCCAAGGCTGAACAACAGTTCGACGAGACAAGAAAACAGCTGATTCGCAATATTTGCCTCAGACTGCTTCATGCTGATTTTAAAGGCGCTTTGAATCTTTATGAGTCAGGAAACGGAGAGAGCCTTATTCCTGATTCAATATTTATCAAAGAACTTTCTGAAACAGACAATTTTTTCGGTGCCGCAATGAAACTGGAAATCGGGCATAAAATACATCTGGAACTAGGAGATTCCGCTACGGATCTGCTTGTGAAAAATGTTGATAACGGAGTTGTCAGCGCAGTGGAAAATATAGGGACTGCGATACTGGTAAGAAAGTTCAGACTCGAAGATTTGCCGTTGCTCTGGAGATTGAAATATCTCGAAAAAATGGATTCAAGAGCATTAGCTGTTTATGCAGGAGTTTTTTCTGTCAACGCCGGAGATCTCAAGTCGGCTTTGAGCTACTTTAAGAAAACCGGCGTTTTTGCCGATCAGTTTTCTGCTCTCATGAGCATGGATGAAGTGAAATAAAACTTCTCAGTTCAGCATCTTTTCAGATATGACTTTGAAAAAGAACTCGTGCCCCTTGTGATTAGGATGAATGCCGTCATGCAGAAGCTTGAAATGCTCATTGGGATCTTTCTTTAAAATCTCTTCTTCCCATGTGGAATATATGTCCAGACAGGCTACTTTCCTTTTCTTACAGACCTGCACAATTTTTGCTACATACTGTGGATAGGCTTTCCTGTTTTGAATACAGACAATCTGGCATGTGAAATCAATCGGATTCTGAGTCAGGAAAATTACAGGGACATTATTTTTTTCAAAGATATCAATGGCTTTATTTAAGGCATCTGTGAATTTCTTGAGCCCGGCTTCACCTGCACTGCTGTCGTTCATTCCGAACATGACAGTACATATATCTGGTGTGAATCTTTGGAGTTTCTCATCCAGAAGCTCCACTTCGTCCGTCAGGCGTCTGCCGCTTACGGCACTGTCGACAGTAACGAATTTTCCGCAACCGTATTTCAATCTCAGATAATTGCGCATATGAAGGATATAGTTCTCATATCCCTCGCTGCAATGGTTGAATTCCGTTATACTGTCGCCGAGCACAAGCCAGACTGCATATTTTTTGTCTGAGGAGAACGGTTTGTGGAAAACCTGCGCTATTTTACTTTTCATATGTAGACTTATCCTCTTTCAGTTAGCGAATAATTTTTCATTTACGGGAAGCGGACGAAGTGCAATGATCTGACGGTCTTCCTTGACCGGATCATCTTTGATGAGTCGGTTCAGCATTTCCATTGCGGCTGAGCCCATTTCGATTAGCGGCTTCGACTGAATGCAATATGGAGATACCGGAGAATCCCCATAGCTTGCAATAGGAATATCATAAGGGATTCTTAGCCCCTTTTTGAGCATGGCGCGGATAACTGTATCGGCTATTGAGTCACCGCTTGTGATTATCCCGTCCGGTCTTTCCGAATCCAGAATTTCCAAACATGCATTCCAGACTGCTTTTTCTTCCTGTTCAGTACTCTTTATGATGAGGTTTTTCAGTGGAACATTTTCTTTTGCGTAGAAGTCTTTTGCCGCTTTGATGAGCTTATCTCCTCTTCTTGTTATCAAGTCCGGCCTGTCGCTTTCAGGGCCAGAGAAGAGGGCTATGCGTTTTCTGCCGCGTTTAAAAAACTCGGGCAGTGCGGTCTGAATAAAAAGTGCGTCATCTGTCAGTACTGCGTGCAGACTCGAGTCCTTGTAATCATTGTCGATTGTGACAAATGGGACTCCTGTCGCGCGGAGAAACTTAACGTCTTCCTTTTCCAGTTTTCCGCCGATTACTAGACCGTCCAGCTGACGGGTTCCGAGCAGATTCGCGAGAATAAAATTATCCTTGCTGTCCAGTCTTTTTCCGTTGGTCGTAATTACGTGAAGATTATACGAGCAGCTCCGGCAGGATTTTTCAATGCCGACCAGTATTTGCGATACGAAGACGCTGATACTTTGAAATGTCGTGAATACTGCTGCGATATCAACTGTCGTCTTTTCGAGGTTTGCTGTTTCGTTAACTGTTCCGCTTGGTGTTTCCACAAAGGTGCCTTTGCCGTGACGTCTGTAGAGGACTCCTTCGTTTACCAGTGCCGTATAGGCCTGACGTACTGTCATCGGACTTATGCCGTTTGCCTTGGCAAGTTCGAGTTCTGCCGGAAGGCGGCTGCGAGGCGGAAGTTCTCCAGATTTTATCATGCCGAGTATTTTCTCCTTGACCTGATAATACAAGGGAACGGGACTGTTTTTTTCCACCATCATTATATTCTTCATAAAGGCTCCATAAATATTAAGTCTTATATAAGTCCATTATACTGCATTTTTATAAAAAATCAAAGCCCGTGCATCAATAAAAGATGACGGGCTTCAATAGCAATATAAGGTCTTCTATATTTCAGGAGAACAATGTCTCGGCATTGACTATTGAAATAGAAGCTTCAGTGAGTTGTTTGATTACTTCCTCTGTCTTGTCAAAACGGAAAATGATGACGGCTGCGTCCTGAAGGTTGGAGACAAAAGCATACATATAAACTACATTTATGCCGATTTTTCCCATTTTTTCCAGAACTTCAGCAAGGCCTCCCGGCTGATTTGGAACTTTTACAGCGACAACATCTGTGAGGTTAGCAGTAAATCCTGCCTTGGCTAGTACATCTCGTGCCTTCTGCCATTCCTTGACGATAAGACGCAGAACTCCATAATCATTGGTTTCCGCAAGTGTCATCGTGTAGATGTTGATATTGTTTTCAGCGAGGATGCGGCATGGTTCCGCAATGGCTCCCGGCTGGTTCTGTATAAAAAGAGACAGCTGACTCAGTTTCATATTCGACCCCCTTCTGATTATTCCATGTTTCTTTTGTCGATTACGCGTTTTGCCTTGCCTTCGCTTCTCGGTATGGTGCGCGGAGCGACAAGTTTGACTTTTACTCTTATTCCTATTATATGCTCAATTGCCGAAGAAAGCTTCTTTCTAAGCTCTTCGAGGCCGCTTATTTTATCGCTGAAAAGCTCTTCTGTCACTTCAACATCTACTTCGATGTTGTCAAGTCCCTGTTCTCTTGTTAGAATGATGTTGTAATGCGGCAGTGTTCCTTCGACCGCGAGCAGGGCTGTTTCAATCTGAGACGGAAATACATTGACGCCGCGTATGATGATCATGTCATCGCTTCGGCGCGAGATTCTTCTGATTCTTCTTATTGTTCTGCCGCAGGGACATTCGCCTTTTTCTATGACAGTTATATCTCTTGTTCTGTAACGGAGCATGGGCATAGCCTGTTTGCTGAGCGTACTCAGTACCAGTTCGCCTTCTTCTCCGTCCGGCAGCACTTCGCATGTCTCGGGGTTAATGATTTCAGGATAGAAGTGATCCTCGAATACATGGAGTCCGCTGTGTGCGTGGCATTCTGTCGCCACGCCCGGACCTATGATTTCGGAGAGACCGTAGATATCGAAAGCCTTGATGCCTGCATCAAGTTCGATTCTCTTTCTCATTGCGTCTGTCCATGGTTCAGCACCGAAGACGCCGACTTTCAGGGGCAGTTCCTTCATGCTGATTCCGGCTTCTTCTGCCTTGTCCAGAAGATGTATGAAATAACTTGGTGTGCAACAGATTCCAGTGACACCGAAGTCCTTAAGAACCATGATCTGACGTTCTGTGTTGCCGCCTGAGATCGGAATGACGGCAGCTCCGAGAGCTTCAAGGCCGCCATGAGCGCCGAGGCCTCCGGTAAAGAGTCCGTAACCGAAAGCATTCTGAACTATATCGCTGTTGCTGAGTCCGGCTGCCGCGAAGGTTCTCACCATTACGCTTGTCCAAACCTGCATGTCTTCTTTTGTATAGGCAACAACAATAGGTTTGCCTGTTGTTCCGCTGGAGGCGTGAAGTCTGACGATATCCTTGAGCGGACTTGCGAAAAGTCCATAGGGGTAGGTATCACGGAGGTCAGCTTTTACAGAGAAGGGCAGTTTGGAGATGTCCTTCAGAGATTTGATGTCGGAAGGACTGAGATTTCTTTCTTCCATCCTTTTTCTGAATAGAGCCACATTGTCGTAGGCTCTTTTCACAATTGCTTGCAGACGTTCAAGCTGTACTTTTTCTAACTGTTCGCGCGGCAGAAAGTCCATTGCCGACGCCGGATTAAAAGCTGTGCTGTGATTATTCACGATCTCTGTTTCCCTTGCCTCTTCTGTATTTTAGAACATCAAAAACTGTAGTACATTTTTAATGAAAATCTAGAGTTTTTTTGCAGGCAAAAAGACTTTTAAACTGATTTGTTGATAAAAAATGGATCAAACACTCATTTCAGGGCAGATTGCAGCTTATAGATGCAATAAAAAAGGACGGATTGCTCCGTCCTTTTTTAAGACTTGCGCTCTTGTCTGTCTCAGGAGCCGCAGCACTTTTTGAATTTTTTGCCGCTTCCGCAGGGACAGAGGTCATTGCGTCCGACTTTTGGCAGATTGCGTTTGAAGGTAATCTGTATGTCGTCGGCAGACACTTCCTGAGATTCCTGAGATTCCTGTTGTGCGACAGGTTCAGGCTCAGGCTCAGGCTGCTGTATGGTCTCCTCCACCGAGCTTAGCTGGTCAATGGACTGGTGGATTAACTGCTGAGGCAGAGAAGCAAAGAGCTGTT
>JAKJHH010000009.1:0-6137 GCA_022703965.1 Verrucomicrobiota bacterium
GACGAGGATTCACAGGAGTATAGGCGAAAAGATCGCCGCCGTTGCCTGAAAGCATTACGAAAACCCTGTCTCCGATATTAGGAGTGAAATAATCTTTTCCAAGCGGAGCCATTATACCGCTTTTCTTGTCCTTCGTAGGACACATGGCTATGAATTCGGAAGGAAGGCTGGAACCTGCCGCGAGCTTTTCCAGTCTCATTGTGAGCAGAAACATTTCAACGCCTTCATTGGAGCCGATGGATTTTGCGTCAGCAACAGTGGCAATAGCCATTTGCAGCTTTTGCTGCTTTGACACAGGCTGCTTCTGCTGCGGTTTTGGAGCTGGCTGCTGAGGCCCAGAAGGTCTCTGCTGCTGTGCATAAATCATCGACACAAAGACTAATGTAATAATAAAAATAATAAAACGCATTTCAAAATCCCTCATTGAGTAGAGGAAATATAGCAGGAAAGCGCAAACAGGCAACAAGATATACTGCGAATATCCCTACAGAAAAAGAGGACTTTAAAGATCATTCATTTTCTGTTAAATACAGATTCCGGCATTATTAATAGTCCATCGCGTCCTTCCGGCATGAAGATAAAACCGTTGAACAAAGACGGAGGAAACGGGTTGCCTTTTGTTTCCCATTTCTTCAGCATTTCCGGTTTAGCCGGATTGTTCATATCCACTGCCCGTACAATTTTCCAGGCACCGGCGACCGTAAAGAGAGTATTTCCGCAAATCGAGGCCTTTCCGTTTATATTTTCTCCAGAGGCAAGTCTGGATGCCGGTTTGGCGAGATCAATATTGTCTCCGGGTCTCATAACTGTATAACCGTCGCCATGCAGCAGAAGCACCTTTTCGTTATCCGGCATCACGACAACGGAATCAACAGGACGTCCCTTCAGATCAGGGAACTCCGCACGACGCGGCGGCTTTGTCGAAAGATTATAAAAGCGAGGGCCTCCCATATGCCATATTACAGACGCATATTTACTCTGCACAAGTTCAGCCGCTATTGATTTCCCGTAAAAGAGTCCCGGGCCGCTTTCACTCAAAACTGTTTTTACATTTTTTAAATCACTGATATCAAGAATCTCAAAAAACGCCCTGTTGCAGACAAGAACATAAGGGCTTTCCGAGGGCATCACGACCTGCTGAATTGAAGCACCGGCCTTCAGATAACGTCCACGTTCAGCAATATTGCCGTTTGCGTCCACCTTCCATATTGAAAGACCGTCGCCGGCCTCGGCAACGCAAAGTGTATTGTCCTTCAAAGCCAGATCTACGGCAATGCCTTGAGTCGGAAACTTAGCCAGCACTTTGAAATCAGGCTTGATACGGAGCAGGTGAATACCGCCGTTTCCCGCCGCTACAAATGCCTTGTCCTTCCCGAAAGGAACAACGGAGCGAACCTGTCCGTCCGGACGGTATCGCATGGCTTCGCCCTCTTTGGCAAAAATCTCTGCTGTGTCCGCGGAAGGAATTGCAAGTTTATTAACAGCTCCGCTCTTTGCTATTTCGATTCCGGTGCATGGGAAAGCATAAACACCGCGCTCATAGCCTGCCGCGTAAATAACAGAGTTCCCGGCGACTGCTGCGGAAAAAGGTTCCGCCATTTCAGGAATCTTCTTCCCTTTCGGCGCGAGTCCCTGCATGAGCGTAACAGCTTTTGACGGATCAGAAACATCCACGACAAAAAAGCCGTTGTACTCATCGGCAACTATCGCCTTGGAATCGCTGAGTTCAACCCGCCAGGTATCCGGATACCCCTGATAGAAGGAAGGAAATTTTACAGTGGAAAGTTTTTTCATCGGCTCTTTTGCGGAGAAGGAAAATATCTCCAGCCCCTGCCCCTCGCCATAACCGGAATCACTGTCAGCTTTCTTCTCGAAATGATGCTTTTTAAAAGCATTGCTGTGATGTCCTGTTGCCGCATAACAGAGTCCGTCGCGGAGTCTGACTCCGTCTCCATAGCCGTCAAGAGCTCCCTCGGAAATCTGAACAGGTTTCCCTGGATTGGAGATGTCGACAAGATAAACTCTGCGTTCCGCCCAGCCTCCGGCGGCGAGATAAGTTCCATGAAGATCAACCGACTGAATCTCTTTTCTGGCAAGACATGTCGAAAGATAAACAGGCAGGGCAGGATTGGATATATCCACAAGTTCAACCCCGTGATAACGGTCGGCAATAGCCAGAAGCGGATATGAAATTGCGATTCCGGTGGCCTTCTCAAGACTGTCATAATGATAAACTATGCGCGGAGCGGCAGCTTTACTGATATCCAGCACAAAGAGCCCGTCCTCTCTGGCGCTGACATACGCATAATTGCCATAGAAAGCGATCTGCCGCAGTAGTCCTGGAATTTCAAGTTCAGCGATTTTCAACGGTGATTCAGGCTTCTCGATAGAAAACGAACGTATCTTTCCGCCTCCGACAGCCCAGAGGATGCCGTTATGGATTCCCAAATCGATACAAGGTCCGTCCTCGCTGCAAAAAACAGGATCGACTTTCCGGAACTTAGGCTCTTCGGCCATAAGAGTCATAAAAGATAGAATAAGACAGAATGCAAAAATAAGCCTGAAATTCATGCTGTTCTCCTTTAGGATTCTGAATAATAGTTCAGAAACTCCCGAAATCAATGCATTTTCAGGATATGCCAATATTATCTTTATTTAAAACTTACAAGGAAAACTTATATCAGCAATTGATGAAACTTTATAATCTGCATATATTTAGAAAAACTGAAAAGAAAGCATCTGATGGGAGCGTTAAAACTTATACTTGCCTTTGCTCCATGGATATCATTGTGGCTGATATCCTGGGGACATTCTCTTTTCAGACTGCAACTCGGCGTTGTCATCGCTTTTGTTCTGGTCATAATAATGGCTCTTCGCGGACTGCATCGCGGAAGCATACTCTGGGGCGGATTAATCTTTTTTTCAGTTGCGCTGCTTGAAGTTGTAATTCTGAAAGATTTCTGGTTCATGAAACACATGGGAGTCATAGCCCACGGCACCCTTTTCTTCTTTACGCTGATTCCGCTTCTTGCCGGAAAACCGTTCACCATGACATACGCAAAAGCCGAAGTTTCTGAGGAAGTCTGGGCCAATCCTTCTTTTCTGAAATCCTGTTCGATAAGTTCAGGCATATGGGTGACGGCATTCGGACTCAACTGCATATTCAGCATAACAATGCTTTACTATCCTTTGGGAGAACTCGTACAAAGGAGCATTGAACTTGGAATAATGTTAATTACGGTAATAATCAGCGCAAAATACACAGAAATCCTGCGAGCACGCCGCAAAGCATCAGCTCAATGATTGCGCTGAGATGGCATGGAAAGACGATATTTTGACGGAGAGAATCCATTAAGCCTTTTAAATGCAGTCACGAAATAACTTGCACTGTGATATCCGCACGATTCAGCAACACGTTCAACAGACAATGACGTTTGCCGTAAGAGTCGGCGAGCTTCTTCCATGCGCAAATTCTCAAGTAAATCCTGAAAGTTTTTTCCTGTATAGATCGAAGCCAGACAGGAGAGATAATTTGGATGTACAGAAAAAGCTTCAGCAACAGTCTTGCGATTGATCGGAGCTGAAAAATGTTCCTGCAAATAATCATAGATCTGATGCCAGCGTCTTGACGCTATCCCCTCATCTTTATGTCCTGAAGACAAGAGATCTGCCTCAAGGTGTCCAAATGATAAATTCAATAAAGCAGATATAATATGACGGGACGTGTCTGCATCATTCCCGGACTCAGCAAGAAAATTAAGGGCGTTGATAAGAAACGGAGCAGCTCCTGAAATAGGAAGAGCAGTATGATAAATGCAAGAAGGAGGCGAAGAAGGACCAGCTTTAACATGATTGACAAGAATAAAACGCAAAGTATTCTCTCTGAAAATAATCCCCATAAACGTGCATGGCTGATCCCAATGCTCAATCTGCCATGCATATCGAGCCCAGTATAAAACATCCCCAGGGAGAAGCTTGATATCTCTTCTTGTTCCACCGACACTTATGCTGAAACGTTGCTCCCCGCCGAGCATGATTATCATACGATTCCACGATAATATTTTAAATATCCCTCCATCAAAGTCATCAGGAGACTTACAGAAAGAGGAAGAGCAAAGATAAATCTTTTGAAGAGCGTCTGGCTTCATCCATAACTTTAGCTGCTCGGTGAAAAACGAATGGGAATCAGAAGATCCCTTTCCCATATTTGCAGTGCCGGAAATATTGCAAGACAGTCGGATCGTCATGATAGTCCTCTTATTTCTCATAAAACATTACATTTGCTAAATTAAACTTTCAAGAATGAAATTGCATACTGAATGAAATTCGCTTATAATTGAATCAAAATAAAACTTCTTCTTCATAGGATTAAAAACATGGGAAAAGTCAAACTCATAGTACAATAGCCTTTTTAGCAAGGCATTATGCCTTGAGATATCCATGGTTTTTTTGCTAAAATTAAGAGAAACAGAGACCTTAAACCAAGCTACTCGCAATTATAAGGGAAAACATATGCAGGACGTCATTTTCAAAATATTTTCTAAGAATTTTCTCATGTACTCCAGTATTTCAGCACTTACATTTCTCATGATAAGTTGCGTAAATCCAATCGAGCAGACAACTGTATCTGTTGCCGAATTTGGAGCAAAACCAGACGACGGAGAAGATGACACCGCTGCAATAAGAGCTGCCGTAGCAAAATGTCAGATCCTTAAAAATCCGGTTCTGCTCTTTCCGCGAGGACGCTATGAGCTGCAAAATGCCTCATACAGCAAGAATCGCCGTGCCATTGAAATAAATAATTGTCAGGGGCTTACTATAGACGGACAAGGTTCCGAGTTGATTTTTACTGGATTGACAATCCCCTTCTACATCGAAAACTCTCAGAATGTCAGCTTGAAAAACCTAAGCATTGACTGGGATCGTCCTCCATTCTCACAGGGAACCGTCATTTCTGCAAGCGAAAATGAATTGATAATAGCCCTTGATCCGCGTTTTTCTCTGCCTCCGGGTATGGAAGTCTATGGCATCATGGACTTTGATGCCTCAAGTGGAAAAGGAATCGCCAGCTTTGACCTGTTTCACAGTTTAATCAGAAAAATAGAATATCAGGATCCTTTGACTATAAAAGTAAGCATGGCAAAAAAAGCCTTTGATGTTCCGGGGCATTCCGAAGTCATAAGCAAGGCACTTGCAGGGTTGCCCGGCAAAACAGTAGTTTTGCGCCACTATAATGAAAAAGACCTCTTCCCCTGTTGGGGAATACGCTTCTTGCAATGTAGCGACATAAAGCTTGAGGATGTCAATATATACAGCTGTGTCGGGCTTGCGTTTCATGCGTCTGTGACAAAAAACATATCTTGCAAACGTCTAAACGTTGCCCCCCGTCCCGGAAGCGGCAGATTGATGTCCTCAACGCTTGACGCATGGCATTGTGCATTCATTTCAGGAGAAGTCAGGATTGAAGACTGCAAGTTTGAAAACATGGGTGACGATGGGATCAACCTCTACAGCAAATATCTTTCCATAGACAAGTATAATGAAAACAAGCTGTTCCTGAAAGTCGCGTCTCAAGGCTGGCAGGGACCAACTCCGATGCCCGGAGAAATCATGACAGTCATGCACCAGACAGACCTGAGTCCATATGGAGATCTCACCGTTAAATCAGCAAAATGGGATCGCAACTCCAAAAGCTTCCATGTTGAATTCATGGAAACATTACCAGAAAAATTACAGTCAGGAGACATTGTTGTCAACAAAAGCTATGAACCTAAAACGATGATTAAGAATTGTGTCATCAAAGGGAACAGAGCTCGCGGCATTCTTATTTCTTCGCCTAATGTCACAGTGGAAAATTGCCGTATAGAAAGTACTACACACGCAGGAATAATGATATTCGCAGACACAAAACGCCAAGCGCGCGTCCCGTCAAACATCACAATCAAAAACAACCAATTCATTGATTGCGGCGGAGCTGCTATCTACATTTATGCAAAAGGAAGCACTGATAGTGAACTGCCTCTATCTGGAGCTATTAAAAACATTGACATAAGCAACAATAGCATTTCATACAGCCAAGCACCTTCGGGAAACAGTCTAAAATTCAGATATCCGAAAAGCTTTTACTGGCAGGCGGG
>JAKJHH010000009.1:6147-42261 GCA_022703965.1 Verrucomicrobiota bacterium
TTTCATGGCTTCTTCGATCCGGAGATTGTCGTCAACTGTTCAAAAAATGTACTTATCAGCGGAAATATTTCTGACAGACAGGGAAAAATTCTTAGTTCCACTGAAAAAAACACAGGAATTACAATCGATAATAACAAAGACATGATAAAACAATCTGAAAATATTGATTCCTTGTGGCTTTGGAGGGAACTCCATTTTTCCGCGTACAGATAATTTTAATACTGGAGAAATTCATGTCAGCAACAAATTTTTCAATCAGAAAACTAATACGCGGCAAAGAGTTCACACTCATTGAACTCTTAATTGTGATTGCCATCATTGCGATCTTGGCTTCGCTTCTGATGCCTGCCTTGGGCAAGGCAAGAGAATCTGCCCGAGGAATAGCATGTTCTAACAACCTCAAGCAACTTGGAGTCCTATGCTCAATATACGAAAGCGACAATAACGATTACATAATAGGAGCCATGCCGCCTGGCTACATGGATGAGAGCATAAATATGCCGACTTCACAGAAACGATGGTACAGAATCCTTATTCTCATGCAAACAGGAAAAACATGGTGGGCACGTCTTCCTGTCATGATTTGCCCATCTTCAAAGGAACAAATTTCAGTAAATGCAACTAAAGAAATGACCAATTACGGAATGAACAGCTATTGCGGTTGGGCTGGAGATGAGAGCAGTTATCCGTTTCAACGCATAAGCTCCATTCAACGGATTTCACAACGACTCAGAATCGCCGATTGTGAAAACGTAATACCTGTGTATTCACCAACAAATCCAGCATGGATTGTAGATGGAAAAGGATGCTTTGATTATACAGTAGCTGAAAAGCAGAGGGGGCTTGATCCGCGTCATTCGTGGCGAACTAATTTCCTTTACCTCGACGGACATGTCGGAGCCCTGCTGCCGAAAGAAGTTAAAAGATATCAGGTTAACTTTACGTACAATGGAAATGACTGAATTGATTATTCACTTAAGATAGTCCAACGCATAATATTGAGGAGCCGAGAAGATGCCACTGAATCCTGCTATGAAATTAATCTTTTCACTAATAATATGCCTCCTTGCGCAGCTCACATTCTCTGATGTTCCCATTTTTCCAGACAGAATGAATGTATTCACGACAGAAGAAAATGTTCAATTCATATTGCCTCAGGCAGCAGGACAAAAAGTCAGCATATGCGACAGCCTTGGTAAAACAATGGATTCAATTTGCGATTCATCAGGAAAAGTTGAATTCGGTCTTCTGACAACAGGCTGCTACAGGATCAAGGCAAATGGCAAAGATGTCGGCTGTCTCGTTGTTACCATTCCAAAATCCCGATATCCTAATGACACAAACACATCCATAGGTCTTGACTACGCCATGAACACAGCGGGATTTCCTTTTGACGATAAACTTATTCCAGAACTGAAAAGAGCCGCAAGCATGGCTCAAAAAGCCGGAGTCAAACGCGTTCGGGAGCGCTTGCGCACAAGCGGACAGAAAAAGGAACTAATCCGCAATCCTGACGGTTCTTTCTCAATTGACGAACAAGGATGGACAAGTACATGCCTCAAAATCAATAAGGCTGCGGGATTTTCAGTTTGCGCTGTGGCTCAAGTAAGTCCGCCATCAATCAATATTGACAGAAATCCCAAGAAGGTTCCAGACTCACTAAAAGATACATATGCTTTATACACTGCGATAGGATCTGCATGGGGACCGCTTCTGGAAGGAATCGAACTTGGTAACGAGATAGACTTAAAAACATTTTACAACGGCACGGCCGGCGAATACGCTGCTTATGTCAAAACAGCATCTTTCGCACTCAGATCCGTAAATCCCTCCCTGCTTTTAGTTCAAAGCTCTTTTGCCCGTCCAGCAATTAATCTCAAAGCGGCACTGGCTGAAAACGGACTTCAAAACTTTTGTGACATATTCAACTATCATGTCTACGGTGAAACTGGTAAAAACATGAATGATTACGCCAGCTACATTATCTCGCAGGAAAGCTATTCCAGACTTTGGTGCACTGAAACAGGCAAAGATATCGGCATATGGGATTGGAATAAAGCAGGCATCACAGATTATCCGCCGGAAATTTCAGATTCAATCGCTCGAAGTCTAGGATCAATTTATGCAGAAAATCTTGCTGCCGGCGCGGAAAAAGTCTACTACTTCTACTGGCGTTATGGAGCAGAATTATCAGCAGGAAGCATTCTTGATAAAAACTACATGGCAACCGAACGGTATGCCGCCTTGGCAAGCATAAACAGAATGCTTGGAAACGCAATATATCTCGGCTCAAAAATTGATGACACGACACGTGCCCATCTTTTCGCTGACGGACACGGCAAACAAACATTCTTAATCTATAATGATCAGGATAACGCAAGTTTCACAATAAAAGCAAAAGGTCCATGGGAACTACTGCGTTACACTGGAGAACTAATCGCAAACGGAGAAGCTGATGGAGAAATCAGATTGTCCTTGAATGCAAAAACTCCAGTGTATCTGCGCATCAGCTCCTTGCTTGATTCGTTTCAGGACTTGCGCCGACAAAAAATACAGAAACACGTCAAGTCCATCCAAACACAAGCAGTAGTCATGGAACTGCGTCCCGACACAAAAGTAACTTATGATAATTCACTGGCAGCCTTTCTGCTTTCTCCAGGCGAAGAATGTCCTCTCACACTGAGCATTCACAACTTCGGAAACAAAACGTATAAAGAACATCTCAGCTTGAGAATTCCGCCTCCATGGAAAATAAGTCCCGATTCCATTGACGCAGAAATTCAGGCAGGAGACATGATTACTGTGAAAGCTATTATAAAAGCACCATCCGAGCGCAATTCCGGTCGTCTGCAAGAAAGCTTACGAGCAGAAGCCTCAGGCCTCAGCCCGGCTGCCATCCGCCTTGGTCTGGCACCTGAAAAAATCACAGCAAAACAAAGCCAAGCTGCATTTCGCGATCTCAACAGCGGCTCATGGACTTGCGCCACTAATGCATCCCTCTTCGATTTTCAGGTAAGCAAAGGACAAACAGGCCCTCGTTTCAGAATAAATTTCAAAAATTCAGGATCACGCATGTTCTGGCCTGTAATGAGCTGTTTACCTGACAAGATGTCCAGCTTGAACTGGGGAGACTGGGAAGCAGTAAAAGTAAGACTGCTAGTACACTCCACACGACCGGGAACATGGTTTATGCTCTATGCAACAGAACTCAAAGGTGCACGCTATGCTAGCAACAGAATCAATGCAGATACTCCAGGTGAACACGAATTGATCTTTCCATTCTCTTTTTTCAGTTATATCACCGAAAATTCTGCCCCTGATGCACCGGAATTCAGTTTTAATCCTGACCAAATCAAAACATTCGGACTTGGCTCAAACAATTCTAATTCAATGACGGTTAAAGATGTAAACTACACTGTCGATTATGAAATCATGAGTATTGATCTCATGAAATATTAAGATCCCTATAAACAATTTGTCTTTCCTAGGTGACGGAAAAACGTTTCGCTTTGATTTTGAGGCAAGTACAAAGAAGCGACAAAAAAAGCATTGAAGAGAACATGGCTACAGCTTAAAGGCTTTTAAAAAGATGTCAGTGTCATCCCATAGTCAATTGGAAAACACTGACTGAAACAACTTGCTTTGAACTTAAAATGAAAAGCTTTTACGAAACATAAAAATTAGAATTGGGTATTTTAATACCAAGCGGCGGAGAGGAAGAAAATCGCTCTGCCGCCGCTCGGCGGGCAGGAATGAATTCCTGCACTCTGTTAAAATGCTTCGCATTTTACTTTCTTATGGGATGCCTGTGAAAAGATGTTTCTTTTCAAGCTGAAATCCAGCCGTTGCGCTCCAGGAGCTCCTTGAGCGGAGTAAAAGAATTTTCAAGCTCATGCAGTTCAGTTTCAGTTCCTGTAATGCCTTCGGCACGCAGTTTCTTTTCAAGCATGGCCGCTCTTTGAGAAAGCTGCTGCGCTGAAACATTCGAGGACATACTTTTCATATTGTGAACATGTCTGATAGCGTCATCAAGAAGACCTGAATCTATGGATTCCTTTATCTTCTCAATAAGAAGCGGATATTCTTTCATGAACATCTCAAATATTTCGCGGGCAAGTTCACTGTCGCCCATCGTACGTTCAAGAAGCTCGGCTTCATCAAAGACAAGCTGCCGTTTTTCGGATGACGATGAGTCGGAATGAGAGGTCTCCGCAACATGATTGTTTTGTTTGAGCCACTGCATGATTTTTTCGACCAGGTCGGCAGGTTTTACCGGCTTGGATATATAATCATTCATTCCGGCAGACAGACAGGCATCTATGTCGCAAGGCATTACGTTGGCTGTCATGGCGAGAATCGGGATAGAAATATTGATACATTCAGCTTTGCTGTCCCTGATAAGTTTTGTAGCTGTTATGCCGTCCATTACAGGCATCATCATATCCATGAGAACGAGGTCGAAATTTTCTCTGCTCAGGATGGCGATAGCTTCGCTTCCGTCGGCGACGGCTTTTACCGTAAAACCTGCCTTTTCCAGCACACTGACGGCAACTCTCCTGTTTACCGGATGATCTTCCGCGACAAGAATTTTATACTTCGCTCTTTCCGGATCATGAACTGCATTCACCAAAGCCAGTCCTGATGCGGTTTTGGACGCATAGGATTCATTTTCGGCATTCATTCTCAAAACCTTGCGCAATTCAAAATAGCGTATGGGCTTGCTGAGTGAATAGAGCACTCCTTTTGAGCGCTTTACAACAACCCTGTCGGACAAGTCATTCATTACGGCAAATGCCACGGAACGGAACGCTTCAGCCTCAAGAAGATGAGCCAGTCCGGACATCTTCCCGTCGGCAATCACAAGCATGGACTCTTTTTCTTCGCGTGTAGCAGCTTCTATTCTTGCGATTATTTCACCTGTGGAGGAAACAGATTCAGGATCAAAACTCAGGCCTTCCAGCATATATAAAAGCGCTGCCTGTTCCGTGGAATCCTCGCAGGCAAGCAAAAGCGGAAATGAGGAAATCATCGCACGCGTCGTCTGCTCCGCTTCTTTTTTGACTTCGACCGTAAACCAGAAAAGAGAGCCATTTCCTTCCTCGCTTTCAAATCCCATCCTGCCGTTCATCATATCGACAATACTCTTGGAAATAACAAGGCCGAGGCCTGTTCCTCCATGAGTCCTTGTAGTAGACGCGTCAAGCTGCTGGAAGGCGTTAAAAAGAAGATGTTGTTTTTCGCGCGGAATTCCAAGTCCCGTGTCTCTCACATCAAAACGCAATTCGACTATTGATTCATCAGATGAAAGAACAGAAACAGCGAGCTCGATTTCTCCTGAGTTCGTAAACTTAACAGCGTTGCCGCAGATATTATTCAAAACCTGTTTAAGACGGTTTGAGTCGCCTTTCAAGTTCAAATCCGCGTCAGCTCCGCTGCGGCAGATAAAACGCAATCCCTTTTTCTGAGCTCTGACCGCCATTGGAATCATAAATTCTTCAAGGAGCTTCTGAAGATTGAAATCAAGCTCTTCAAGCTCCATTTTCTCCGCCTCGATCTTTGAGAAATCCAGAATGTCGTCAATAACTTTCAACATTGAGTGAGCGCTTGCCGCCACCATTTCGGCGTAATACTTCTGTTCATCGTTGAGCTTGGTTTCAAGCAGAAGCGCAGTCATTCCGACCACTCCGTTCATCGGCGTCCTGATCTCGTGGCTCATATTCGCCAGAAACTGGCTCTTGGCAACATTTGCGGATTCCGCCTTGACGGTCAGCTGCTTCTGTATGCTGATATCCATAAATGATTCTATCAGGCGGGGCTCGCCGTTTACATCTATTTTAGTGACAGATTTCAATATGGGAATCTGCGAACCGTCCGCTTTTACAAGTATTCTTTCAGAGTTCTCAATACAGAACCCCTTGTTAGTCACCGGACAATGTCCGCACTCGGCAGGACATATGTACTTATGACATACATGCCCCACAATATTTTCCCTGCCTGTCCCTATCATTGAGCATGCAGCCGGATTGGCATCAAGAATCTCATGCGTCCTGCCGTCAATTATCACAACCCCGTTCTGCATGGCGTAGAGGATATTTTTAAGATAGCGGCGTTCCTCTTCACTGCTGTCGGCAAAACGGTTTATCATGACACCGGCTCTTATGTAGAGCACCAGCAGTACAGTAAACAGGAATACTCCGGCCGATACCAGAACAATCCAGAAAAGAGGATATCCCTTCATCCAGTCATGGACGGACACAAGATGCCATTTTCTGCCGTCGGAACCGACTATGTCAACAGCCTTGCGGGTTACAATCAGCTTCTTTCCGTTTTTGACTACAGTATCTCTGACAAGATTAAAGTCTTCAGGGAAAACACCGCCTGCCATCCCGG
The DNA here is from genome assembly GCA_022703965.1 of Verrucomicrobiota bacterium. GTDB lineage: Bacteria > Verrucomicrobiota > Lentisphaeria > Victivallales > UBA1829 > JAKJHH01. The sequence goes on from JAKJHH010000009.1 coordinate 12,538, forward strand.
AAAACTGTTTTTCGCTCTCAATCCGCTTCATCTCCTCTTGAGAAGGCTGTCCCATGGCATACTTCATCGTCCAGTCCGGCTGATTGGATATGAACACAACTCCTTCAATCGACACCAGAGCCACAGGATCGGGATAAGTCGACAGCAATTGTTCAACTATTGATATACCGCTTTTTATGGCAAGAACACCTATCGGCTTATCTCCGTCATAAATAGTGGTGCTTCCGTAAATTCCACGGATTTTGGTAATATTACCGACCGCAGGATAAACACAATTTTTCCCCGACATGGCTTCTTTGAAATAATGTCTGAAAGCATAGTTCTTTCCGGTCAGAGAGCCGTCAAGTCCCCTTCTGACGGCGCAAGCCACGACATCGCCTTTTGCATTCAGCACAAAGGCCTGATCTGCATCAAAGTCTGTACGGATTGTGTCAAGGAGAAGTAATGATTCAGGGTTGTCAACTCCCAGCTCTCCTAGAGCTGTACGCTTTATGAGCGAACCTTTGCCTAATTCAATAGCCGCTGAGCGCAGACGCGCAATAGCCTGATAATCCATAGTTCTGGCGAGCTCGTCAAGACGCTTTTCCTGATCCTCTTTCACGTGCCAGATATAGTCTCTGTTCATGTAGCTGGCACAGAAAAAAGACAACGCAAAAGCTACGCATATTAATGCAAAAAACCATGCGGATCTCAATCCCATGAACATGGCTTTAAGTATCGGATGTATCCTCATTTGTCCTCCGGAAGAGCCTATAGAAGCTCTCCCAGTAAATTATCCTGCAAATTCCCTTCTGCAATCAGCATCATCCGCCATGTTCAATATTTTATATCCGATATTTTTTATCAATAATAAATCCTGTTTTTCATCAATTTAAGCAGTTTAAATCCCTATTCTTCAAATAGAGATTAACTTTAATATGCTCGAATTTCAAAAACCCTTGCAGATTGGGCGTTTCTGTTCATTTTTGTCACTGTCAATGAAATTGAATCTGTCAGAATCGGATCAAAATTATGAATTCTGAAAAAGGATTTATTAGCGTGGCATTCGACAATAATCTTTTCATCAGCTTTGATCTGATAATCGGCTACCAGTGTTTCAGGAGCATCCACAGCCACTTGAGGCATATCGGTGTCCGCATCAAAAACAATTCTCAGCGACGATATCTTTTTCTTTTCCTTCCAAGTCAATTTAACGCTCTGAGGAAGAGGTGAAAGCGGATCGGAAATCCACAAGTCCGGCATAATATCTGTGTGCGAAACTCCACTGAGTATCTGAGACGCCGAATAGGGTCTCTGCACTGGACTCATTTCAATATACGGCAAAGCAACACGTTTACGATCAAAGCTCTTGCCATATTGACAAAGCCGCATTTTAACCTGACGTATCCACTCCACAGGCTCGGAATCCGGCGTCAGCATAACCGCTTTATGTATTGCAAAGAGATCTGTTTTATCATCTTTTGACGGTGTGAAATATCTGTCCGGTTCATACAAAGCCGTATAGCAACCGTAAGGTTCCGAAGCGGAACACATCCATGAAAAGCTATCTCCCATCGCAAGAACGGCATAGAGCCCATTCTTCAAGCCATTCAGATTCAAATCCCAGCACAGTTCATTTATACCAGTTTTCAAATCGAATTCCTTCTCCGCAAGCGGAGTTCTATGCGAAAAATGGTTCGGGTGATGCGATTCCGCAAAATAGAGTCTGACTTTTGAGTTTTCTGATTTTTCATTTTTCAAAATCAGTTTAAGCTTTTCCACTCGTCCTTCAGTCACAGGAAACGACAATGCCCGCCCTTTGCCTGAACTCAGAAATTCCTCCGACTTCTCAAACACAAGCTTAAGTTCACTGTCCGCAGTAATTTCGGCAGAACGCGCATAATCTCCCTCATCAAGATTTCTGAATCCAGGAATAAACGAGCCTTCCTTCAATACAGCCTGCTGAACCTCTCCATAGGCTCTCGCAGAAAGTTCACGGCAGGACTCCCCTGCTTTCAAGAGTGATGCCGCGATTCCCACTGCATGACCCGTCGCTCCTATTGTCCCCTGAAGCCTTGTAGCGCCTAACGCCACGTGCGAGACGCTCATATCACGTCCTACAAGCCAGAGATTTGAGACATCTTTTGAGTAAAGAGAGCGAAGCGGTATCTGAAATACCCACGGAAAAAATGCGTGCACATTCGGACGTAACGGCGACTTAAACCCCCCCGGAACATGAATATCTATATTCCAGCCTGCATACGCTACCGCATCATAAAATTCAGTACGCTCGACAATATCCTTCTCAGTAAGCACATAATCGCCGAAAAATCTTCTGCTTTCGCGCTTCGCCGGAGAAATGCTCACGTAATCCATCGACCAGTTTTCCATGCCTCTTGCCGGATCGTTTTTGAGATAGCCCCATACTCCGAAAACACATTTAAGCAGTTCAAGTCTGATTGACTCATAATCGCCGGACGGATCATTATTGTCTCCTGCGTATTCAATCCACCAGAACCCGTGATCCGGCTTCCCCTTGATCGTGCAGAGACGATGCGGCAGATCGGACTCTTTTTCATAGTGATAAGCCCATGACGGAGTCTCAAATTTTGAAGGAACCTCCTTCCTGCTCGCTCTCAAGCCGCAGGACGCTCCCATGATACCGCAATCGGCCTCCAGTGGAGCCATAATTTCGCCGTACTCGCTTTTAGCTTCCCTTCCCATGCTGAAGGATGCTCCAGCAAGAAAAGCAATCGTTCCATCGCCTGTGGCATCACAAAATTGAGGCGCATTAAACTTATAAAAACGCTCTGTTCCGCCCTGAGCTCCTGAAACAGAAACTATTCTGCTTCCATCCATCTCAACAGAATGAAGATGAAGTTCGGAATAGACATCAACATTTTCCTCCCGACACCAGAAAAGCAAGACGGGACTGCTAAGAGAATTCTTGCCGAACTTGTCTATCTCAGCAATACGCTCCTTCAATTCCTCAACAAGTCCGCCTTCCCTCATGTTGGCAAAAAAGCAGTTGAAAGATGCTCCTTCTATAGTCACCCCGATATCGGAGTTTGCATTGCCTCCAAGCCCTGTTTTATTGTCAACAAGAGCCACTTTCAAACCATGCCTTGAGGCCGATATCGCAGTCAGACAACCGCCGATACCTCCTCCGCATACCACAAAATCATACGTTTTTTCTATTGTTTTCATATTTTATTTATCCATAAATTCGAACCCGGATATCATAATTGAACCCGAATTCAGTCCATCAAAAAGATTTGACTTTGAAACTATAAATGAAATGCCCGTAACAGGATCATGCCATTTCCCATCCTTGACCCCTCCGAATGAATTGTGCTTAGATTTTCCATCATTTTTAAGTATGATCTCCTGCCATTCATCAGTATCCTTCAAGCTCAACTGATATTGATGAACTTGTTTAGTTCCATCCTGAATTCTCAGCGTTAGCCTGTCCATATCCGATGTTTTTATTCTGATGCGCAGAAGCTTAAACTCAGGTACGTCTTTTATCTGTTTCGTTACCCCTGCATAAATGCCGCCTCCACCGAAATTACCCTCTATATACAATGCGTGACCACCTGAAAGACTTCCGTTTTTCACGATGCAGACAGTCCCTTGAGCGCCTCCGAATTCTCCTCCGTTATTGAAAATCCAGTCTTCGGCTGAATTTTCACCGATTTCATATGCCGAGGCTGTTTCCGTGATACCGAAGATCAGAAGGGCAGAAAGAATTATGGACTTCATATCTTATTCTCCCTTCAAAACTATCCAGTTGTAGAGGAGCGGATTTTTCCCGGGACTTATGCCGTCTCCCCAACGCAGATATCCTTTCCGTCCGCTTCCGTCATCGTCATTTACAAGAATTGAAAAACCGAAGGCTTTGTCCTTATCCAAGCCCTTCAAAGCAAGTTCTTCTCTTGGAAACTTGATATTCCATACAGAAGTTTTGCCGTCTTTCTCACGCTTGACCTCAACTTTTTCAGCCTGCCCGGCACTAAGTTTAATCTGGGAAACTTCTCTATAGCAGAGAAGTCCCTTATCAGTTTCACCGATGCAGTATTCCGTCCAAGCCTCAGGATTGCCTTTGTCCAAAGCATAGAAAGCAACCTGAATGCTGTCGGACATCCACATGGAATCAATGGGATTTTTCTGTACATCAATATCATCAGTCACTCTTACGCTCAAATAGATATAATCGTCATCATATCTTAGCGAAAATGCAGATTCAAGGCTGTCTTTTGAGTATGCTGATTTATCCTTTGCGATCCTGTAATTGGCAGCCGAAGAAAAATCATATACTCTATCAGAATTTTTTGAGCTAAGTGGAATTGCCTCTCCTATTATTGCCGGAGCCTGATAAGTCTTTCTTGCAGATTTCGTTAAATCCGGAAACTCTATTCTCTTTACAGACTCAACAGTAAGTCCTGAGAGATCACCTCGCATAATATATGGACGTCCCTTTACTGTCACCATGAGTTTATCATCCATTACAGGAGCCGTTTTCTTATCGACCCAGTCTCTGGCTCCCCATTCGCGTTTCTGCTCGGCGAATCCGGCAAGGAAACAGCGCAATGAAGTCTTCTCCTTTGCAGAATTCTTGAATGTCACGCGGAGATTATGATCAGCCGCCAGAGACCAGAATGCAAGTACATCCGAAGAGTCGGGCATTTTGAATTTCAAGATGACAAGATCCTTGTCATCTGTCTGAATCTTTTCAATAAACTGTCCTTTCTTCACAATTTCAGCAATTGATTTCAGCACATAATAAGGTTCCTTGGGTGTGAGATCTGTACGCACGATGCCGAAGTTATCCTCGTTGTATTCGTGATCGAAACCGTCATCCTGAAAATCATACCACCAGACACCTTTTATAGACGGCAGCGTTCTTGCAAGCAGATACAGTCTGGCGATAAAATCAGCGGTCTGATCTTCTGTTGTTCCGCCGCGCTTTGTATAGTTTGGCCAGCCGATTTCAGTTGCATATATCGGAAAAGGCTTTCCGTTGTTATATGAGCGAAGCATTTTATCAATGCCTTCCATACGCTTGAGCCAGTCCTCAGGCGTTTTTTCCGCCTTGTTGTAATTGTATGCGTGAAAAGCTATCCCGTCACAGTTTTTCAAAATCCCGGCCTTGAGCGTATCTTCAAGAAATCTTTCGCCTGTGCAAACCGAATTCGCCACTACGGTCACTGATGGATCGGCTTCTTTCATCTTTGCATATGCGGCCTCCAGAAGAACGGCGTAGCTGAGTGGATCGCCCTGCCCCTTGCATTCCGGAGGCATGGCGCAACCGCCGTCCCATTCGTTCCACACCTGATAGAGATCGCATTTTCCCTTCCACTGACGCACGATATGAGCCGCGAACTGCGCATAAGCATCCACATATTCCTTTGACTTAGGATATCCGCTTCCAAAGGCCGGATGTCCGTGGTTGATGATTGTCAGCGGTCGAAGTTTGAATTCTTTGCATTTATCGAAATATTCTCCGAACATCCGAGGCACGATATACTTGTTTCTGCTCGGTTCCCATATTTCCCATCCTATGCTGTCGCGAGGAGAATTTATTCCTGCATCGCGCAGCATTTCCATGTTCGCGTCGACGATACCTTTATAGTGACATCCGAAATGCGTCATGGCTCCTAGGAGAAACTCATCATTTTTGACTTGACCAAAGGCAGTGCATGAGGCTGAAACTGCCAAGAGTGCAAAGAAATTTTTAAACAGTTTTTTCATAATATCTTCCTTAAATATCTTATGGAGTATTTACTACCTGAAACGATGAATCCAGACAAGCTTTTATTTCTGTTCTACTGTCACGCAACCTCTTAGGATTAGCCGGAGCAACATGTCCATCCACATACAGAGAATTCGCAAATCCTGAATGAATGATCCCTACGTAATACGCATAACTTGAAGTTTTAGGAATAAACGTCTGACACGGTTTCTGATAAATAACCGTATCCCAGGATGTCAGAGCAAGGGAGTCTGCTGCTATAATGAAATTTGAAGGTGAAGGAAAAGCCTCAAGCTTGTAAAAGACGAAGCCAAGATTTGTTCTGAATCTCTCATCCGCAAAATGGTATGATTTTGTGTCATAATCTCCATCCAGACTGCCTCGATACATCCCGTAGACATTCCAGTCATTCAAATATTTAGGAACCATTGAAGAAGGACAGCAAAAAATATTCCTGTTAGCTGTATATCCCTGCTTATACAACGCTTTTGACCACGTATCATAGACCGTTGAACTGTAGGCATGATTCCATATCCAGCCGCCATTGTCCCCTGCATAGGATGCAAAAGCTATTCCGCACTGCTTGAGGTTACTTGCGCAGACTATCTTTTTCGCCGATTCCCTTGCCTTGTTCAGAGACGGCAGAAGCAGACTCGCCAGAATCGCTATAATTGCGATCACGACCAATAGCTCGATCAGCGTGAAACGCCTTTTCAAGGCAGGTAGATAGAGTCTTCTTAATGAAGCCATTTTGAAATCTCCTTTTCAGGAATTGAGTTTAGCGGGGCTTTTTCAAGCCCAAGGTGGATTCTCCGACGCTCAGCCGGAGTTCTTTCGGTACAAGTTTAAGAGGGCCGTCCCAGGATTCGCCATTGCCGTCAATGAGCCAGCTCAGACAGCGCGCTATGTATGAATCAGGCGACACATCTTCAAGGCTCGTCAGACTTGGATTGAGATATTTTGCCATCCCTACGCCGTTTATCGTGCATACTGCTGTATCGGTTCCGGGATTGATTCCGTTGTCCAGCATTGCTCTCATCAGGCCTGCCGCTGCCGACATCGTCATGCAGACGACTGCTTTCGAACTCCAGTTGCCTTCCTTTATCAGCAGAGTCCCGTATTCGTAGGCTCTCGACATAGAATCCCCGTAGGACTCCACAGGATTATTGTAGAATTCTCCTTTGAGATGTCTGGCGGAAAGAAATTTCTGCCAGAGCGTCAATGACTCTTTCATGCTGTCGTTCAGCGGCTGAGTATTGAAGCAGTCTATCTTTTTGTGCCCGAGATCAGCCAAGTGTTCCAGAAGAACATCAATCGATTCCGGCGGCCTTAGCACTATTGAAACAAATCCTTTGTCCGACCAATCCTTGGACAAGACTATCACAGGCTTGCCGCAGTTGCGCAAACGCTCTATTACGCTAGGAACTTCAGGATCAAGCGCAGGCAAAATGAATATGGCATCGAAATTCTCAATCGTCTCCGTCATTATGGAGTCTTCCCAGTGCACAAAGTAGACAGGTCTCAGCCTGCAATTCCGGCCTGCCATATTACGCTCCAGCGCAACATACCACTCCTGACTCAGCAATGACACAAAGGCGGGAGACAGAAATGCAAAGGAAAGCGTCTTTTTTCCTGCATCCGTATGTTTTGAATGAGATGCTATCAGAGTTCTGCCGTCTTCGGTTCTCAGGAGCAAACCTGAATCTATAAGTTCTTTTACCGCCTTGCGTGCCGTCATATAGCTGACCTGTTGCTCTTCCGCGATCTTTCGCTCGCTTGGAAGCTCGGCATTCAGATAATCACCGTGTTCAATACGGCTTCTCAGCACACTGACCACATCCTGATATTTAGAACTCATAGCATCTCTTTTTTCTTTTTATAGCAACATTGCTATATTTCATTATAGCAGATTAGAAATGATATGTCAATAGAAAAATTTCTTTTTATGGATTTTTACAGATCAGACGCCGAAGTTTAGCTTCCAAGCCGGAAAATAAACCACGAAGGACACGAAAAATGCAGAAATTAGTATTTTATAATTAAAGACTTACGTCTGAATGTTCTTTAATCAATAGTGGACTGATAACGGGTAGCGACGGCAGTCCCTTGCCGTCGAATCCTTAGACGCTAATGCCGGAAGCAATGGGAGAAGAAGCCGTCAAGGGACTGACGGCACTACCCGTCAAATGTCCCTAAAATACGAAATATAAGACTTTATCATTGGATATTTACAAGATAAAATTCAATACAAATATCATTGTAAAGGTCTTTCGCAAGTTTTTAATTATTAAAGCATTCCCTTGTATTTTTTCGTGAGCTTCGTGGTTTAAAATCCCCTTGCAATAAATCAAATCAGACGCCGAAGTTGTCGCGGTACTCGCCTGGCGGAAACTGATACTTCTTTTTAAAGAGACGCGAAAAGTAAAAGAGGTCAGGAATTCCGGCTTCCTCGGCGACGGACGATATCTTCATGTCCGTTGTCCTTAAAAGATAAGATGCCATTTCCAGACGAGCCGACATCAGATACTGACAGGGCGGCGTGCCGAAACTCTTCCTGAAAAGACGCCTGAAGTGAATATAGGACATATTAAGTTTCGCGGATTCACCCTGAAAATCCCAGTCCGTAACAGGATTCTTTCTGATCTGCTCACCGAGACGCATTATCTTCATCTCGTTGACTGACCCCGTATTACTCTTTAAAGCAGGTCCCTGCTGCTCATGGAGTTGAAGAAGCAAGCCCTCCAGCAGATTCACGGCGCGATTTTTGGCGATCTCACCGGCATCACGACATTTTACTATCTCGGAAAGCGAAAAGAGAAATTTCTCAGACTGATTTATCCTGATAAGAGGATTCTTCAACGAAATCGGCAGAAGCCCCGACTCTATATAGGACTCCACACGCGGCCCACGAAAACAGACGAAGTTGTGACTTCTCGTTTCTCCCGGCGGTGGGCTGTACTCAAACATCGGCCCCGGATGGGTTATGAACGCAAATGCGCCCTCCACAGTTCTTGTTCCGCAACCTTCTTTGTAAAGACGCAGACGTCCGCTGTGATTATACTGGATTCCGTAGTATCCGTCAAACCTCTTGGCTGTATGTCCTTTATCCACTGAACTGCATGAACAATGCAGAATTGTTAAGCCGTCAAAATAGTTCATATGATATTTTCTCCGGCCAGCAACTGGAGAATTTTTGTCTTAAAATATTGAAAACTAGGAGAAATATTCGCATCAGGATTCAGATGAGGGCTAATATTTCTTGCCCAATTGCTTTTTTCCGCTCCTATAGCCTGATAACCTCTGCTCTTTAAGGCATTTGCTCCTCCTGAATATACCGCATTTGCAAGCAGTTCCCATGTACCACAGATAGAATCATTCTCGTATTTTTTCAAAATTACTTTTTTGGCCGCAGGATATGCTCTATAAATAGCGGTCAAGTCTCCTAGAAGCCATGCCTCTCCCTCTTCCACGGCAATACAGAATCTAGTCTCAGGCTTCATTGTACATGCATCAAGAATTTTTATGAGCTCGGATCGAAACTGTTTCAGACATTTATCGTCAAGATCACATACAATTATAAGTACAGCCTTGAAATCAGTATATGAAGAGAAAGTTTTACCATAACCTGCTAGTAATCTCGGCAACTCCTGTAAAAGAATTCTTTTTGAGGGATCGGATCCGGCAGTCAAGCTGGCCGGAATACGCCCAAGGCCTTTGTATGACTTAACGCTGAAAGAATGGGAGGAGTCGATAATTTTAGGAAGCAGAATATCCAGCATTTCTTTCCCTGAAATATCTTCTATGAGAAATTCAAAGTGCATATTTTCACCTAGGGTCAAGATAATCGCTATACCACAAGCCGCCCAGAGGAAGACCTTCTTCCGTAAGGTTCTTCACCAAAGGATTTTGACTTGCTCTCTGGATTGTCGAAAAACCATCTAAGCCCTTATCCAAAATCCATACCTCCTCAGGTTGCAGTGCATCAACAAGATATGGCTGATGAGTCGTCATGAACACCTGAGAGCCTTTTACATTATTCTCGGCATGTTCTCTGAATTCTCTCGCCAGAATCTCCAGCAATTTATGGTACAAACCGTTTTCCGGTTCTTCTATACACAGAAAAGGAGGCGGTTCAGGATCTTCAAGCATCAAGAGATAAGCAAAAACTTTCAATGTCCCGTCAGAAATCTGTTGAGAATAGAAAGGATCTTGAAAGCCTTTATTATTGAAACATAAAAGCAAACGTCCATCTTTGGTTTTTTCTGTACTTATAGTGTCTATTCCAGGAATTTTCTTTGAAATTCTATTCAAGATGGACTGAAAAACTCTGGGATGCTCGCGTTCCATGAACTGAACTACGTTACCGAGGTTTTCACCATGCATGTCCAGATGTTTCTGAGGTCCTGCCAATGGAATTACCCGCCTTACGGCATCCGGTGTGAAATAGCTAAGATACCAGCCTTCTATAAATTTTCGGAAAGCAGATATTCTCGGATGCTGTTTCAACGATCCTAAAGTTGCAATTCCTAAACGGCGCTTATCTTCCAATTCGACCTGATCAGAATCATGCTCATCTTTTTCAGTTATTGAATTCAGCTGTTTGACAATTGACTCGTTATCTTTGATTCGTATGCCTGCCGCGTCTCCGCGCCACACACGCCCTTTTCCGTCCTCAAGAAGCAGAAAAGAAAAGGGACGACCTCTTTTTTGTATCCTTTGTCGCAAGCGTTCTCCAGCAACATAGGGACGGGAAAGCTCATCCATGGCAATCGATAATTCATATGTTATCGGTCTTGATTCATCATTTTCTCTATAATATATTTCAAACTCTATCGCTCCGTCTGCTCCACGAGACCTGATCTTTTCAAATCCTCCACGGTTGCGCAAATCGCATGCCTCTTCTACTCCGAATTTCAAGGCATCAGCAAGGAATCCCAATGCATCGAACAGAGAACTCTTGCCAACTCCGTTTTTCCCAATAACAGCGGTCAGAGGAGTCAATGGAACAGCCTTCCGGTCTTCTCTCAACTTTCCTAGTGCGATATCCTTTAAAGACTTAAAGTTTTTTATGCGCAATCCTTCTATTTTTGGCATATTAACCTCTCTTGGCCAAGTAGCATCTAACTTGTGAAATAAATCTCTCCAATTATACTATGATGATTAAAATATACAAACGATTGATTATTTTCTACATGTAATTCCATAATTTTAACGTGTATAATTTATACATTGATCCAAATCCACACTCAAGGAGTACGCTTATAATGAAAGTCGGAGTCGCCGATTACGGCATGAATGTCTGGTACGGAGGCCTTTACAACATAGAAGAACGCCTCGCCGATCTCAAGAAGATAGGATACGACGGAACCGAACGTCTTGAAGCCTCAAGCCCTTCCGATGCCGTTTACAAAGCTGCCATGTACAGAAAACTCGGCGCCGACTTCAGCACATGCCGCGGCCCGGATGTCCAGTCAGGCATACTCTGGACTGCCGCTTTCGGCAAAAATTACGTCTGGCTCACAGTTCCAGACAACACAAGAACTGGCGATTTTGAAGTCTTCTGCCGTCGTTCAAACGCAATGATCAAAGCCTGTGCCGTACACGGCATCCGCGCTTCGATCCACAATCATCTCTGGCAGAGAATCGAAAACCAGCAGGAACTTGAAGACTTCCTCAAAAAATGCCCTGAAGCCGGTATCGTCTTCGACGTAGGACATCTTGCTGCGGCTGGAGGAAATCCCGTCGAGATTATACAGAAGTATCACGACAGAATTGCTGTCATGCACCTCAAGGATGTCATCTCGTTCGAGGAGAACGGCGAAAAGAAAGTCCGTTTCTGCGAACTCGGAGCCGGTAATATCGGCATGGACTTCGGCAAAATCGTCAAAGCCCTCAAAGACGCCAAGTACGACGGATGGATTCACATCGAACACGACACCCATCTCAGAGATCCGCTGATCGACCTTTCCGTAAGCCGAAATGTCCTCAAGGAACTTGGAATTTGAATTAAAACCAATCAAGGATCATAAATATTATGGCAGCCCCCATCAAAATCGCTATCATCGGTGTCGGACGCGCAGGCTACGGCATGCATCTTTCCGAGATCAAAAACCGCACGGACAAATTTAAAGTCGTCGCCGCCTGTGACATCGAAAAGTCACATCTCGACAAGTTCAAGAAGGATCATCCCAAAGCCAAGACATACAGCTCCATTGAAGAGCTTCTCAAGGACAAGGATGTTGAACTCGTAACAGTCGCAACACGTTCACCAGACCACCTCAAACACGCGAAAATGGCTCTTCTCGCAGGCAAATACGTCTTCGGCGAAAAGCCCCTCAGCACAAAATATACTGAAGCCCTCGCCTTCCAGAAGTTCCTGAAGGCAAACAAGCTCGAAAAGAAGTTCTTCGTCCGCCACAACCGCAGATTCGAAGCTCCTTTCGTCGAGATCATGAAGATAATGAAGGAAGGACTTCTCGGCAAAGTCTACTCAGTCAAGCTCAGACGTCACGGCTATCAGAGACGCAACGACTGGCAGACTCTCATCAAGTACGGAGGCGGCCAGCTCAACAACTGGGGACCTCACATTGTCGACCATTCTCTGCGCTTCCTGGAATCGCCTGTAAAGGAAATCTGGAGCGACCTCAAGAAAGTAGCCGCTGTCGGTGATGCAGAAGATCATCTGAAGATCATCCTCAAGGGTGAAAACGGCAGAATCGTCGATATGGAAATCAGCGGCGGCGCAGCAATGCCCGAACCCGAATACCTGATCTCCGGCGACAAGGGAGCCCTTTCCTGCACAGGAACAGAAATCAAGCTCAAATATCTGAATCCCAAAGTCAAACTCGGCCCCTGCAAGGCTCTTGAAGACACTCCTCCGCTCGAAGGCTCCTTCGGCAACACCGAAAAGCTTGAGTGGATCGAAAAGACCATCAAAGTCGAACCCGTATGTCCTCCCTGCGACACCCACAGAATCTGGGATTTCCTTTTCGAGTCGATCCGCAGCAAAAAAGCTTTCCCGATCAAGTACGAGGAAGCTCTGGAAGTTGTAAAAGTCTGCTCAAAAGTAAAGAAGAATTCCGGCTTTGAAAAAGCCACAATGTATGTCTGATTATTGACCTGACTCAGTAATCAGCCTTTTCTCCTCCCGGCGTCCATGCTCAGGACGCCGGGTTTTGTTTTTTATCCCCTTTAGATATTCTTTTAATTCAAAATTATCAGGAAACTGCCTTTAATTTCTGGCGCTGTTGACATCTTCTTGCAAGTGTTGTATAATATTAATGCAAGACTTGCACTGATGAACTAAATCTTCGGAGATTACATATGAGCCCCAAACGTGATTGCTCTCTCGTTGAACTGGCAAATAAAGCCGGAGTTAATATAAGCACAGTATCCAGAGCACTGAACGGAAGCCCTCTGCTCAGCGAAAAACTCATAACGGAAATACGCAAACTGGCGGAGTCCATGGGATATCGTCCGCAACCTTTGCGCACAAAGAGAAAAAACGCCATAGGTCTGATAATAGCCAGCTCAAAGGAGACCTGGCATGATGATGATTTTCAGTCCCGCGTATCACTCGCGGTAATGCACGAAATGGAAGAACGGAAAATCCATCTTAATGTCGAAAGCAGCTGGAGCGCCAGCAGCGCAAAAGAAGGCAATATCCCGGAGCTGGTCAGACAGAACCGGGTGGACGGCATCATACTCGCCTGTCATCCAGACAAGACACAGGTCGAAGCTCTGAAAAATCTGGGAATTCCGACAGTCGCCCTCAACGACACCGTATCAAGACTCGGCGTCCCTTGCGTAAGCAACAGCCCCTACAACGCGGTCAAGGAAGCGGTAAAAACACTGGCGGCGCAGGGACATGAAAAGATAGCCATGTTCAATACCAAACTGGAATTTCCGACAGTAAGAGCCAGAAGCCAGGCGTATTCAGATGCCATGGATGATATCGGAATGAGCTCTGAAAAACTCGAAATCACTGGACTGGCAACCGACATCAGCGGAGGCCGGAATGGAGTAAGACAGCTCAAAAAAGAAAAAAAATCTCCTTCCGCCATCATATGCTGCAATGACTGGATGGCTCTCGGAGCCATGACTGAATTGCAAATCAACAAGATTAGAGTTCCTCAGGATGTATCGGTCATCGGTTATGGAGATCTGCCCCTCTGCACTCAGCTTGAACCTCAACTCAGCACGATCTCGTGCGATCTAGGGAAGATCGTATCCATGGCGGCGGACCTGCTGATGGATCAAATAGACGGGAAAGCATCGGAAGCTCAGGACTACACCATAAACGGTCATATGATCTGGCGCCAAAGCAGCGGCCTTTCACCCTCAAGATCAAAATCCAAATAGAGCACCGAAAAACAGGAGAAACTGGAATGAAAAAAAAGTTCACACTTATAGAACTATTGATCGTAATAGCCATAATATCGATTCTGGCGTCCATGCTTCTGCCTGCCCTCAATTCAACACGGGAAAAAGCGCGCAGTATAAACTGCGTTTCCCAACTGCGTCAGACAATCAACGGAGGACTTGCCTATTCTCAGGACTATAACGGATGCGTGCCTCGAGCCTGCAATTATGCGTCCGATAAATATTCATGGGTCACACTGATGTGCAACAAGCTCCAATATCTTCCGCGCAAAATTTTGATCTGCCCGTCAAGCAGAAACGTTCCTGAAGCAGCACTCATCCCGAGCAGTGGAACTGAATATGCATACTTCAATACTTACGGCATTTCGCGCTGGAACAACAATAACGCACTCATCACGCGTTTCGGAAATCCTTATTATGACATCACACATCAGACAGGCTCAAACAGCAACGGCTATTACCTCCATCGTATCCAGAACAGCAGTGCTTTTGTTTTATATGCGGATACAGCGGTCGACAGTTCAAAATCAGCGACTCCTCGCACTGTATGGGAATTTACTCCAAGAAGCCGGACTGCCGACGGAGGAGCCGTTTACCTGACTCATCCGAATAACAGAGCCGGAGTCGCATACGCGGACGGACATGCTGAGCTTGCAAGCAGAAATCTTTTGAGCAGCAATTCTGAAATCGTAATATTCACTTCCTCAGATCTCAATAAAATCGGCGATTAATCAAACACAGGAGTTCTCAGATGCGTATGAAATTATTATGTTTTTTTGCGTTTTCTGCAAGTCTTATCTTATCCTCTCTTCAAGCTCAGAATCAAGCGGACTTTGAATCTCTGTCCTTCAAAATCACCAAAGGAGAAGAACGCCGCCAGCACTTAAAGGACGACAAAGAACAGCGGACTCTTCAATGGGATGAAAATGCCAACAACTACTCAGAACTCTACTTCACGCGCCCGACCGTAATTCAAAATTCCCAAGGCGGAATATTCTATTTTGAATTTACATGTCCAAAAGAGACAGTTATCGAGAATCTCGGCCTTCGTCTGAGCGACTGCAATGGGGAAGTGCTGAGCTTTCAGGGAGATCTTAAACGTCTGCCCGATACGGAAATTCTAATCGGCACGGTCAAAATGGCTCCTGATGCTCCTCAGAACAGCTGGGGACAGAACATCAATAAAAAGGTCGAGTTTCCTGCAAAGCTCATCGGCTTCAGAATCACCAAAAAAGGCAAGGATTCCGGAGAACTCAAGCTGGACAAAATCACCTTTGTGGAAAATGGAACTGCACAGGAAGATTAAAGCGGAAACAGGACTCCCCATAGCCATTCTCAAGCCCGGCGAGGAAGATAAACTCAGCTTCATTGCCGAAAACAGCTCCCCTCTCCCGTTCAAATTCAATACGCGGATTGTCTTGAGCAATATCGACAACAAGAACTATGAATATAAACAGGAAATTACTCTAGCGCCGCGTGAAAAAAAGAAACTCAATATTTCTCTTCCTGCAGGATTCCCGCTCGGCATCTGGAATATAAACTGCTATGTCGAAGATAAGAAAATTCCAGGCGGACAGGTTTTCGGACAAAGCAGTTTCGCCTATATGAAGCCTTCCGGTCCGAATTCCATGAGCAATCCTGATTTCACTTTTGGAATATGCGATCACATTGGAAGATGGAGTCCTTCAGAATACGATCAGGGAGCCTTTGCCGCCGCGGCATGCGGGATCAAACTCTTCCGCAGCAATGTCGGCTGGTCTTTGGTTCAGCCGGAAAAGGATCAATGGGATTTCAGCCGTTTTGATACCGCCATTGCACTTCTGGAAAAATATAATATGAAATATTGTTCCTCCATCGCTTATACTCCTAAATGGGCAATAGCTCAGGGAGCTCAATATACCGGCAAAAAGACAAGCTCAGCGCGTCCGGACATCGAAGCATGGAAAAACTATGTATCAGAAGTCGCAAAACATCTTGGGGAAAAGAATTTTTACTACGAAATCTGGAATGAACCGGATCATCCGAGCTTTCTGAATGCAAGCCCGGAAGAATACACAGATCTCATGATCGCCGCATACGAAGAAATTAAAAAGGTCAATCCCAGACTGCGTGTCACAACCGGAGGTTTTGCCACGGTCAAAAGTGAACGTGCGCGTCTGTTTCATACCAGCGTACTGACAAAGGGCAAAGGATATTTTGATCTTTATTCCCATCATGAACACGGCTATTTTGAATCATTTCAGTTCGCCATTGACAATATTCTCATTCCCCTGCGTACACAATATGGAAATGAGAAAATGCCGTGGTTTGCCACGGAAACAGCCATCAGTTCAGCCTACGGAAATGATGTCCTGCAAGCTGAAACCCTCTTTAAGAAACTGCTTTTCGCATGGAGCCGCGGAGCCATCGGGTACAATTGGTACAACCTAAAAAACAAGGGCAGCGAGCCGAACAATCAGGAACACAATTTCGGACTGCTTTCCGAACAATGGGAACCGAAGTTCGTTTACGGAGTCTATAACACCCTCAGCCTGCTTTACGGACAGGCATCATACGTAAAGGATTTACATGCTTCAGACAAAGTAAGTTCTCTTCTCTTTAAAAGTCCAGAGGCACAGATTCTAGCTGTATGGCCTGAAAAAGGACAGAATAAAGCAGCTCTTTTATTCGGAACAGACGCAGTAAAAGCTGAAGAATTTGATATGATGGGCAATAGTGAAGTATTGCCCGTAAATCATGGAATTTGCGCAGTATCCGTTCAGGAAAAACCGATCTCTGTAAAGTTCACAGGAGCCTCGTACGTTGATTTCATGGGAGAACTTGCCTCCATCCCGAACGGACTGATTATAAAAGGCAAACCGCTCATTCTTAATCTCAGTCTCCATAATCCTGCCAACATTAAACAGAATGTGCTGATAGACTATCATTTTCCAAGTTTCCTTTCAGGTGAAAAATTGCCGCAAAGTATTGAACTTGCCCCCTCGGAAAATAAAATCATTCCGCTTCATTTCGTAGTTAACGACAATCTGCCAAAAGGCAGAGAATCCTCGGAAATCATAATCGCCTTGAAATATCCTTATTCAAACTGGAATCTAAACTGTTCATCATCTCTTAAAATAGCTCCCCTGATTGAAAACCTGCCTATATCGCAGCGTGCGCCTGATTTTGTGCTGAACAAGTTTGGACAGAACCGTTCTCGTTTTGCAAATAACCCCGGCACCATGCACCTGCTCTGGCAAGGCCCTAAAGACCTCAGCGCAAAAATATGGCTATCAATCAATGGTGAAAAGCTTATTCTGAATGCAATTGTCGAGGATGATATTCATGTCCAGAAAGAAACAGTCTCCAACAGTTGTTATCAGGGCGATTCCATCCAGTTCGCCCTAGCGTTTCCCGGGCAGAAAGGCTACTGGAAATTAGGAGCAGCCAGGCATGAAAGTGGAAACATGATAAAAAGCATCTGGACATATCCTGAATCATTGAATCCTGAAGAAGTTCTGAAAAACATGTCTGTACAGATTGATCGTCGGGGAACAGAAACAAGTTATGAACTGAGTATTCCGTTCAAATCACTGGGGATTGATCCATCGCTAGCTTATTCAGGATTCCAGTTCAATCTCATCGTCAACGACAACGATACAGACGCCAGAGAAGGCTGGCTTGAAATAGCTCCCGGCCTCGGCTCAAACGACAGTCCCGCAGAATTCCCGGTCATGCTTTTTAAGAATACTTCCACAGGCATCCCATAAGAAAGTAAAATGCGAAGCATTTTAACAGAGTGCAGGAATTCATTCCTGCCCGCCGAGCGGCGGCAGAGCGATTTTCTTCCTCTCCGCCGCTTGGTATTAAAATACCCAATTCTAATTTTTATGTTTCGTAAAAGCTTTTCATTTTAAGTTCAAAGCAAGTTGTTTCAGTCAGTGTTTTCCAATTGACTATGGGATGACACTGGAATACTTCTAAAGAAAATTGACTTGCTGCGGCAAATCAAGCTTGAGCTTCGCTGCTTTTTCCGCGGTAGATTTCGCAGAACTTACGCACGGAGAGAATGATTACTCCGGCGGAAAGAACTATCAGCAGGCTTGCGGCTATAATGAGCGGAATCTTGCCGTTCGGAATGTAGTTTGTGAAAAGCAGGAAGAAAAGCGTATAAGCCGTCGTGCACATCATGAATACAGCCGGAAGCAAAGTAAACATATTCGGCTTCTTTCTGGCGGCAAGCCAGACTGAAACTACAATCAGGCTCAAGGCTGCAAGAAGCTGGTTCGCCGTACCAAAAATCGGCCAGATCAGTTTAAACGAGTTCGTGGATGCCATCAGAAGCATCAGCGCTGCTGAAAGTATCGCATTGAAAAGATAAGACTTAAGTATCGCCGGAGGATGCTTCATCAGGATTCTCCAGAGCTCTTCAAAAAGATAACGGTTAAGTCGAACCGCGGTATCCAGTGTAGTGATTACGAAGCCTTCGACCATCAATATTCCCATGACTGTCCCTATTGCGACAGGAAGATTAAGAGCGTTATTCAGCATGGTTCCCATCGCCAGCGCAAAGGCAAGAATCGGATTGGA
Organism: Verrucomicrobiota bacterium; assembly: GCA_022703965.1. Classification (GTDB taxonomy): domain Bacteria; phylum Verrucomicrobiota; class Lentisphaeria; order Victivallales; family UBA1829; genus JAKJHH01. Next base: position 31,220 of record JAKJHH010000009.1, read on the forward strand.
TTCAACTCCCTTGACCGTCGGAAATACTATTTCGCTGTAAGTTGCGTTGGAAAGTCCTGCGCAGACTGTGACTATCACCAGTACTGCAAGGATTGATTCAAGCAGCATGCCTCCGTAACCTAGCGGCTTTGTATTGGCCTCCGTCCTGACCTGTTTAGCTACAGTTCCGCCTGTTACGAGAGCGTGGAAACCGGATATCGCCCCGCAGGCGACCGTGATGAAAAGAAAAGGCCATATGGAGCCGAGCTGAGAGGTTCCCTGAGCAATGTTCCAGGCCGGAAGCTGCATTGACAGATTGCCGAAGCAGCCGAAAACGACTCCGACAAGCAAGGCAGCCATACCGATATAGAGCAGAAAGGAGTTAATCATATCGCGAGGCTGGAGAATTATCCATACCGGAATTCCCGCCGCAATTACTACGTATATAGTCAGCAGGATCATCCAGATATTCTGATGCAGTATTACAGGAAAATGTACTCCGACCAGAACGGACACCGCGCAGACGATAAAAGCCAGAATCGAAACCAGCGTTACGCTGTAATGTTTTTTGTAGTAAAGCCAGCCGATAAGCGGAGCAAAAATCGTCATGATTATGACTGATGTCGAGGCTATACCGCCGATCTGGACTTTTATGATTCCATTTACTGTCGTTGTTTTGAGCAGCGAGAGCGTTTCATCCGGACTTATCCTCATGTCAGCCAGAGACACCAGCGAGGTCAGCGATACCGTTGTCATCTTGAGAAAGGCCGATGTAACAAGCAGCAGCATTATGATTGTAAACGAAATGAAAAGCAGGAATCCCCATTTTCCCATTGCTCTGTGAGCGACATCCGCCATTGAGCGTCCATTTTCGCGCATACTCACGAAAAGAGTTGTGTAGTCCTGAACGGCTCCTATGAGCACCGTTCCGAGCAGAACCCAGAGCCAGACTGGCATATATCCGAAGCCCATTGCGATAATCGGGCCGACGATGGGACCGGCTCCTGCTATCGCGGCAAAGTGATGTGAAAAAAGAACTCCAATCTTTGTCGGAACGTAGTCCACGCCATCGTTATGTATATGAGCCGGAGTCTGTTTTGAATTGTCCAGACCGAGAGTTTTTGAGATATATGCCGCGTAAAAACGGTAGGCAAGAAAAAAGACGAGCAAGGAGACTGATAAGATACTCAGAATTTCCATATGATTTCAAAGCCGTTTCTTAAATAGTTAGCTTATTAAACCATTTAATATTCCAGTGCTTAGTCGCTTTTTCAAGTTTTTCCACTCAAGGCTTTCTGAAAGAGTTTATTTATTATTGCACTATATAAACTTTTCATATATATTGACAGAGGCTATTCAAGGAGGCCTAAGTTGTGGGAAAGATTTTGTCAGAACCGTACAGTGGGAAATCTTTTTTTAAGCGTAAGTATCCTTTTGCCATATGGGATGTATGGCACGACAAAAACAGCTTCAGTCCTGACCATACATTTAGACGCGACTTCTGGAAAATAGTGTATATAATTGATGGCAATGGCTTTAAAATAATCAATTCCAGGAAGTATCCTCTTGCGCCAGGCAATGTGTATCTGATTCATCCGGAGGATCAGACTTCCTACGAAATAAAGTCTGAAGCAATCCATATTTACAATCTGGCATTCATGCCTTCTTTCTTTGAAAATGAGCTTAAAAAGCTCAGTAGCGACTTTAACTTTTTTTCGTTTTTTTATTGGAATTTCAATGAAAGAAAACTGAGATCCAAGAACAGAGAGCTTTATATTGTCAAGACCGGAAAGAAAGTTGCATGGCTCTTCCGTTCTCTGCTGAATGAATATGAAACCGATGATATGAACTCCTGCAATGCCATAGAATATCTTCTGTTATTGCTTCTGATTGAATTGAATAGAGATGGCGGGAACCGTTCCGAAGGAGTCAGAGCGGAACAGGCTCTGGATTATGTGGACATGTTCATCAGGGAACATTACAAGGAAGATATTTCGCTGGAAGAACTGGCAAGTCAGGTTTCCATGCATCCAAACTACCTCTGCCGTTTATATCGAAGCAGGCGCGGGATAAGTATTTTCCATCAGCTCAGACAGATACGCCTGGAGCAGGCCGCTGAACTGCTGAAGAACGGAGACGCAAACATCACGGAAATATGCTTTGAATGCGGCTTCAATAACCTGAGTTATTTCTACAGGGCGTTTCACTGCAAGTATGGGTTGAATCCGGGTGATTACAAGAAAAATTAACACAGGCATCCCATAAGAAAGTAAAATGCGAAGCATTTTAACAGAGTGCAGGAATTCATTCCTGCCCGCCGAGCGGCGGCAGAGCGATTTTCCTTCCCTCCGTAGCGTGTTCTGAAAATACATATTTCCTATGGGTGATTATAAGAAAAATTTTGCACTTAATTAACTTTTTATCCAGAGATCAGATTTTTCTTTATCCGGTGCAAAACGATGTACTTTGTTTCTGCTATAATGTTCCATAAACATTCTCTGTTCTTTCAAATTCAAGCAGCAAATGATAGGAACTACAGCTATGTACAACGAAAAACAAATGAGCATTGATCAGGTTTCCGGTGTTGAAGTCACTCAGCTTACGGACTACAAAGGACACAGTCATCATCTTTACTTCACCAATCCGGGCTGGTATGACGAGGGCAAGCGTCTTTTATTCGCTTCAGATCGCAATAATAGAAGCAATCTTTTTGGACTCGATATAGCAAGCGGCGATATTGAACAGATCACGGATCTTGACGAACATAAACGCAGTTTTCTGCCTGTATGCGTCAATCCGCTTCGTCCTGAAGCTTATTATCGTGACGGAGAAACTTTTTACGCCATAGATTTACACACACATATCTCCAGAGAAATCTTCCATATAGGAAAAGACTGGAACTTGCATATGAGCAACTGCGGAGCGGACGGCAAACACGTTTATATCAGCATATTTCACGATCCTGAGCAGTTGATTCCGCGTTTCGGAGCGGCAGCCTCAGCCAGAGTCTGGGAATCGCATCCGCTCAGTAAAATCATAGAAATCTCATGCGAAGGAGGTGAAGTCAGACTTGTTCACGAGGAAAAACGCTGGCTCGGACATGTCAACACCTCTCCCACAAGACCGGATTTGATCAGCTTCTGCTATGAAGGTCCATGGAATAAAGTCGGACATCGCATATGGATAATGAATCTGCTCAACGGAAAAATTCATCCTGTCCGTCCTGTTTCCGGAGAGGAAGTCGTCGGGCACGAATACTGGTATGCCGACGGAGAACGTCTTGGCTATCATGGAAGGACGGCTCCGGGCAGAGCATGCATGTTCGGTCACATCCGCTACGACAATTCTGAAAAAACCGACACTGCGTTTCCTGCCGGAGGAGAGACCGGTCACATCTTTTCATTTGACGAAACACTGATTGTCGGCGACGGCGACGGAGTAATAAAGTGCTGGAAAAAAGAAGGAGACAGCTATTCCTCTCCGCGAATACTCTGCACTCACAATTCAGGAATGAGAATACAGAAAACGCATCCTCATCCCAGAATTTCTCCTGACGGCAAATATCTCATATTTACATCAGACCGCAGCGGCTACGGCAACATATATATGGTTCCCCTCGTCGAGTTTTATAATCTGCCGGAATTTAAAAAATCCTGACACCCCGTCCTCAGTTATCCTGACTCTGCCAGATGACGGCTGGAACGGAAACTCTTATTGTCCTCAGGTTCTTGAGGGATTGTAAGGGGTTCTGATACGCGAGGATTTGATGATAGCATCGACTGCCTTCTGTACATCCATCTGGAAGTCCTGCCAGGACTCGTAGCGCTCGGCGGCGTTCTTGGATGTCATTCTGGACAGCAATGCGGCGGTTTCCTGCGTAATACTGATATTGGGATTCATGGAGCTGACCGTCGGAAAGGCTTCTTCTATGTGCATTTTGAGCACTTTTTTCTCGTCCTGATCGTTAAATGGCAGAGAGCCGGTCAGCATTTGGAAGAAAATTATGCCCAGAGAATAAACATCCGCATGCCAGTTGGCGGGACGCCCCGCTATCTGTTCAGGGCTGGCGTAGTACGGAGAACCGATGGTAATGCCTCCGCAAACATACTTGAAATACCATGGAGAAAGCCCGAAATCTGAAATCACAATATCATCATCGCCTGTAAACAGAACGTTAGATGGCTTGAGGTTTAGGTGAGGCTGTCCTGTTTTCATAAACGCAAGTTCCAGGGATTTACCGACAGCGCGTAAAATGTATGAAGATTCAAGCTCTGAAAAAGGAGCGTTGCGTGTGATTCTGCGGGCAAGATTTGCGTTTGTAAGGCAATTCATCGTATAAAAACAATGTCCTTTGTAAATTCCTGCCTCAAGGCGCTGCACAAAGGCCGGACTTGAGAACTCTGAAAAGGACTGCAAGGCTTCAAGGAAATCTCTCTGTGCATCGGGAACGGCTGAGAAATCAGCGTTAAAGAGCTTGACCGCAACCGCATCTTTCACATCCGGAGATTTTGCAAGGTAAACTGAACTGCGTGGGCCGTCGCCGAGTTTGCGTATAATTTCATTGCCCTGGAGCTTATCACCATGCTTGAGCTCAAGAAGACTCTCGGCAACGGGAGGTACAGAGCCTTCATCGCCGCTGAACTTTGGAAGAGTCTGAGTCAGATCGGCCTCGACCAGATCGTTGAGGCTGAAAACCTTTACAGGAGCAGCAACTTTTTTGATACTGGCGGTGATGGTCGAAGCGTCATCCGATACGGCAAAACGCATCAGAACGGGACCGATGAGAATCCTGTCGCCGTCTTTGAGAAGGACATCGGAAGATATTCTTGAGCCGTTAAGCATTGTTCCGTTGGTGGAATGCAGATCGCTTATCGCATATGCGTTCTCTGTCGGGCAGTAGTAAACGCTGCAATGATGACGGCTTATGGCAGGGATGTCGCATAAACTCAAATCGCTGCTGCGGCTCCTGCCTATCGTGAATTCTTTTTCTGTGTCAAGATGGACGGATTTCTTTTCTCCGTCCTGTTCAAAAATTAAAAGTGCCATACTTTTCAGTTCCTTTCAAATCAGGGCGGGACGTAAAGATTCCGGTGAACCCGCAAATCAGAGCTCAAGCATCCAATTATGCTTGTCCGGACGCTCTCCGTACTGAATGCCGGTAACTTCCTCATAAAGTTTCTTGAGGACAGGCCCGCATTCGTCACCGTAGAAAACACTCTTTCCTTCGATGAGAATCTTTCTTATGGGAGTAATGACGACAGCCGTGCCGCAGGCTCCGACTTCGGCAAAACTTTCCAGTTCGCTCTTGTGTATCGGACGCTTTTCGACCGTCATGCCCATATCCGACGCAATTTCCATCAGAGACTTGTTTGTGATGCTCTGAAGAATTGAGTGGGAGTCAGGCGTAACGTATTTGCCGTCCTTAGTAATACCGAAGAAATTGCTTGTTCCGAATTCCTCGATATACTCGTGCGATTTCGCGTCAAGGAAAAGCGGAACCTGGAAGCCGCGTTCCTTGGTTATATGCTGAGGCATGAGGCTGGCTCCATAGTTTCCGGCTACTTTTATGTGACCGGTTCCCTTGGGAGCGGCTCTGTCGAAATCCTCGATCACGAGAGAATCGACAGGCTTCATTCCTGCTTTATAGTATGGTCCTACCGGAACGACAAGGACGATGAACTCATATTTGTCGCTCGGGGCTATACCGATTCTGGAGCCTGAGCCGATGTGCAGAGGTCTGACATAGAGGGAGCCTCCGGTTCCGTAAGGCGGAACATATTCTATATTATCGGCAATGACTCTTCTGATTGCTTCAATGAAAATTTCTTCCGGAACTTCGGCGGCAAGAATGTGTCTGAGCGTAAGATTCATGCGGGCTGAGTTTTCAGAGGGTCTGAAGACGCGGACTTTGCCATCCTTGCAGCGGAAAGCTTTGAGGCCTTCAAAAGCGGCCTGTCCGTAATGGAGACATGTTGCCGCGATCGGCAGCGTGATGTTGTGATCCGTTGAAAGCACTCCCGAATTCCATGCTCCGTTTTCGTATGTGTAACGGATGTGCGATTTCGCCGGAATGTAGTTAAATCCTAGATTTGCCCAGTCAATTTTCATAGTTTCACTTAAAAACCCGCATTAATTCATTCTAGACTATTGATTTTTCTAACAGAAAAAATATATTCTTACTGCTTTGAAAAAAAGATAAGCTCCTGTACATTTGAAAAAATGTACTTGTTTTTGCTATCAATTCAATTCTTAAGCAATAAAAATAACGGATTTTAAAATAACATAAGGACGAATGGTAAAAGTATGAACTGGTCTAAACTTTTGAGTCTTGGTATTCTCGCAGCGGGTCTTGTATTTTCCACGACAGGGTGCGGTCTCTTTGAGTCCGACGAACCGGAAGCAGGATTCATGACAGAAGGTGCCGGTCCGGAAAACGGAGCTGGCGGCACAGGCGGCCCGGATGCTCTCGGAGCAGGTAACGCTCATGGCGGCGTTGATCCGATGGCGGCAGGCGACTGGGGAAAACCCGGTGAAGGACCTGGCGGAAAAGCAGGCGAATGGACTCCCATTCCCGGACTTAATTTCCCGAAAATATACTTTGCCTTTGACTCTGACCGCATCGGCTCTTCGGAAGTTCCGAAGCTCCAGCAGGTCGCTGCATATATGAAGGAACACAAAGACGTCGGTCTCATCATCGAAGGAAACTGCGATGAAAGAGGCAGCGAAGAATACAATAGAGCACTCGGTGAGCGCAGAGCTATCGCCGCCAAAGAATTCCTTGTCAGCCAGGGAATTGACGGCAGCAGATTCCAGACCATCAGCTACGGCGAAGAAAAGCCTGCTGATCCCGGCCACAACGAACAGGCTTGGTCAAAGAATCGTAGAGACGAGCTCATCGGAGCAAAGATGAACTGATTTTTCCAACCTCCTTATCCGTTAACGCCGCCGGAATACCTCCTCCAGCGGCGTTTTTTTATATCTGTAATTTCTTTAAAGGATTGTATTTATGAATAAACTGAATCTCATGGCCGCTCTTTCTTTCCTCACAGTTTCACTGCTCTTTACCGGATGCAGTTCCGACAGCGGCAATAAGAGTTCGGGATATGATCCTTCCGCTTCATCGTCTTCTTCTCCGTCTGCTTCGGACAGTACAAATAATATTCAGTCTCAGACTGTTGATCCGGCAAGTTCGGGCGCATGGGGAAATCCGGGTGAAGGTCCAGGCGCTAAATCAGGTGACTGGAGAACAAACTCTCACATAAAACTGCCATACAACAACATTTATTTTGCCTTCGACTCCGACAAAATCAGTCCTACTGAAAGTCAGAAACTCGATAAAATCGCCGAATTCATGAAAAATGACAGTTCTATCTGCCTCGTAATCGAGGGAAATACAGACGAGCGCGGCAGTGAGGAGTACAACAGAGGCCTCGGCGAACGCAGAGCTATCTCGGTAAAAGAAGCCCTTCTCAGCAGGGGCATAGACGGAAGCAGATTTCAGGTCACAAGCTACGGAGAAGAACGTCCCGCCGACACCGGCCATGATGAAACAGCATGGGCGAAAAACCGCAGAGCCGAACTTTTCGGCGCAAAAGCTCAATAATATTTTTACTCCAGCAAGTCTAGCGCGGCATGGCCTCAAGCAAAGAAGGTCTGTAGACCTTCACCCAAGCAGTGCGCTCCAGCTTCGCTCAGCGCACGGGAAGAATCTGAAAACGGGATTCGACGGCAAGGGACTGCCGTCGCTACCCGTCAAATGTCCTTTTTTGTGTCGCAACGAAGTTGAGCGGCACTGCAAGCTTGCAAGGGCTTCCTTGCCAGTCAAGGGACTGACGGCACTACCCGTCAAATGTCCTTTTTTGTGTCGCAACGAAGTTGAGCGGCACTGCAAGCTTGCAAGGGCTTCCTTGCCAGTCAAATGTCCCTCAAAAATGAAAAAATATTATCACGAATTATCGTTTATTCAGATCTTGTCGTGGTTTATTCTGTCCATCAAAAAATGCAGAAGTGAATTCATCGGGAGTGCAAGAATACACTCCCTGTTTTTTAGTCCTGAGCAGCGTGCATTTCGGCAACAAGCTTTGTGACAAGCTCCTTGACGGAGATTATTTCGTTACACCTGTAAGCATTGGCTCCGGCGAAAGCGAAAGCATCTTGCATGTAGCCGTCTGCGGCATCGCCAAGAACTCTGGCAATGCAGTACGGAGACTTCTCAGGATCACAGGTCCAGAGACATTTGTATTCGCATCTGAAAGGAAGTCTTTCACCGTGCTGAAGACGGTTGACAAAGTCATTTCTGATAACACGGCCGGGCAGACCTACAGGACTCTTGATGATTGTTATATCTTCTTCCTTGGCATTGATATAGGCCTGTTTGAAGTTGTCATGTGCATCGCATTCCGTTGTGCATACGAAACGGGTGGCCATCTGAACTCCGCTTGCGCCGAGTTTGAGGAAATGCGCGATATCGGCACCGTCGAAAATACCGCCTGCGGCAATAACGGGAATACGTGGTTCGCATGTATTTGCATACTCAATGACACCCTTGATGATGTCTTCAAGCTTTTCAGAATTTTCACCGTTGACGGAATCATGGCTGTAGCCGAGATGTCCGCCGGCGAGCGGGCCTTCGACGATTACGGCATCGGGCTGCTTGTTGAAACGTGCCCAGCGCTTGCAGATAACCTGAAGAGCTCTGGCCGAAGATACTACCGGAATAAGTTTTGTACGGCTGCCGGGAGAAAGATATTTCGGCAGATCAAGCGGAAGTCCCGCACCTGAAATAATAAAGTCGGCGTTTTCTTCGACAGCAGCTTTTACAAGTATGCCGTAATGGGTAAGGGCATACATTATATTTACACCGATAGGGCCTTTGCTCATTTCCTTGGCCTTACGGATTTCTCTGCGGAGGAATTCGACAGCAGTGTCACCGATAGTCATGCCCGGGATTTTGACATCCATGCCGAGGCCTACGCTGGCAATGACACCTGCGCATCCTTCGTTGGCAACAGCAGCCGCGAGTCCGGCTCTTGACACTTTAACTCCCATACCGCCCTGGATGATCGGCGGACATATCTCGAGGTCTCCAATTTTGAGCACGGGAATATCTTTCATAGTCCTCATTCCGTAAATGTTGTTCACCTGAAATTACTATGTTGTTCCGGTTTCAGGGAGACCATCATACGGATTAACGTTTCTAGTCTGCCTGGAACTGAATCAAAACAATTTTTTACGCCAAACTCCGATGAAGCCGTTTTAGAGACCTCATAATGAGTAGCTGCAATCTTGATAATCTATCACAGATTAGGAGTCTTTCCAGAGCTTTTTTTTAAAAGCATCTCTGAAGATTGAGGAATATTTTTCCTGAAATCACATTCTACGCATTTTTTTAAAGCGGATTCCCCAAAGAATAAGCAGAAAAATGATGGCTATAATAAATATGCCGGAAAAAACCGGACTGCTGAATAGAGCTCCGGCAATAAGGAAGGCAAGGACAAGAAAACCTGTCTGAGCACCGGGCATGGACTTTATAAGAATGGAAGGCATCAGACGGTTTCCTGACTGGACTCCGCTGATATTTATAGACGTTGCTGTCCCGCTAGTCCCCTTAGCAGGAATGACATGCACAGAGACGGCCTTGACAAGCGCCGTGACTTCGCTACCTTCCCTGAGTGCGCTGTCGTTGACAGTCTTGCTTGTAACCAGAGCAGTCAGATCAAAGCCGCATTTTATATTGATTCTGGCAAGCGGTCCCTCGGGAGTGATAGAGCTTATGACTCCCTTCAGTCTGTTCAAGGGATTGTCTCCATCGTAAGAGCCGCTGTGGACAATAACATCCTGAGCGCGGATGCAGATGTTGACATCCCCGCTTAAGCCTTCCTCCGGGCAGGCATAGACAGAGGTCTCGCCCACCTTAATGAGAGCGATTCCGGACGATTCCGAAAGAATTCTGCCCGGAACAACTGTTTCGACTCCGACAATCCTCGCCACAGACAGATCCGAGGGCTTGCTGAAGACATCGGTTACAGCGCCGGTCTGAAGCACCCTGCCGTTGCCCATGACAACAATGTTATGTCCGAGCGCTAGGGCGTCCATCGGGTCGTGAGTGACGATCACAGCCGGTATCTCATTGGCCTTGAGAAAAAGGCGCAGCTCCTGACGGACCAGTTCTCGAGTAGGAATATCAAGAGCGGAAAGCGGTTCGTCAAGAAGCAGCAAGCCGGGTTTTCTGATAAGCGCTCTGGCAAGGGCGACACGCTGACGCTGGCCTCCTGAAATCTCGTTAGGCATGCGCTTTTCAAGGCCGTCAATTCTGAAGCGCTCCATGAAATCGAGAAGCTGCTTATGACTAAGATCTTCCATCCCGTAAGCGATGTTCTGAGCAACCGTCATGAAAGGAAAAAGCGCGTAATCCTGAAAAAGGAATCCGGTTTTCCGTTGCTGTGGACTCACAAAAACACCGGAAGCGCTGTCGAACCATACGTCATTATTCCAGCTTATGTGCCCTTTTTCGGGTTTTTCGAGTCCGGCAAGACAGCGCAATGTCGTAGTCTTTCCGCATCCTGACGGGCCGAAAAGTATGGTGGACGAAAAGCCTTCAGTGCTCTGACTGAAGGCCGATTTGATGATTGTGGATTCGAAACGCTTCTCGAAATCCGCGCATAAGATCATGTTTTTCATAGAGGAAGATTCCTTTTCTGAAGAGCATATACGCAGCAGAGAGTCACGAAAGCGAAGGCAACAAGCATAAGAGCCGTCTGATTCGCCGAAGCATAGGACATGGACTGAACGTCATCATATATGGAGGTCGAAATTGTCCTCGTCACGCCTGAAATATTACCGCCAAGCATCAGAACAACGCCGAACTCGCCTAGGCTATGCGAAAAGGCAAGTACGATTCCGGTCAGAATTCCGGGCCAGGCCATCGGAATGATTATGCGGAAAAAGGTCTGGAACTTTGAGACTCCAAGACACCATGACTGCTCCACAAGCTTCCTGTCCACCGAGGAAAAAGCCGAAATAAAGGGTCTCACGGCAAACGGAGTATTGAAAAGTACCGAGCC